>DATJRU010000233.1:0-7738 GCA_035504455.1 Vulcanimicrobiaceae bacterium
GTGGATTTCGACGTACCCGGCGGCGAATTCGCGGCACATCTTGCGAAACTTGGCCGCGTCGACCTTGGTGGTCTTGCCGCCGAGCTTCTTCTCCACCTGCGTCTCGATCGGCAGGCCGTGGCAATCCCAGCCGGGAATGTAGGGCGAGCGGAAGCCCGCCATCGTCTTCGACTTGACGATCATGTCCTTGAGGACTTTATTCAGGCCGGTGCCGAGGTGAATTTCGCCCGTGGGATAGGGCGGGCCGTCGTGCAGGACAAAAAGCGGCGCGCCGCCACGCGATTCCAGGATGCGGCGATATAGCCCGGACTCTTCCCACGCGGCGAGCTGCTCCGGCTCGCGCTCGGGCAGACGCGCCTTCATCGGGAAGTCGGTCTTGGGCAGATTCAGCGTGCTCTTCACGTCGACGGTCTTTGCCATTCCGGGGGCCAGGGAACCTTTCTCTTTCGCTGTAATTTCGCTGCAACCGGGCGGCTCGAAACACTTTACTATGGCGCCGATAGGCCTTCTGTATTACAAGTTGGCGCGGCGGAAACCCGAAATTCGACGCAACCGTCTCATGTTACAATGAATCGGAAAGCATGTCAGCGGGGCGCGGAGCGAGACATCCTTTTCCGCGAATTTGCGTCTAACTTTCGTATACGGCCGGACGGGGGATAGGGCAGCCTAGATGTCCGATTTTGGCGCGAGACTCGACGAAGCGGGGCGTTCGACTAGCGAGCCGACGCTGCGGCTTGGCCAGGCCGCCAAGCCGGTGGCGCACGGATCTTCCTTCAAGAGCCTCCTTTCCAATTTGAGAGATTTCCTCACGGAGCGGCCTGCCAAGGTGCGCCCGGGATCGCCTACGTCGTTCGACATGCCGGAGTTCGGCGCCGGCTTCGGCGCCAACATCAAAGAATTCTTCCGCTCGGGTCCGCGCGGCCGCGTCCGGTCCGACCTGCTGGTGGCTTGGGACGAAGAGCCGAGCCTCTGGCGGAACGTGATGGACCTGATCGCGCCGAAAAAGCTGCCCCCGCTTCAGACGACCAGCAAACCGATTCCCGTGCCGGAAATCTGGTCGAAGCGCAAAGGATTTTCCGAGGCGCAGCTGCTGTCGATCGTCGTGCACGTGGTGGCGATCGGGTTGATCATCATCGTGCCGCTGCTGCTTTCCGAATGGCTGCCGCCCTACACCGCCAAGGCCAGCAGCCCCGAGATCACGGATATCGACAATACGATCTCTCCTTATCTGCCCAAGCACGCGGCCAAGGCCAAGGCCGGCGGCGGTGGCGGCCAGCACGATCTGACGCGCGCGACCAAGGGCCAAGCTCCGAAGTTTGCCGAGATTCAGTTTTCGCGCCCGATGGTCCATCCGCCCGTGCATCCTGAGGTGGCCATCGCGCCAACGCTTGTGGGTAATCCGCAGCTCACGCCCCCGAACAACAACATGAACAATTGGGGCGACCCGCTGAGCAAGAACACCGGCGGCGATTCCATGGGCCAGGGCCGCGGCAACGGCATCGGCAACGGGAACGGCAACGGGTTAGGTCCCGGGCAGCAGTACGGCACCGGCGGCGGAATGCCGAGCGCGGGAACCGGCGGCTACGGCGTGCCGACGTGCCTGTATTGCCCGCGAGCTGACTACAGCGACGAGGCCATGAAAGTGAAGGTGCAAGGCGTGGTCGAACTGGTGGCGGTGGTCACGGCCGACGGCAGAGTTACCGACGTGCACGTGGCCAAGGGCCTCGGCTTCGGCCTGGACGAAAAAGCTGTCGAAGCGGTGCGCGGCTGGCGGCTCACACCCGCCAAAGGACCTGACGGCCATCCCGCAGCCGTGCGCGAAATCATCGAAGTCGCCTTCCAGCTTTTCTAAGTTCCCGAATCCAACGGATGCAGGAAGCGAAGATGCCAGGCTAGAAGGACCTGGCGCTACGTTTAAACCTAAAGCAAAACCGGCAGGGCCGCTGCGCTGCCTTTGCTGGCGCTACGTCCGAGGCGTTAACCAACTGGAACGGTGCGCGTCACGCGCGGGCGCGTTCTGTTACGATGAGCGCCATGAAGAGACAATTGCAGCTTGGGATTCTTCTTTCGGCGGTCGCGCTGGCGTTCGTGCTGCCGGCATCGCCGCAAACCGGATCGATTCAATTTGTCGCGCAGGTGACGCCGACGGACGGCCTCCAGGAACCGGTGCGCGGCTTCCCGATTTTCCTGCTGAGCAAGAGCTACGAAGTGATCTGCAAGGACGCGAGCTCGTCCGTCGCGCCGCCCGATATGGACGGGTTCATCGCCAAGCTCGACGTCTCGAAGGAACTCAAAGCCTGGATGAAGAAGAACCACTGGGTGACGCTGAACGGCGAGGATTTCATCCACATGCTGAAGGTGCCGGACGTGATGGACGTGCCCGAATTCTACAAGGCGTATCGCGAGCGCAACGCCGGCGACGAGGCTTCGAACTTCCCCGACCCCAAGTTCAAGGCGTCCGACGCGCAGAAGAATCCGGAAAAATTCAAGCGGCTCGAGGATGAATACGCCGCGGCGATCCGGGCGTTCATGACGGCGCATCCGGAAAGCATCGACGGGATCGACGGCAACCTGACGGACGTGGACCCGAGCGCGAAATGGAACGAAATCGTCGGAAGACACGAGAAGGAGGTCCGGCAGCGCGGCCTCACTCTGGCTGAGTCGACGTACTTGGTGGCGCGGACGCAAACCGATCTTCAAGGACAGGGCACCCTGCGCGACGTGCCGGCGGGAACCTACTGGCTGAGTTCGCTGGACGTGGCCGCGCAAGTGGGCGACGCGCATTCGCGCTGGGATGTGCCGGTAACGATCCAGCCGGGCAAGACGGCGTACGTGGCGCTGTCGAACGCCAACGCGCTGCCGCCGTCGTTCGTCGCGCCCTAAAGTCTCATGCCGATTGTGTCGCGCCTACGGCGCTGGGCATTTTGCGCGCGAGGGACCCAGCCCTTCGGGGCTGGGCTAACTTCTGGCGCACCTCCGGTGCTGCTTGCGGAAAGCGCGCGCAGCGGAGACGCATGAGCGAGCCGAGCGAACTCGCCCTGTGGATCGGCCAGCTCGCCGATCCGAATCCCGCAACGCGCGCCGAAGCGGCCGAGCGGCTGTACGACGAAGGCGCGTCGCTTTGCAACGACGCGACAAGCGAATGGACGAGGGCCGCGGAATTTCGCGTGCTGATTCGCCCGGGCGGCTGCGTGGTGGGAGTCGCGGTGGCGCCGGAAAACTTCGACGCGATCCGCGCGGCGAACGGCTCTCCCCGGCTTGCCGACGTGCCTCCCGATCAGGACGCGATGGAATTCGAGCTGGAAATCGACGGGCGCCATTTCGACATTTTGACTTCGCGCGAGCCGGGCGGCGCGGGCGCGATCGCGCGCTACCTGCAAAGATTCGGCGAAGGCATCCAGCAGATCGAAATGAATGTGGCTAGCGTGGACCGCGCCACCAAAATTCTGCGCGCGCGCTTTGGCGTCGAGCCCGTCTATCCCGCGACGCGGCCCGGCGCCGACGGTACGCGCGTCAATTTCTTCCTCGCGCCCGCGCATGGGAAGAAGGCGCTGATCGAGCTGGTGGAATCGGCGTAGCTTTCGCAGCGCCGGCGTCTCGCCGGCAACTCTGCTGCTTCGAGTGCGAGGCGGAAGAGAGATCCTTCGCTTCGCTCAGGATGACCTCGTACAAGAGCTACTAGCGAGCACGATTCTGCGCAACTTTGCGGCTGCGTCTCGTTTGCGAAGCGGAGATGCCGGGCTGGAAGGACCCGGCGCTACGTTTAAACCTAAGGCACCGCCGCACCGAGACACAGCGACGAAGAGCCGGCGAGACACCGGCGCTACTCATTCGCCGCTTTGCTCCAGCAGCTTCGCCACCAGCGCGGTCCACCCCGTCTGATGGCTGGCGCCGAGGCCCACCGCCGTGTCGCCGTGGAAATACTCGTAGAACAAAATGTAATCGCGCCAGTGCGGGTCGTTCTGCAGCATCGCGTCGTCGCCAAAGACGGCGCGCTTGCCGTCGCGCCGCAGGAAAATTCGCGAGAGGCGCCGCGCGAGATCGGCCGCCGCATCCCAAAGATTCACCTTCTTGCCCGAGCCCGTCGGGTACTCCACTTTGAAATCGTCGCCGTAGTAAAAATGAACCCTCTGCATCGATTCCATGAGCAGGAAATTCATCGGGAACCACACCGGCCCGCGCCAATTGGAATTGCCGCCGAAAAGATTGCTGGTCGATTCGCCCGGCTCGTAATCGATGGACGACGAGTGGCCGTCGAAATCGAGCACGTAGGGATGGTCCTTGTGGAATTTGGAGAGCGCGCGGATGCCGTGCGGCGAAAGGAACTCGTTTTCGTCGAACGTGTACTTGTAGATGCGCTCGAGCTTCGCGCGATTGGCGATCGTCAACAGCAGACGCGAGCCGGTGGCGGTCCGCTGGCTCACGTCCACGTGCTCGGCCATGTCCGGGTGGTGATCGAGAAACCAGCGCATGCGGCGGGTGAATGACGGCAGGTTCGCCAGATCTTCCGGCTCGAACGTCTCCACCGCGAAAAGCGGCGCGAGGCCCACGATCGACCGCGCCTTCATCGGAATCTGGCGGCCGTCGCTCAGGTGCAGCATGTCGTAGTAGAAGCCGTCGTCTTCGTTCCACAGGCCGACGCCCTCGCCGATGTCGTTCATGGCCTGCGAAATGTAGACGAAGTGCTCGAAGAATTTGCTGGCCACGTCCTCGTACGCGGCGTCCTGCCGCGCGAGCTCCATCGCCATGGCCAGCATCGAAAGGCAGTACGACGCCATCCAGCTCGTGCCGTCCGACTGCTCGATGTAATTACCGTCGCCGAGCGGCATCGAGCGGTCGAAGACGCCGATATTGTCGAGCCCGAGGAATCCGCCCTGAAACACGTTCTTGCCGTCGGGATCCTTGCGGTTCACCCACCAGGTGAAATTGATCAGCAGCTTGTGAAACGCGCGCACCAGGAACATCCGGTCCGGCTTCCCGGTGATGCGGCCCGCGATTTTGTAAACGCGCCAGACGGCCCACGGATGCACGGGCGGGTTCACGTCCGAAAAATTCCACTCATACGCCGGAAGCTTCCCGTTGGGATGCATGTACCACTCGCGCATGAAGAGAATCAGCTGCTCTTTCGCGAATTCAGGATCGATGGTCGCCGTCACCACGCAGTGGAACGCCAGATCCCAGGCCGCGTACCACGGATACTCCCACTTGTCGGGCATCAGGATGACGTCCGAATTGTAGAGGTGCGTCCAATCGTGGTTGCGGCCCAGCTTGCGGCGCGGGTCGGGCGTGGGCTGCGTCGAGTCGCCGTCGAGCCAGCGCTTCACTTCGTAGTGGTAGCACTGCTTGCTCCACAGGAGCCCGGCGAACGCCTGCCGCTGGACGAGCCGCGCGTCGTCGCTCAAGTCCGGAGCGCGCGCGGCGAAGAATTCGTCCGCTTCCTGTATCCGCTGCGCGAAAGTTGACTCGCAGAAATCTCCCAGGAAGTCGCTGACTTTGCCCGGGCGCTCCGTGGGGTTGTGGTCGGTCAGCCGCAGACGAAGCGTCCAGCTTTTTCCCGGAGCGATCAGCGAGGCGCTGTGCGCCGCCACTTTCGTTCCTGAAAGCGCCGGATTCACCGCCGCTTTTTCCTTGCCGATCACGTAGCGGTGGAAGGCGTCCTTGACGTACGGCGTGCGGCTCTTCTGGTTGTACAGGCGCTCGTAATTCGTTTCGTTGTTGGTGAAGAGCAACTCCGGGCTGCCCTCGGCGATCAGCCAGCGCCGCCCGTAGTGGTAGTCGTGCAGCTCCACCACTTCGGCGCCCGAAATTCCCTCGACGCGCGCCACGTGCGGCATGTCGTAGGGATCGCCCCAGCTCCACCGGTTGCGAAACCAGAGCGTCGGCAGAATATGCAGGCGCGCCGGCTCGGGTCCGCGGTTCCATGCGGTGATGCGGATGAGAATATCTTCCGCTCCCGCCTTCGCGTACTCGACAAACACGTCGAAATACCGGTTCTCACGAAAGATGCCGGTGTCGATCAGCTCGTATTCGGGATCGTGGCGCGAGCGGCGCTTGTTTTCGGCCACCAGCTGGTCGTAGGGAAATACCGCCTGCGGATACTTGTAGAGGGTTTGCAGGTAGGAGCTTGTCGGCGTCGCGTTGAGGTAAAAGTAGTATTCCTTGACGTCTTCGCCGTGATTCCCTTCGAGGTTCGTCAAACCGAAAAGGCGCTCCTTGAGGATGGGATCTTTTTCGTTCCACAGGGCGATGGCGAAGCAGATGTGCTGGTGGCGGTCGCAGATGCCGGCGATGCCGTCTTCGCCCCAGCGGTAGGCGCGGGAACGCGCGTGATCGTGCGGGAAATAGCTCCAGGCGTCGCCGTTCGCGCTGTAGTCCTCGCGCACGGTGCCCCACTGGCGCTCGGAAAGGTATGGCCCCCAGCGCTTCCAGTGAACTTCGCGCTCGACGCTCGCCAGGAGCCGCTCTTCTTCCTTGGTCATCGCCATTCCCACCCGCAAAACGCCACGCCCGTGGAAATAGCGCGGCGGCCCAAACCAATGTAGCGTGCCCGCAGCGCGAGAGGCAAGCCGCGCCGCCCGGTTCGCACGAGGACGTAGCGCAAACGCCACTCGATTCTGTATTCTCGACGTGCCGCCGGCTCACGGCGGAAATCGCCTTGGCGCAGCGCCTGACCACAGCACCCATCTCGCCCGCAAAATCGCCCGCAACGCCGGACTTCCGCGCGTGGCGCGCTCGAACCCTGCTCGCGCTGATGGCCGCCGCAACTGCCGTGATCGCGCCGATGCCGTTTCTCGGCAACGCCTCCGGCCACGACTTCGAGTTCCACGTCGCCTCTTGGATGGAAACCGCCGCGCAGTGGCGCCAGGGAATTTTCTATCCGCGCTGGGCCGAATGGGCGAACTGGGGATTCGGCGAGCCGCGCTTCATCTTTTATCCGCCGGGGTCGTGGATCGCAGGCGCGGCGATGGGCGTCGTGCTGCCGTGGCGCGTCGTGCCCGGCGCGTTCATTTGGCTGTGCCTGGTCGTCGCGGGGATGTCGATGTGGAAGCTGGCGCGCGAGTGGCTTGGCGGCCCGCAGGCGATGGTCGCGGCGGTGCTCTACGCCGTGAATCCCTACCAGATCGTGATGGTCTACTACCGCAGCGATTTTGCGGAGCTGCTTGCGGGCGCGCTCTTTCCGCTGGTGCTCTGGGGAGCGGTGCGGGTGGCACGAGGCGACTGGCGCTCGGTGCCGTGGCTCGCCGTGATTTTCGGCGGAATCTGGATTTCCAACGCGCCCGCGGCGGTGATGGCGACGTACTCGCTGACGCTCGCGCTCGTCGTTGGATGCATCGTGCGCCGCAGCGCGCGGCCTTTGATTCCGGGCGCGACGGCGATGGTTGGCGGCTTCGGCTTGGCCGCCTTTTACATTTTGCCGGCTGCGTGGGAGCAGCGCTGGGTGCAGATCTCGCAGGCGGTGAATGACGAGCTTCTGCCGCTGCACAATTTTCTCTTTACGCGCTTGAACGAAGAGGGATTCGTCCGCTTCAATTGGAAAGTGTCGTACGTAGCGCTGGGAGCCATCGTCGTGACGATTGCCGCAACGGCTTTCGCCGCGCGCCGCCGCCGCGAATCGCCGGATGTGTGGTGGATCGCCGCCGCCCTCGGCGCGGCGGCGCTCTTCCTGATGCTGCCGCCGAGCGCGCTGCTTTGGCGCTATTTACCGAAGCTCGCGTTCATGCAATTTCCGTGGCGCTGG
>DATJRU010000234.1:0-11321 GCA_035504455.1 Vulcanimicrobiaceae bacterium
CGGGGCGGTTCGAGGTGGTGGCGCTGGCGGCGGGCTCGAACGTGAAGCTGGTCGCGGAGCAGGCGCTGCGGCACAAGCCGGCGCTGGTTTCGGTGGCGACAGAAGAGAACGCCGCGGAACTTTGCGCGCGGCTCACGGGAGCGCGCGGCAAAGCTGCCGGCAAGCCGGGCGCGCCGCTGCCGGAAATTGTTTTTGGCGCGGAAGGGATCGAGCGCGTGGCGACGCATCCCGAGGCGCAGATGGTGGTGTCGGCGGCGGTCGGCGTGGTGGGATTGCCGGCGACGTACAAGGCGATCGAACTGGGCCGCGAGATTGCGCTCGCGAACAAAGAAGTGCTGGTGGCGGCGGGCGAAGTGGTGATGGCCGCGGTGGCGCGGCATGGCGTGACGTTGTTGCCGGTCGATAGCGAACACAACGCGATTCACCAGTGCCTGCGCGCCGGCGAGGATCGCGAAGTGAAGCGGCTCATCCTCACCGCGTCGGGCGGACCCTTCCGCAGGACTCCCGTTTCCAAACTCGGCAAAGTGACTCCGAAGCAGGCGCTGGCGCATCCCAACTGGAACATGGGGCGCCGCATCACCATCGATTCGGCCACGCTGATGAACAAGGGATTTGAGGTGATCGAGGCGTGCTGGCTCTTCGGCGTGGGCCTCGACAAGATCAAAGTGGTAATCCATCCGCAGTCGACGATCCATTCGATGGTGGAGTTCGTCGACGGCTCGATTCTGGCGCAGCTCGGTCCCACGGACATGCGCATGCCGATTCAATACGCGCTAACTTTTCCGGATCGAATCGCATCTAACGACTGTGAGCTGGATTGGGCGCGGCTGAAAAAGCTCGACTTCGGGGAAGTCCCGGCGCGGAAATTCCCGTGTTTGGAGCTCGCGAAAGCGGCGATTCGTGGTGGCGGGCCTTTGCCATGCGCGCTGAACGCCGCGGACGAAATCGCGGTGGCCGCTTTTCTGGAACGGAAGCTGCCGTTCCTCGGAATTGCAGCGGTGGTCGAAAGCGTTCTCGAACAGATGCCGCGCACAAGGCTGGGCAGCATCAGCGACGTGATCGCGGCGGACGGGGAAGCGCGAAGGCTGGCGCGGGCCGAGGTGAAGAAGTTCGCGGGGCATGGCAGGAAACACGCGGCCAATTGAGCGCTGCGCGGCACGTTTCGGTTGGGTATGCTTTGGTATGGGTGGGCGGCGAGCGCGTTTCAAAACGAGCTTGAATTTTGTAGAATGGCTCATCGGTTGAGAAATCCATACAACGGGTCAAGCGTCCATGGAAGCTCTTAGCTTTTTGCGTGCGATTGTCGCGGGCGCCGTCGTGCTGGGCGTCCTGGTTCTGGTCCACGAATGGGGACACTTCATCGCCGCGAAGCTGTGCGGCGTGCGCGTGGACGTGTTTTCGATCGGCTTCGGCAATCGCCTGTGGGGAGTGAAGCGCGGCGACACGGATTACCGCATCAGCGCGCTGCCGCTCGGCGGCTACGTACGGATGGCCGGCGACAACCCGGTGGAAGAGCGCACCGGCGCTCCGTATGAATTTTTATCGCGCCCGCGGTGGCAGCGATTTCTGATCGCGATTGCGGGTCCCGCGACGAACATCCTTCTCACCTTTCTGATTTTCTGGGGAATCTACCTTTTCGTCGGAACGCTTCCTGCGCGGGTCGGCGAGGTGGAGCCGGGGATGGCAGCCGCGAAAGCGGGAATGCAGTCGGGCGACTTGGTCGTGTCGATTAACGGCAAAGCGGTTGATACGTGGAGCGCGCTCGTCGATCAGATCCGCAATTCGGACGGCAAGCCGATTCAGTTCGTGATTCAGCGTGGCGGCCAGGATTTGCCGATGACGGTGACGCCCGAGCAGAAGAAGGATTCCGACGGGCAGATGGCGTGGATGGTCGGCGTCGAGCGGCCTTCCGCGAGTTACCAGCGGCACGGCCTGCTGACCGCGGCCCGGGATGCGGGCGGCGAAACGGTGTATGACACGCGGCAGATCGGAACCGTGCTCGTGGGCCTCTTCAACGGCAAGGTGTCGGTCCACGATCTCGCGGGGCCGGTCGGGATTGTCCAGCTTTCGGGTGAGGCGGCGAAGTCGGGTCCCATGACGCTGCTGGAATTGACGGCCGCGATAAGCCTGAATCTGGGGCTGCTCAATTTGCTGCCGATTCCAATTCTTGACGGCGGCCACGTGCTGATGCTGGCCATTGAAGGGCTGCTGCGGCGCGAGCTGAGCCTGACGTTCAAGGAACGGTTTGTGCAAGTGGGATTGGTCTTCCTGCTGAGTGTTTTCGCGTTCGTGATGTACAGCGATATTCTGCGCGTGATCCAAGGGCACGGACGCTAGGCCTGCCGGCTTCGCCTCCGCCCCGCTGCGGAGCCCTTTTCCTGCGGGCCGGGCGGCGAATTTCTTCTGCTATACTGACGTTCACACTATGTCGACCAGCACTCCACATCGCGTTTCCACCGGCGAGCGCATCAACGCGCAGGAGTCCGACGGGAGCCTGCAGCGGGAGTTGCGCGAGCGGGGCATCCGGCTGACGAAGCAGCGGCGCGTGGTGGTGCAGGTGATGGAATCGGCTTCACGGCACATGGACGCCGAGGAAATTCTAGCGAGCGCGCAGCAGATCGACAAAGGCATCACGCGCGTCACCGTCTATCGCACGCTCGACCTGCTGAAGCGCCAGGGGCTGATCGACGAGCTCGACCTGCTGCATTTGCGCGGGCATCGCCACTTCTACGAGAGTCACGGGCCGCGCGACCACATTCACGTGGCGTGCATTCAGTGCGGGAAAGTGCGCGAGGTCGAAAGCCCGCTCTACGAGGAATTGAAGCAGCAGATTGCGCGCGACTGCGGGATCGAGATCACGATCGCGCGCACGGAAGTCGGCGGAATCTGCGACGAGTGCCGCGCGAAGGGGCACGACGCGTCTTCAGTTTCCCGCCACCATCATTAGGCTCACGCTCTTTAGGCGCGCGTGGCTGCGAAATAGCGGCGGGCTTCGTCGATATCTTTTAGCACTTGGGCGCGCAGGGCGTCGGGGCCCGGGAATTTCTGTTCGTCGCGCAGGCGCGCCCAGAAGTGGACTTCCATTTTGCCGCTGGTGAGATTTTCGCTGAAATCGAAGAGATGCGATTCGATGGTGATGCGCGCGCCGTCGAAGGTGGGGCGCATGCCGACGTTGGTGGCGGCGCGATAGGTTTTTTCGCCGAGGGTGACTTCCGTGGCGTAGACGCCGTTCTTGGGCAGCATTTCCTGTTCGGTGGCGAGGTTGAGCGTCGGGACGATGAGCTTGCGCCCCTGGCCTGTGCCGGTGCGGATTTCGCCGGCGAGCGCGTACGGCCGGCCGAGAAGATTGCGCGCGTCCTCGACGCGTCCTTCGCGCAGCGCTGCGCGGATCGCGGTGCTCGAGACCACGATGCCGTCTTTCACGACGGGCGGCAGCGTCTTCACCGTGAATCCCCATCGCTGGCCAAGCTCCTCGAGCAGCTTCACGTCTCCCGATTGGCGGTGCCCGAAGCGGAAATTGCCGCCGACCAGCACCGCGCGCGCGTGCATTCTCTCCACCAGGAAGCGGCGCACGAAATCCTCGGCGCTCACCGCGGCGAGCTGCAGGTCGAAGGGCAGGACGAAGGCGGCGTCGATGCCGAGGGCCTGGATCGCGGCCAGGCGCTGCTCGAGCGTCATCAGAAGCGGGGGCGCCTCGGCCGGGCGAAGGACGCGCGCCGGGTGGGGGAAGAACGTCAGCACCGCCGATTTGCATCGGACCTGATGGGCCAGCTCGCGGATCGTGGCGAGAATTTGCTGGTGGCCGAGATGGACGCCGTCGAAATTGCCGACCGTGACGGCGGTGGCGGAATGATGCTGATCAAAGCGCGCCGCCCATTCTTCCTCGGAATGAAGGATGGCGAAGGGCATCAGAGCGGCACCTCGAATTGGAGCCCGTCGTATGCGAGGCGCACGTTTTCGGGCAGGCGAGCGTTGGTCTCGGCGTGGCCGAGGTCGTGGCAAATGTGCGTGAACCACGCGTGCTTCGGCTTCAGCTCGGCCACCAGCGCGAGCGACTGCTCGACATTCGAGTGCGTCGGATGCGGAACGTAGCGCAGTGCATCCAGAATGAAATGATCGAGATTTCGCAGCAGCGTCTTCGAGCTTTCGGGCACCTGGCTGAAATCGGTGAGATACGCCATCGCTCCCAGCCGGAAGCCCAGCACGGGCTGCGAGCCGTGCATCGCCGGAATCGGAGTGATCCGCGCGCCGAAAAGATCGAATGGGCCGTCGATATCGTGAAGTTCGACGAGCGGCACGGTGCTTTCGGCGGGCGCTTCGTCGAAGATGTAGGAGAATTGCCGCCGCAACAGCTCGAGCGTCTGCGGCGAGCCGTAGAGCGGCACCACACCTTTTTGCTTCAGGTTGAACGGGCGAACATCGTCGAGGCCGAGGATATGGTCGGCGTGGGCGTGCGTGTAAATCACGGCGTCGAGCCGGTCGATGTGCGCGCGCATGGCCTGGTAGCGAAAATCGGGCGTCGTGTCGATCACGACGTTGCGCCCGCCATAGGCGAGCAGCACGGAAGGGCGCGTGCGCTTGTCGTGCGCGTCCGGCGATTCGCACACGGCGCAGTGGCAGCCGAGCGTCGGCACGCCCATCGACGTGCCCGATCCCAAGACCGTCAGTTGAAGTGAAGACATGAAATCGCAGGAAGGGTTGCGAATCGCACCGGAATCCGACCCAAGGTTTGGCCGCGCCGCGTGGCCTGCCGGTTTGTTGCGGCTACCGTTTTACGGCCTTGTTGGCCATCGCCTCGGCCGCGGCCTTTGAGACTTCCATGAACGTCAGCTTGAGGCTGCCCAGCACTTCGACCAAAAGATCTTCGTCGCTCTTGGCGAGGTTGCCTTGCGTCTTTTCGCGCAGGACGTCGAGCATGTCGATCATTTCGCGCGCGCCCTCGAGATCGAGGAACGGCTGGCCCGTGCGCGGATCGGCCATGCCGCCCAGCATGGCGGCGGCGTTGCGCGTCAGGAAGTCGACGAGCACCTGGAAATTACGCGAAGGGGCGATCGCGTCGGCCCCGGCTCCGTCGGCTGCGACTGGAGCCGCCGGGGTGGCGCCGGCAGCGGGATTGGATTTCGACGATGGCGCAGGTGGCGCCGCCTTGTGCGCTTTCGCGGCGGCTTCTTCGTCGCGGCGTTCCTGCTCGACGGCGTCCTTGCGGAGTTCGCCGTCTTCGGTGAAGAGGCGGCGGTCGACTACCTTGAAGCCTTCGTCTTGCTTGGGATCGGGCACGTAATGTCCTCAGAACTGCGACGAACCAAGTGAAATTCTAGCACCCGCCTGTTTGGGCCACAAGCGAGCGCCCGGCATGGCGGTCGCAGAGGGAGGCGCGCGGTTGCGGCGAGCCGCGAGGGCCTGTACATTGGCGTGTTTCGAGAGAGGACGGGCGGCATTTATGGCGAAACGACGGAAGGCGTCGCGCGGGCGAGCAGGGAAGAAGGCTCGGAAAACGGCGCTCGCGCCACGGGCCAAGATCAAGGTGACAGCGCGGGACCGGGCGGCGGGCGAGTGGTTCGCGAAGCTGGTCGCGCTGCAGGCAAGGCTGCGGGGGCCGGGCGGCTGTCCCTGGGACCACGAGCAGACGCACGCGTCGCTGCGGCGCTTCCTGATCGAGGAGGCCTACGAGACGCTCGATGCGATGGAGCACGGCGATCCGCGCGAGTTTGCGTCGGAACTGGGAGACCTGCTGCTGCAAGTGGTGTTTCATTCGATTCTGGCGGAGGAGGCGGGCGCGTTCGCGATTTCGGACGTGATCGAAGCGGTGCACACGAAGATGGTGCGGAGGCACCCGCACGTCTTCGGCGATGTGAGCGCGAAGACGTCTGGCGAGGTGCTGAAGAACTGGGAAGAGATCAAGCGCAAGGAGCGGGCGGAGAAAGGGAAGCCTCCTGCCGCCGACTCGATTCTGGCGGATGTGCCGCGGTCGCTGCCGGGAGTGCTCGAGGCGATGGAATTGACGAAACGCGCGGCGAAGATCGGTTTCGATTGGGAGAATGTCGCGCAGATTCTCGAAAAGATCGACGAAGAGAAGCGCGAGTTGGAAGCGCTGCGGCTGCCTGCGAGAGGCGCGCGCGTTTCCGAGGAGATCGAGGAAGAAGTCGGCGACCTGCTTTTTACCGGAGTGAACGTGGCGCGGTTTCTCGGCGTCGATCCGGAGATTGCGCTGAAGAGCGCGAACCGGAAGTTCAAGCGACGCTTCGAGTGGATGGAATCGGCGGCTGCCCGGGAGGGCGCGCGGCTTGGCGACGTGTCGCGCGAGCGGATGGAAAGGCTGTGGGACGAATCGAAAGTGCAGAATCGTTCGTCAAAGATCGGATAGGCCGCTCATAAGCCGGCTTATAGCCTCGTGAAACAGTATAAATTGGACGCGAGAGGCCGTCGCGGCGCCTAATGGATTTGGAGGTGCCGATCCATGACAGCGTCGCCCGAAGTGAATCTGTGGTCGTCACCTGAACATGCGCTCGACTATCTTCGCCGCGTCGACTCGGTTCCGCATCGCGTGGAGGGCGAGGCCACACTGCTCGAATTCATGCCGCCGGGCCCGAAGCGCATTCTCGATTTGGGGAGCGGCGCGGGGCGGTTGCTGGCGCTGGTAAAGGCGGCGCGCCCGCGAGCGGAATTCGTGGCGCTGGATTTTTCGCCGACCATGCTCGGGGAACTGTGGAAGCTCTTCGGCGCGGACCCGGCAGTGAAAATTGTGGCGCACGATCTCGACAACGCGCTCCCGGCAATGGGCGCGTTCGACGCGGTGATTTCCAGCTTCGCGATCCATCACCTGCGGCACGATCGGAAACGCGCGCTGTACGCCGAGATATTCGAGATCCTCGCGCCGGGAGGCGTCTTCTGCAATCTCGAGCACGTTGCCTCGCCGACGCCCCGGTTGCACGGCGCTTTTCTGAAAGCGCTGGATTGGGAGGCCGAAGATCCGTCGAACAAGCTGCTCGACCTCGAAACCCAGATGGCGTGGCTGCGCGAAATCGGGTTTGCGGAAGTCGATTGCCACTGGAAATGGCGCGAGCTGGCGCTCTTCGCCGGAGGCAAGCCGCAGGAATAGCGAAGGCACTTTCGGCGTTTGTGAGACGGGATGAGCCGGCTGCACTTGGCGGGAAATCCCGTATACTTTCTTTCACCTAAAATGAGCCCGCCGCGCGCCATTCCGGAGATCGTGGTACGCCACTGCGACACCCTCGACGAATTCGAGAAGTGTGTGCTGGTGGAGCATGCCACGTGGGGCAAGGAGATTTCGGTGGTGTCGTCGATTTTCGTGGTGGCGCATCACACCGGCGGGCAGGTGCTCGGCGCGTTCGACGGCGAGCGCATGCTCGGGTTCACGCTGGCGCTGATCGGGGTGCGCGGCGGGGAGACTTTTCTGCACTCGCACATGACCGCGGTAATGCCGGAATTCCGCGACTACGGCATCGGGCGCCGGCTGAAGCTTTTTCAGCGCGAGGATGCCTTGCGTCGCGGGATCCGCCTCGTGGAGTGGACGTTCGACCCGCTCGAGGCGAAGAATGCACACTTCAACCTGATGCGACTCGGCGCAGTGGCGCGGCGCTGGATTCCGAATTGCTACGGCGTCACCGAAAGCCCGTTGCACGGCAGCCTACCGACGGACCGGCTGGTGGCTGAGTGGCAGCTCGATTCCGAACGCGTGAAGTCGCTGATCGCCGGGAATCCCACGCCAGTCAGCAAGGCGGCTGTCCGCATTGAGTTTCCCGCGGATTTCGCGCGCATCCGGGACACGGACCTTGCGGCGGCGACCGAGATTCAGTCGCGCGTGCGCGATCAATTCGCGGCGTCGATTGCGAAGGGCTATGCGGCGACCGGTATCCACACGCGTAATGGAGTCGCAGCGTATATTCTCGAGCCGAGCGCGGGAATCGCCGGGTTGCATTTGCCGGCGGTGCCGGAACATTAGAAGCCGTATGACAAGTTTGAGAGCCGAAGCCCCAGAGTGTCTTCAGGGGCTGAAGCCACGGATTTGTTGCGTCCTGATGTCGGAGCTGAAGCTCCGACCCCCTAGGGAGGACTAGAAGATGGCGCCTACGCGGGGATCAAGGATCGAATGAGAATCCACAAAGTCACGCTGCGCGAGATTCACCTGCGGCTGCTCTCACCTTTTCAGACGAGCTTCGGGACGCAACAACTGCGGCGTATCGTGCTGGTCGAGGCCGAAGCGGACGGCGGCGTGAGCGGGTGGGGCGAATCGACGGCGGGCGAAAATCCATTTTATTCGTACGAGACTGCGGAAACCTCGTGGTACATCCTGCGCGATTATCTGTGGCCGATGGTGCGCGGCAAGGAAATCGCGTCCGCGTCGGACGCGTTGACGATGTTCGCGCAGGTGCGCGGGCACAATATGGCGAAGGCGGCGCTCGAAACGGCGCTCTGGGACATCGAGGCGAAGCAAAAGGGCGTGCCGCTCGCGAAATTGCTCGGCGGGACGCGCGCGGAAGTTCCTTGCGGCGTCTCGATCGGCATCCAGCCGAGCATGGACAAGCTGGTCGCCAAAGTCGAAGAGGCCCTCGCCTCGGGCTACCAGCGCATCAAGATCAAAATCAAGCCGGGAACGGACGTCGAGCCGGTGCGCACGCTGCGCGAGCGCTTCCCGAGCATCCGCCTAATGGCGGACGCAAATTCGGCTTACACGCTGGCGGACGCGCCGCTGCTGAAGCAGCTTGACAGCTATCACCTGATGATGATCGAGCAGCCGCTCGGCCACGACGACATCTACTCGCACGCGGCGCTTCAGCGCCAGCTCGAATCGCCGATCTGCCTTGACGAGTGTATCCACGACGTGGAAAACGCGCGCGCCGCGATCGAGCTGCGCGCCTGCCGCATCATCAACATCAAGCTGGGGCGCGTCGGCGGGCACGCTTCCGCGCGGCAGGTACACGACATCTGCCAGGCCAACTCAGTTCCCGTGTGGTGCGGCGGCATGCTCGAATCCGGCATCGGGCGCGCGCACAACATCGCGATGTCGTCGCTCGCGAATTTTTCGCTTCCCGGCGACGTCTCCGCAAGCAAGCGTTACTGGGCGGAGGACATCATCGAGCCCGAGGTCGAAGTGTCGCCTCAGGGGACGATCCGCGTGCCTTCCGGCCCGGGCATTGGATACACGCCGCGCGTCGACCGGATCGAGTCGCTGACGCAGCGTCGCGAGGTCCTCGAGTAGAAGTTGACTCCCACTGAAAGCATCGAGAGTTCCGGCGCGCTGATGACGCCGGAGGCCGGGGCGCCGCGCCGGCCGAGCGCGCTGCTGCTGGTCGCTTCGTTCGCATTCATTCTGCTGGCGTGGGCGGTCAATTACCCGGCGGGCAAGATCGCGCTGCAGCATATGGACCCGGTGACACTCGCGTCGCTGCGCATCGAGCTTGCGGCGATCCTGATGCTCGCGATCCATTTTTCGCGGCCGCGTCGCGTGCGCTTCGATAAGCGCGACTTCTGGACGTTCGCTTTGCTGGCGTTTCTCGGCGTGGTGCTGAATCAGGGTTTCTACACCGCCGGACTGAAGTACACCACGTCGGAACGGTCGGTGCTGGTGATCGCGCTCGGGCCGATCATGATTCTGCTTTTCGCGCGCGCGCTAAAGCTGGAGGCGTTTACGACGGCCAAGATCGCGGGCATGGCGTTCGCGTTCATCGGCGTGCTGCTGCTTGAAACGGAGCGCAAAGTCGTCGGCCAGACGTCGGCGATGGTGGGCGATGCGATCACGCTCATCAGCGTGGTGGGGTTCGCGATTTACAGCGTGCTGGGCAAGCGACTTCTGGACGTCTCGCGAAGGGCGAAATACGACGCCATCTCCTTCAACACGTTTATCACCGTCGCCGCTGCGGTGATGCTGCTGCCCGTGGCCGCGCGGCAGGGAATCGTCCTCGATTGGCGCGCGGTGGGCTGGGCGGGATGGGGCGGCATGATCTACATGGCGGTGGGAAGCTCGGTGCTGGCGTACACGCTGTTTTACTGGCTGCTGAAATACGTCGACGCCTCGCGCGTCGCGACGATCAACTACATGCAGCCCTTCGTCGTGATCCTGCTTTCGGTCGCGTTTCTCGGCGAGCGCCCAACGGCTCGCCTGATTCTAGGCGGCGCGCTGGTGCTGATCGGCGTCTACTTCGTGGAGAGGGTTTCGCTGGGCGGCGCGAAGCTGAAGAAAATCGAAGGCCCGGAAGCGTGAGCCTCCGGGCCCGTTTTGTGCGGAGATGGGTTGTGACGAAGCGGCCGCCGCGCTACTGCGCTGCGGGCGCCGTCATCTCGAGATCGATCTGAATCGCCACCTCGTCGCCGACCATGCCCGGATCGGCGGCCACGCCGAAATCCTGGCGGTTGATCGTGAGGGAAGCGGCAGCGCCGCGGCGAGAGCCGCCGGTGCGGCTCATCGGGTCCTTGCGCGGATCGCTGAGCGCGCCCACGGTGAGAGTGACTTCCTTGGTGACGCCGCGAATCGTGAGGTTGCCGGTGACGGTGTAGCCGTCGGCGGTCTTCGCCACCTTGGTCGACTTGAACGTGATCGTCGGATACATCGCGACGTCGAGGAAGTGCTCGCTCTTGAGGTCGTTGTCGCGCATGGCGACGCGCGTATCGATCGAGTTCGCGTCGATCGTCACGTCGACGCTGGAGTTCGATGGGTTGGCGTCGTCGAGCACCACGGTGCCGGCGATTTTCGTGAATTCGCCCTGCACGTTGGAAATGCCGAGGTGGCGAACGGTGAACTGCGCGTTCGTGTGATTCGGATCGAGCGTCCAGGTGGTGGTCGCCGCAAGCGCCGGGACCGCCAGAAACGCGGCCAGTCCAAAAGCCAGTACCAACTTCCTCATCTGGTGCCTCCTAGAAAATCGCTGAATTTCAGTCGTTCGCAACGACGGGTTGCCGCGCCAAGCGCCTTCACCGCTTCGCGCCGCCTGGGCCGGAGCCCCGTGGGGGTGGCCCGGTCCGCGCGAGAGTATATACCAGGTCAAGCCACTGCTCGAACACCTCTTGTAGGAAGGCTCTCAAATGCGCGCCACGGCAATGTCGCCGATCTCGGAACAGCGCAGAGCAGTCTGGCGGCTTAGTAGCGCCAGCGGCCGAGCGGGGAGCGGGGCGTCATTTCAAGATAGGAATCGGGGCGAGGGTGCGAGTCCTGCTTCGAGTGCCGAAGACAGAGGCGTAGCACGCCCACAAAGAAAACGACGAGGCCAGTCGCGATTGCGGCAGAAAGCATCGGAACCTCCGCTACGTGTCTCGTACTTACCACCGTAGCTGCCCGGGCGCAAGAGATCAATGCGGCAACCCGC
>DATJRU010000235.1:0-3575 GCA_035504455.1 Vulcanimicrobiaceae bacterium
GAGCCGGGCATCGTGGTTCTCGAATTGACGGGCCGCTTCGTGATGGGCGCCGATTGCCAAAGCCTCGACCGCGAAGTGGCCGATCACGCGCAGCGCGGCGAGAAAAGCTTCATCCTCGACCTCACCGCCGTCGACCACGTCGATAGCGCCGCCATCGGCCAAATTGTGAAATGCTTCTCGAAGCTCAAGCAATCCGGCGGCACGATGCGCCTCGCCGGCGCAAAGGGTATGGTCGAAGGCGTCCTGAAGCTCACCCAGGTCCACAAGGTGATCGAAATCTTTCCCACCGCGCAGGAGGCCGCAAGAAGTTTTCCGCCTTCCGCCTAGTTTCCGCGCAAACAGAAAAGCGAGGGCGAAGGAGAACTTGCAAGGCTCCCCTTCGCCGCCCGCGGACTTTTCTCGAAAGAGCGTCAATCGACCCCGATGCGGGTGCCGCTGGTCGTCCCCTTCACCTCCGATATCGGCGTGCCCGTGCCGTAGACGTCCGTCGGGCCGAACAGCTTGAAGTCGAAGCTTCCCGAGTATGTTTTCCCGCTCGGCGAGACCGTGTCGATCTCATCCACCGTGAAGACGGCGGATACCGCTCCCGTCGAATCGAACATCAGCCCGATGTGATGCAGCTTGACGCTGCCGTGCCCCAGGTCCTTCCACACCCCGAAGCAGATATTCCCGCCCGCCGGCGGCAGAAACGCGTTCTCGAATTCCGTTCCGTCCGCGTGCCACGTCTTGTACGACTCGAGGAACGGGAACGGCGGCGCCACGGCGTTCCCTGGGGGGAAATTATTGTCGTACGTCGCGGTGTAGTTCAAATGCCACAAGCCGACGATCGTCGCCCCATCCCAATCGCCGTGCCCCGAATCATCCAGTGCGTGCGGCGTTACGAACGGCGCCGCGCCCGGCTGATACGGCATCGCGCATCCGGCCTTGGCGCCGGAAGCCGAGAACAAGAGCCCCAACACGACAAGCGTCGCAACCCCTGCGAATCGCCCGCCCCAAAGCTCTCCGCCGCTCCGAAAATTGCCCACAAACTGCTTCGTGTTCATCCGAGTCTCCTCTCGCTGTGCTGGCCGTGCGTTCCCCTTCTAGAAGTCCGCATCGTGCCTCTGCCCTGTTAAGCGAGAAATCTCGGCAAATCGGCTCACGATCCGTCGAGTTTTCTTCAGGCGGCTGAGCGCGTAAGGCCGAATCCACCAGGGTGTCTGAGGCGATTGACTTTATTCGTCGTTGAGGAATACCTTCTCGTCGATGGCCCGTAACTCGCCAGCCTCCGGAAGACGCGCCACCATGGTCTCGTCTGTGCGCGTGGATCGCTTGCTCGCCGACTGGGCGCAGGGCGATCCCAACGCTCGTGACGAGCTCATCCCCTTCGTTTACAACGAGCTGCGCCGCCTCGCGCGCCATCGTCTTCGACAGGAACGCGCCGACCACACCCTCGAAAGCGCCGCCCTGGTCAACGAGGCCTATCTCCGCCTCGCCCGCCAGGACGCGCCCCAGTGGCAGAACCGCGCCCACTTCTTCGGCGTCGCCGCCCAGCTGATGCGCCACATTCTCGTCGATCACGCTCGGAACCGTCGCGCCGCCAAGCGCGGTGCCGGCGCTCCGCGTCTCGCGCTCGAGCCCGAACTTGCGCCGGCTCACGAGCGGAGCGTCGACTTCATCGCTCTCGACGACGCTCTCGGCAAGCTCGCCGCCCTCGACGCGCAACAAGTGCGCCTCATCGAACTGCGAATCTTCGCCGGCCTTTCGATCGAAGACACCGCTGTCGTCCTCCGCATCTCGCCGGCTACGGTCAAGCGCGAATGGGTCACCGCCCGCGCCTGGCTCCGCCGCGAACTAAGAAGGGGCGCGGAACCTTGACTTCCAGCATCAGCGGCAGGCGAAAGAATCTCTCTGCCGCCCCCGAAAGAGTGCCGCCTTCGCTCTCGCCGAATGTGTAACCTGCCCCCTGACTGCCCGTGTGCTGCGTGAGGGATATGGTAGAGTTGCAAGCCGATGCGCATCTTTGTTCTGGGGGCGGGCGGCACAGGCTCCCTTCTCGCACATCTTCTCGCGCGCCAGGGACACACCGTCTGGTGCGGCGACCGCGATATCGAACGCGCCCGCCGTTTTCTCGGCAAGAAAAGCGAAATCAAGGTTGTCGAAGCCAACGCCCGCAATCTCTGGTCGATCGTCCGCGCGGGGCGCGGCGCGAATCTCATCGTCAACGCCTCTCCCGCCGTCTTCAACAAGATCATCCTGCGCGCCGCCTTGCGCCTGCGCTGCCATTACCTCGACCTGAATTCGCACCTCACCGCGCATCCGTTTCGGCCCGAACAGTTTCGCTTTCACAAGCGCTTCCTCGCGAAGAATCGCGCGGCGCTGGTCTGCGTCGGTGCGGCTCCGGGGCTCACCAACCTGCTCGCCGAGCGCGCCGCCGAAATGCTCGATTCGGTCGAGTCGATTCAGATTCGTCTCTTCGAAAGCACCGAGAGCAAAGACCCGATCTCCACCTGGTCCGCCGATGTCGCCTACGACGAAGCCGTCTCGCTCCCGCGCATCTATCGCAACGGCCGCTTCTCGCTCGCCAAGCGCTTCGACGAGCGCGAAAAATTCCGCTTCCCGCCGCCCATCGGCGAAGTCCCCGTCTATCTCGCCGCGCAGGACGAAGTCTGCATGCTTCCTTACGTCCTAAAAGTACGCGACGTCGACGCCAAGATCGGCGGCAACGATTTCGATCGCCTCCGCCGCTGGTATCGCCAGGGACGCCTCAATCGCTCCGCCGGCATCATCCGCAAGCGTTTCCCGCAGACGCTCACTCCGCGCAGCGTCGCCAAACTTATCCGCACCGGCGTCCTCGAAAACGCGCGCTTCGCCGCCGCCGTCGTCGTCCGCGGCAAGAAAGGCGACGACCCGCTCGTGATCCGCTGGGACGCCAGCTTCCCGACGCTCTACACCATCCGCCAGCGCGGCCTGATCTCGACTCCCATCTCCTACGCCACCGCGCATCTCGCCGCCATCTTCGTGAAGCACTTTCCGCGCGACGCGGCCGGCGTCATCGGCCCCGGCGGTCTCGCCGTTGAAACGCGCCGCGCCATCCTCGCCGACGTCCGCTCCCGCGACTTCCGCCTCGCCATGAAAACAACGCGCCTAAAAAAACTCGAAGACGACGAAGATTTCTAATTGCGATCTCCGTGCGACGTAACTGAAAGCCATGCGATCGGTTCTTGGAGGGTAGCGCTGAACCCACGCGCGCTGTCATCCCGAAACCCCGCCGCAGCGGGGTGAGGGATCTGCTTCACCACGATTTGCTTGGCATGAGCGCTCGCACAGGACTGCGGCCCTGCGTTTTCGGCCTTAGGGGGTCGGACCCAGGTCCGACATAAACCCGACGGCGTGAAGCGCTGTGTTTGCGCCCGCCGCGGTGGGCGCCCTCCACTGCGCTGCCTCATTCGCGGCATGTACTGCTTTCTTCCGCGTCCACTTTAGCCGCGGGCCTTCTCCTCCGGCGCCGGAGCGTCCGTAGCCGCCACGGCGTCATGGCCGTACACCCACGCAATCGCCTTGAGGAACCAGTCGGTCGATGCATTGCCCAGCAT
>DATJRU010000236.1:0-10550 GCA_035504455.1 Vulcanimicrobiaceae bacterium
AGGCCGGCGATCATGGCCATTTGCACCACCGCCATGGTTTCGCCTCCATCGACTCCGAAAATGGTGAAGCCGAGGATGCGGTCGCTAGCGACCTCGACGAGGGCCTTCATGAAGCCGCGCGTTTCGGAGAGGGTGCGCGCGCGGAGATTCGCTTCCATAGGAACTTTAAACAGGCGATAGGCGATTCCTTGCGCCGCGGCGTCTTTTTCGCTGAGTCCGATCCGCGCAAGCTCGGGATCGGTGAACAGGCAGAAGGGAATCAGCCGGTGAGTGGTGGTGTGGTTGCCGCCGGCGAGATTGTCGCGAATCACGCGGAAGTCGTCGATGCTAACGTGCGTGAATTGCGGGCTGCCGGCGACTTCACCGAGCGCCCAGACGCCGGGCGCGGTGGTCTGGAGGCGATCGTTGACCTTGATGAAGCCGCGGTCGGTGAGTTCGACGCCGGCGGTTTCGAGGCCGAGGCCCGCGGTGTTCGGCGTGCGGCCGGTGGCGACCAGAATGTGGCTGCCTTGGAGAATTTTCTCGGCGCCGTTTTGTTCGAGCGCGATCTTCACGGACTCGCCGGACTTGCCGGAGACGCTTTTGACGCGCGCGCCGAGTAGCACTTCAATGCCGTCGTCCTTGAAAAGCGCGCAGAGGGCGTCGGTGACGTCGTCATCCTCGCGGGAAACGATCTGCGCGTTGTGCTCGACGACAGTGACCTTGCTGCCGAAGCGGCGCATGGCTTGCGCCAGTTCCAGGCCGACGTAGCCGCCACCGAGGACGATGAGGTGCTGGGGAAGGCGATCGAGTTCGAGGGCTTCGATGTGCGTGAGCGGCTGCGATTCAACGAGGTCGGGAATCGGCTCGACGGTGGCATGCGTGCCGGTGCTGATGATGACGTTCGCGCCGCGCAGGAGGCGTGTGGCGCCGCCGGGGAGCGTGGCCTCGATCGTTTTCGGCGCGACGAAGCGGCCGGGCGCGAGGATGAATTCGGCGCCTGTTTTCTTGTAATTCTCGCGATAGAGGTCGTTGAGGCCGGTGACCATGTCGCGCTTGCGGCCGCGCACGCCGGACATGTCGACAGTGAAGCCGTTCGTCGTGATGCCGTAATCCTTGCTGTGGCGGATGTAGGATGCGACGCGCGCGCTCTGAATGATGTTCTTGCTGGGCAGGCAGGCGATGTTCGGGCACGAGCCGCCGATGTATTTGCGGTCGACCACGGCCACGCGCTGGCCCTGGCCGGCGAAGGTCCACGCGGCCACGGTCGATCCGGTGCCGCCACCGAGGATTACGATATCGAAGTCTTCGGGCTCGGATTGCCGGGATGATTGCGCCGAAGAAGTATTGTTTGCGGTCACGAAAAGCTCCTCTCTTCGGGTAGAGATGCCAGAATCGCGCGAGAGTTGCGGAGATTCGTGTGTTTTCAACGCGGCGTTTGCTAAGGTGTAGCTCGCGATCGAGGAGCAGACGATGGCCGGGAAACCGCTCGAAGGGCAGGTGGCGCTGGTGACGGGCGCGGGGAAGCGCATCGGGCGCAGCGTCGCTTTGCGGCTGGCGGCGGAGGGCGCGGCGGTGGTCGTCAACTACGCGAGCTCGAAGGCAGAAGCAGAGGCGGTCGCGCGGGAGATCGGCGCGGGCGGGTCGCGAGGGGTGGCGATTCAAGCGGACGTGAGGAAGCGCGCGGAAGTGGAGCGGATGTTCGCGGCGGTCGAGAAGGAGTTCGGGCGGCTGGATATTCTCGTGAACAACGCGGGGGCGTTTTTCGCGGCGAAATTCGAAGAGCTCACCGACGAGCAGTGGGACGGGATCCTCGACATCAACCTCAAGTCGCAGTTCCTATGCGCGCAGGCGGCAGCGCGGATCATGAAACGGCAGGGGCGCGGGCGGATCATCAACATTTCATCGCTGGGCGGAATGCTGCCGTGGCCGAGCTATACGCATTATTGCGTGTCGAAGGCCGGGTCGATCATGCTGACGCGCTGCCTGGCGCGGGCGCTGGCGCCGGAGATTCTGGTGAATAGCGTGGCGCCCGGAACGATTCAGTTCCCGGGCGAGGCGCCGGACCAAGAGTACATTCAGCGCGTGCCGCTCCACCGCACGGGCGCGGGGGACGATATCGCGGGCGCGGTCCTCTATTTGGCGACGGCGGATTTCGTCACAGGGCAGATTCTGGCGGTGGACGGCGGGCGGCTGCTGGTCTAGGAGGGCCTGCACGCCCTGAACGAGTAGGCAATCGTTAGTTTTTGGTCATCGAGTGGTACTTCCGTACTGATGGGTTGTTGCCCCGAAACTTGTATTCTTCCTGCGAGCTTGTTAGGCCTGCGATGCAAGTGTGCTTGGGCTATCTTCAGACTAACCGGTAGATCATTTCGGCGAACTAACCATGAGGGGTTTCCGCGCCGCGGCGCGCCGGCAATAAAGAGTGTGGGAACTGGAAAGCGCGATTGGCGGCCAGCGGTGGGCCACATCTGTCTCTTGAACGGGGTAGCCTGATGAACGGGAACCGTCACAAGCTCCGGCTGCTGTACCTGGCACTGTGCACGTGCCAGCTCGTCGTGACCGGCCTGGGGCTGGCGATCGCCTACCAGGTGCATCACTCCTATTCGCGCAACATCGATTACGAGCGGTTGGTGAACGACGAGCATCGCGCGGTCAGCGAGCTGCAGTCGCTGGCGCGCGTGGCGTCGCCCGAAAGCCTCGCATTGGACGACGACAGCGACGGCTCTTCGCAGTTCTCGCAGATCCGCTACTCCGCGGCGATATTCCTGCGCAAGGTGAAGGAACTTCGCGACGAAGCGGATCGCGACCCGCATTCGCCGCTCGTCCGCTCCCGCGACGATCTCGACGCGCTGACTTCGCAGATGAACATGGTGGCTCAGCAGAGCCAGCTCGCCGGGCAGGCTCTGGACCAGCACAACATTCCGGAGTCGCGCGCCCGCCTGACGTACGCGGACCGCGCCGCGACGCACGTGCAGACGATTCTCGGCGACATCAGCCAGCAGATGTCCAGCGCGAAGGACGAAGTGCTCGCCCGGGAAAATATCGAGGCCCGGCGGACGAGCATGATCCTCGTTCCGCTCTCGATCGTGGGCATACTGCTGGTGCTTCCGGCGCTGCTCTACGCGCGGAGGCTCGACCGCAACATTTGGGGATACGAGGCGCAGCTAGAAACCGAGCGGACGCTGCTCGAGGAACGCGTGTCGTCGCGCACGGCCCAACTGCGCGCGGAGATCGAGTCGCGCAAGGCGATGGAAGCGTTCAACGTCAGCCGCAACCGCCTGCTCGAAAAAGTGGTCGAGGACAAGAATTTGGACGAGGTGCTGATCGAGCTGGCCGACGCGACCGCGCAGTCGGTGCGCGGCAGCCGATGCCTGATCCTGCTCGGCGGCAGGACGCGGCCTCCGATTGCGCCGGGCATCGGCGGCGAGATCGCTTACTTTCTGCAAAGGGCGCTGCACGGCGGGTGGGAACTGCTCGCGGGCGGAGAAGCGCAGCATCATTCCGTGGTTTGCGTCCGCCGCCTCGACCCCAATGCGAGCCGCGATTTCGCCGAGGTGTGGGCCGACGGCTTTCACGGCATTCTGGCGGTGCCCATCATCGAGCCGGGGCAATCGCGGCTGGGCGTGATCGCGCTGCTGCTGCAGGACGACCGCGAGCCGCACTTTGCCCGCGAGGTGCTGCTTTCGGCGAGCCGCATGGCGTCCGTCGCGCTCGAACACGGGCGCATGCAGAACGAGCTTTTCCGGCGCGCCCACCACGACGCTCTTACAGATTTGCCTAACCGCGTTTTGTTCGAGGATCGGCTGCAGCAGTCGGTGGCGCGAGCGGCACGACGCAAGGGAAGCGTCGGCGTGCTCTGCATCGACCTCGACGGCTTCAAGCAGGTGAACGACCAGTATGGCCACCAAATGGGGGACTGGCTGCTGCAGCAGGTGGCGTCGCGGCTCACCACGCATCTGCGCGCCACCGATACGATCGCCCGCGTGGGCGGCGATGAATTCGTGGCCGTGCTCGACGACGTGCGCGAGGTCGACAGCGTGGCCAAGGTGAGCGAGTCGTTCATCCGGCTGCTGGCCGAGCCCTTCACATGCGGGAACATCATCCTGCGCACCACGGCGAGCATCGGCGCAGCGATCTTCCCGACCGACGGCGAATCTCCGGCGGAGCTGCAGCGCCACGCGGACCTTGCGATGTATCGCGCGAAAGAGCGCGGGCGCAACACCTACCAGATGTTCTCGGCCGATCTTGGCGAAAGACTCGCGCGGCGCAGGCAGATCGAGCGGCACTTGCAGGACGCGCTCGAAGGCGAAGGATTCGAGCTTTGCTACCAGCCGATTTATACGATTTCGCGCGCGCTGGTGGGGCTCGAGGCGCTGGTGCGCTTCCGCCAGCCCGAGCTGAAGCACATTTCGCCCGGCGAATTCATTCTGGTGGCCGAGCAGACTGGCCAGATCTCGTACATCGGCGAGTGGGTGCTGCGCGAGGCGTGCCGACAGGCGCGGGAATGGCAGCGCGCCGGGTTGAAGCCGGTGCCGGTTGCGGTCAACGTCTCCGCGATTCAGCTCGGGCGGCCGGATTTCGCGAGCCACGTGGCGCAGATTTTGCGCGAGACCGACCTGGAACCGGCGTGGCTCCAGATCGAGGTTACGGAAACCGCGATCATGAACGACTTCGAGGAAGGCGGCCGGCAGGTGTACGCGCTGGCCGAGCTCGGCGTGCGCATCTCCATCGACGATTTCGGCACGGGCCACTCTTCGCTGAGCTACATTCACCGGCTGCCGATTGGAACGCTGAAGATCGACCGTTCCTTCGTGCAGCAGATGGTTGATTCGCAGGAAAGCCGGGCGATCGTCCGCGCGATCATCGCCATGGCCAAATCGCTGGAGCTGCGCGTGGTGGCCGAAGGTGTCGAGACCGAGGACCAGCTTCACGCGCTCGCGCGGGCCGGCTGCGAAGTGGCCCAAGGGTACTTCTTCGCGCGGCCGCTCGACCACTCATCCGTCAGCGCGCTCTTCTCGCCCGAAGCCGCGATTCAATCGTCCGACGCAGAGTACACGGCGCGCGTCTGAGCGGCTGGTTTCAATCCGGCACTGCAAATTTCCCGCAAGAATTTTGTTTCCAAAAGCTGCTTTCTCGAATAATCTAAATTGTTTGGGCGACACGTCGGGGTCGCCATGGAGGGAAGCACTCGGTGGCCGAACTGTCGGCGGCAAAATCCGCCAGCACCTACGAAAGCAGCACTCTTCGTCGTGACGCCTGGATCGCAAACCTGCCTTTCATCATCGTCCTAAGCGCCTTCGGCATCTACACCACGTGGCGCGCATTTGAAGGCGCCTATTATTACGTCGACCCTTATCTGTCGCCGTTTTACTCGCCGCTAATCGATCCGAAGCATCACTGGTGGCCGTTTTCGCCCGCGATTCTGATCCTGGGCGGCCCGCTCGGTTTCCGGCTTACCTGCTATTACTATCGCAAGGCGTATTACCGGGCGTTTTTCGGCGATCCATTCGGCTGTGCGCTCAAGGAAGGGCACAAGGGCTACAAGGGCGAGACCTCGTTTCCGTTCATCCTGCAGAATATTCACCGCTATTTCTTCTACATCGCCGTGATCTTCGTCGCGTTCCTTTGGTACGACGCGCTCGTGGCATTCGATTTCGACGGCAAATTCGGGATCGGCGTCGGCTCCGTGGTGATGCTGGCGAACATCGTCCTGCTGACGATCTACACGTTCTCGTGCCACTCGCTGCGCAGCCTGGTGGGCGGCAAGCTGGACTGCTTCTCGTGCGCGGCGCTGGGCGGGCCGCGGCACGCCGCCTGGAAGGGCGTGACGAAACTGAACGAACATCACATGTTCTGGGCCTGGGTAAGCATGATCTCCGTCGGGCTGACCGATCTCTACATCTACATGGTGGCTTCGGGCGCGATCAAGGACATTCGAATCCTGTGACTCCTGCTGCGAATTACGAAACTCACGAACACGATGTGCTGATTATCGGCGCAGGCGGAGCGGGCCTGCGCGCGGCGATCGAGGTGCTCGCACAGGGGGCGAGCGTCGGCGTCGTCTGCAAATCGCTGCTCGGCAAGGCGCACACGGTGATGGCCGAGGGGGGCCTGGCGGCGGCGATGTGCAACGTCGACACGGCGGACGGCTGGAAACCGCACTTCCGCGACACGATGCGCGGCGGCAAGATGCTCAACAACTGGCGCATGGCGCAACTGCATGCGCTGGAGGCTCCGGATCGCGTGCGCGAGCTCGAGCAGTGGGGCGCTCTCTTTGACCGCACGGCGGACGGCAACATCTTGCAACGCGCCTTCGGCGGACACACTTACAAGCGGCTCTGCCACGTGGGCGACCGCACCGGCCTCGAGATGATCCGCACGCTGCAGGATCGCGGCGTGTCGCTCGGCTTCGATGTCTACATGGAGTGCACGGTCACGAAGCTGCTGAAGGACGGTGACCGCGTCGTGGGGGCGTTCGCCTACTGGCGCGACACGGGCAAGTTCGTGGTCTTCAAGGCGAAGGCGGTCGTGATCTGCACGGGCGGCATCGGGAAATCGTGGAAGATCACCTCGAATTCGTGGGAGTGTACCGGCGACGGCATGGCGCTTGCGTACGAAGCGGGCGCCGATCTGCTGGACATGGAGTTCGTCCAATTCCACCCGACCGGCATGGTGTGGCCGCCGGGAGTCCGCGGGCTTCTGGTGACGGAAGCGGTGCGCGGCGAGGGCGGCATCCTGCGCAACAAGAACGGCGAGCGCTTCATGGAAAAGTACGACCCGAAGCGCCTCGAGCTTTCGACGCGCGACGTGGTGGCCCGCTCGATCTACACCGAAGTGAAGGAAGGCCGCGGCAGCCCGCACGGCGGCGCGTTCCTCAACATTTCGCACAAGCCGCCCGAATACGTGAAACGCAAGCTGCCGAGCATGTACCACCAGTTCAAGGAACTGGCGGACGTGGACATCACGAAGGGCCCGATGGAAGTCGGGCCGACCTGCCATTACACGATGGGCGGGATCCGGGTGGACGCGGAGACGGGGCAGGCCTCGATTCCCGGGCTTTTCGCGGCGGGCGAAGCGGCGGGCGGTATGCACGGCGCGAATCGCCTGGGAGGGAATTCGCTCTCGGACCTGCTGGTCTTCGGACGCCGGGCCGGATTGGGCGCGGCGCACTACGCGAAGCAGGCCTCCGCGGCGACTCTCGATACTGCGCAGATCGAGCAGGCCGAACGCGAAGTCCTCGCGCCTTTCGAGCGCAAGACGGGCGAAAATCCCTACAAAATTCACGAGGACTTGCAGGAAGTGATGCAGACGCTCGTCGGCATCTTCCGGACCGAAGCGGATCTTCTGAAGGCGCTGGGCGAGCTGGAAATGCTGAAGGCGCGCGCGGCCACGGTCAGCGTGCAGGGATCGCGCACCTACAATCCCGCGTGGCACCTTTCGCGCGACCTGCAGTGCATGTTGACGGTTTCCGAGGCTTGCACGCACGCGGCGCTCGCGCGCCAGGAAAGCCGCGGAGCGCATAGCCGGCTGGATTATCCCAAGACCGAGGATGCGTGGGGCGCGAAGAACCACGTGATCGCGCGGAAAGACGGCAAGATGACTCTTTTCGCGGTGCCACGCCCGCCGATGCCCGAGGAACTGCAGCAGGTTTTGGCGGAAGATAGTAAGTAGAAGAGCAGGCGGAGGCAAGAGAATGGCGGAAGTAACCGTCCGGGTATTTCGAGGCGATAGCGAAGGCGGCGGGCCTGTCGATTACAAATTGCCGCTGAGCGAAGGCATGGTCGTGCTGGACGCGATTCATTTCATCCAGGCGCACCAGGCGCCCGATCTCGCCGTGCGCTGGAACTGCAAGGCCGCGAAATGCGGCTCGTGCTCGGCGGAGGTGAACGGCAAGCCGCGGCTGATGTGCAAGACGCGCATGGATTCGCTGCCGCTCGACCAGCCCGTCACCGTCTACCCGATGAAGACGTTTCCGCTGATCAAGGACCTTGCGACGGACGTTTCATGGAATTACAAGGTCAACAAGAAGATTCCCGCGTTCCAGCCGAAGCCGAATGTCGAGTGGAAGATGGCGCAGCAGGACGTCGATCGCGTGCAGGAATTTCGCAAGTGCATCGAGTGCTTCTTGTGCCAAAACGTCTGCCACGTGCTGCGCGAGCACGACAAGAAGCAAGACTTTGGCGGGCCGCGCTTCTTCGTGCGCGTGGCGGGGCTCGAGATGCATCCGCTCGATGGCCTGGATCGCCTGCCACTATTGAAAGATGAGCTCGGCCTCGGCTACTGCAACATCACCAAGTGCTGCACGGAAGTCTGCCCCGAAGAAATTCACATCACCGACAACGCGATCATTCCGCTCAAGGAGCGCGTGGTGGATCAGTTCTACGACCCGCTCACGATGCTCTTCCGCAAAATCGCCGGCAAGTAAGAATCCTCACCGCAGAGACGCAGAGGGCGCAGAGAAAGCCCGCGGCAAATGCCGGTTGGCGCACTTTTCGCGGGCTGAAAGGCCCGCTCTCCCGAGAATTGCGGTTCGCGTCGGCTACGACGATGGTTTACCCCCGCGTTTGAGCCAGGCGCGCATGACGGCGTCGAGTTCGTCGTTGCCGGTGGGGAGCATCGCCGGTTCAAACGACGAGCCTGCTTCGAGCAATTGCGTCAGCGTGCGAACGTGATCTTGCGGATGGCCCGTCTCCCAGCCGTGCAGCGAGCCGTGGACGCACGCATTGAGCGGGATGCCTCCGAATTCGTTCAATTGCGTGAGTGGCGGATGCGGGTCGAGCGACAGCAGCATCGCGACGATATCCGCGTAGCCGTGGAAGCTCGCGCGGTCGAGCGGCGTCGAGCGGTGCATGCCGGGAACGTGAGGATCGAAGCCCAGTTCGAGCATCAGGCGCACGGTCTCCGGGCGATACCACCAGGCTGCGGCGGCCATCAGGCCCTGCGCATCCGGCTCGAGGTTCTTCGCGGAGAATGGGTGGAGAGCAAGTTCGCGATGCGCGCGCTCGCGGTCACCGCACCAGAGCGCATCGAGGATGCGCGCCTTGGGCGAGAGCTGCGAGACGATCATCTCCGCGATCTCGGCGTGCCCGAATTTGCGTGCCACGTCGGCTGGCGTGAGATCGAAACCGAGCGTCCAGCCGTAAATATGGCCGCCGGGCGCGGTGAACGGCGGACGATTCACGCGCGCCTCAGCGCACTGCGGATTTTCGCGGAGGTTCCGTTCGACGAGGCCTCGATCGCCCAGGCGGGCGGCGGCGAAGACGTCGGCTTCGGCGCCGCGGGACACCAGGAAGCGCGAGAACTCTTCGTCGGCAATGCGATATTGCAGAGGCGTCGACGCATGGTCGACGTCGCGTGCGCGCAAGTCGGCTCCGTGGTCCAGCAGCAGCGCGGCGATGGCCTGCGTGGCCGCGCAGTGCAACGTGGTCTTGCCGTCCCCGCCGCGTTCGTTGACGGCTCCAGGATTGGCCTCGAGGATTGATTTCACCTCGTCGTACAAGCCAAGCCCGGCAGCCGCCCACGGAGTGATGCGGGCGCCGCGCTCGATGAGCGGCGTGGCTTCCTCCATCGTCAAATCCGATTCGAGAATGCCGAAGCCGCCGGCCCACCACGTCGAACGGGCATTGATGTCCGCGCCGTGCGCGAGCAGCACGTCGACGAGCGGCAGATTCCTCCTCGCCTGAAGGATCGCCGGGGAATCGAAATCGAAGCGCGGCTCGTTGATACGCGCGCGGACCTCGGGATTCGTTTCGAGCAACTCCCGCGCGCGCTGCGCGTCTCCTTCGCGAACCGCGATGTCGAAGAGCTCGAGGGGCGTCTTCGTGAGCGATTCGATCTTGCGTTTCATCGCCGCCCAGGAATCGAAGCCGTAGCCTCGCGCGATCGCGAGCTGCGCGTCGTGCAGTTTCACGGCATCCGGATCGGCTATGCCCGGCAAAAAAGCCCGCACGCGCGCGATCGCGTCGGCGTCGCCTGCCCACACTTCGCGCAGGAGGCGCTTGGCGAGCTTTTGTTGTTGTTCGAGGCTGGGACGAGCGGGAAGCGGTTCCACGGAGAAGCGTTTCATCGCGCACCGCCTTGCGCGGCCGCGAGACGAGCAGAAATGTAGTGAATCATGACGAAGCCCTCCTTCAAGAGCTAGCCCCGGGTCCGCGTTTCATGGGGCGAAAGAGGTTCGTCTTCGAAAATCGGGTGAACCTTGATGCAGGTGGGAGGATCCCTGTCCGCGGACGAGTTGCGCCCTGCGAGCGCGGGACGAAGAATACACGATCGCAATTCCGGAGTCAAAGGCGCCTGCCAAGAGTCTCGTCAGCCCGCCCAGTCCGCGCGAAGCGCGCCGCTCGCCAGCTTGGCGACGAGGTCGCGATCGGCTTCGAGAAAATCGAGTTGCGGCAGCTCTTCGGGCCTGCGCCATTCGATGCGCTCGAATTCGAGATTGCGAATCTCGCCCACCGGTGCGCGCGCGGCGAAGAATACGAGCTCGAAAGGCACGCCGGTCGAGCCGTAGTGATGTTGCAGCCGGTGAATCTCGGGCCCGATCTGCGCGACCGCTCCAAGCTCTTCCCGCA
>DATJRU010000237.1:0-4740 GCA_035504455.1 Vulcanimicrobiaceae bacterium
TCGCGCATGCCGCGCGCGCCCGTGCTGAGCGCCATCTCCGCGCGCAGCAAGGAGTAGGCCGCCACAAACGCGAAGGCTCCCTGCCACGAATGGAGAAGGCAGATGCCCACGATTGCCCAGGCCAGCCCTTGCGTGAAAACCAGGCCGAGATGTCCCCAGGGGCGCGAATAGCGGATCGCGAGATTCCAGCGCAACTGGTGGCGGAAGGCTTCGGCGAGCGTCTGGCGCGGATAATCGATGGTGACCGGCATTTTGCTGAGCTCGATGCGATAGCCCTGCGCGGCGATGCGGTTGCCGAGTTCGTAGTCGTCGCAGAGGTAATCGGCGAGGGCTTCGAAGCCGCCGATTTCGGCGAGCCGGTCTTTCGTGGTGGCCATCACCGCGCCGAGCATGAAGTCGATTTTCCCGCCGCCACCCAGCCACGCGACCAACACGCCCGGCGCGAAATCGGTGCTATTGCCCATGGCCTCGAGATCGGCGGCAAACGAGCCGTCGGTGATGCCGCGGTACAGGCAGGTGACGCCGCCGACCTTGCGGTCGCGGAACGGCGCGACAATCTCGCGCAGGAAGCCCGGCTCGACGCGGACGTCGCTATCGGTGACGATCACCACGTCGTGCCGCGCCTCGCGCGCCATACGGGCCAGCTTGTTGACCTTGTCGCTCACGCCGATTGGCTCGGCGCCCATCAACAGCCGGATCGGGACGTTCGGGAAATCGCGGATCAGTTTTTCGATCACCGGGATTGCCGGCTCGGTTTCGTCCGTCACGCAAAAGAGGATTTCGTATTCGGGGTAATCCTGGCGGCAGAAGCTGGCGTAGTTCTCGTAGGTTTCGCGGTCGAGGCCGCGAATCGGTTTCAGGATGCTGACGGGGGGAGTGTACGGATCGCGATCGAACGGGACTTCGCCCGGACGCAGCGACGGCCCGCGAAAGAATTTGCCGGCGGCGCCGATCGCGACGGCGTAGTAGAAGAATGGCGCGGCCGCAAGGGCTACGAGCGCGTCGCGAGCGATCGGCCAGGCGGTCATTGCGGGTTGCATTCGGCGAGAACCGACGAATCTCGTCCTGCGCTCGCACCAAGCAAGTCGTGGTAAAGCAGATCCCTCACCCCGCCGCGGGCGGGGGTTCGGGATGACAGCGCGCGCATCGTTCTGCGCCCTCCCCAAAAGAGTCGACCGTTGCCACGCGGACTCTAAAGCCCGTGCTGCTTGCGTCCTAATGTCGGAGCTGAAGCCTGTCTGCCGACGGGCAGGCTCCGACCCCCTAAGGAGCGTCGCGGCAGCTAGCCTTTGCCGAGCGCGACCAATATTACACCGAGGCAGACGAGCAGGACGCCGACCCAGCGCTGCGGCGTGACGCGTTCGCCGAGAAACAGCTTACCGCCGAGCGTGCCGACGGCGTAACTGAGCGCGGTGGCGGGAAAGACGAAGCTCACCTTGGCCATCGACAGCATCCCCAGCAGCGAAAAAAAACCGGCGGCCATCAGCGTGATGCCGATCCAGAACCACGGCACCGTCATCACGCGAAAAATCACGCGGGCAATCGCGTGCGGGCGAAAGTCGGTGACCTCGCCGACGATCTTCATGGCGCGCGACATGCACATTTCGCCGCACGTCCCCGGCACGACGATCAGGAAGTACAGGAACGCGGACGTGAACACAATCAGCGCTCCGTGGTCCGCGGCTGCGTGTGGCCCACGACGAATACGCCGAGGCAGATCAGCGCGACGCCCGCCCAGCGCAGCGGCTTGATCGTCTCGTGCAGGACGAAGTAGGCGAGCAGCGCGACGACGAGCGTCGAGATCGACGACGCCGGCAGCACGTAGCTGTAATCGGCCCAGGAAAGCACCAGCAGGTAGGCGACGAAAAACGCGATGAGGAGACCGATGCCGGTCCACACGGTGCTGGACGTGAACGCGTCGAAGAAAAAATGGAAGAGCTGCGACGGCGCCCATCCCGGTAGCGGGCCGATCTGCTTCATGCCCTTGCCGAGAAACATGTCGCCCAGCGGGGCGACGGAAACCATGATGACGATGAGGATGGCGGTCTTGAGGCGCAGGCCCCGCGCCGGCGTCATGCCTCTTGCGACTCGCCTGTCACTCCCACGGACGGCGGGTTCATCGGCGGCACGGCGACGAGAGCCTTCTTGTCGACACCCTTGCGCGTGCGCGACACTTTCACGCGATCGGCGCGCAGCTTCAGGAAGTCCACGGCTTCGTGATAGAGGCGCTTGCGCTCGTGCGAATCCCACAGCGCGTCGCGGACGATGCGCCATGCGACGCGCGGGCGGAAGTAGTAGCTGTCGTAGAAGCGGTTCACGGCCTCGACCATGTACTCCTTGGAGAGGCCGGGATATTCGAGGTGCGGGAGCTGGTGGCCGCCGTCGTCGGTAATCGCTTCGCCGGCGAGGAAGCCTTCGCGCGTGCCCTTGTCGTAGAGCTCCGTGCCGGGATAGGCGTGCGCCATCGAGACCTGGATGGTCTCGCAGTCGAGTTCCTTGGCGAACGTGATCGTCTTCTCGATCGTGTCTTTCGTCTCGCCCGGAAGGCCGATGATGAAGTCGCCGTGAACGTGGATGCCGACCTTCTTGCAGTTCTTGACGAAATTGCGGCCCATCTCGAGGGTCTGGCCCTTCTTGATGTTTTTGAGGATCTGCTCGTCGCCGGATTCGAAGCCGACGATCAGCAGGCGGCAGCCCGCATCGGCCATGGCCTTGAGCGTCTCGTAGTCGCCGTGCACTCGCGCGGTGCAGGACCAGCGGAAGCCCACCGGCTTGAATTCCTTGCAGAGAGCCACGACGCGGTCCTTGCGAATATTGAACGTGTCGTCGTCGAAGAAGAATTCCTTCGCCTGCGGGAACATTTTGTGCGCCTGGCGGAATTCGCGCGCTACGTTTTCAACGGAGCGCTGGCGCCACTGGTGGCCGGAAAGCGTCTGCGGCCACAGGCAGAAGGTACAAAGCGCCGGGCATCCGCGCGTGGTGTAGAACGAGACGAACGGATGCAGCAGGAACGGCACGTTGTAATTCTCGATTTTCAGATTCTTTTCGTAGACTTCGGTGGCGAAGGGCAGCGCGTCGAGTTCCTCCGTCTGCATCAGCGGGCGCGACGGATTGTGAACGATCTGGCCGTCCTTCACGTAGCTGGCGTTGCCGATCTCGGAAAGCGGCATGCCGTTGGCATACTCGACGACGGCGTGATCGAATTCGCCGCGCACGACGAAGTCGATGTCGGAGCTCGCCAGCAGGCTTTCGGCCGGCTTGATCTGCACGTGCGGACCGACGAAGGCAATCTTCAGGTCAGGCTTGGCTTCCTTCATCGCGCGCGCCATGCGCAGGTCGCTGAGGAAACCGACGGTCGAGGTGAAGAGAACGACGAACTCGTAATCCTGGGCGGTTTTGATGACTTCCGCCGGCGGAATGTGGTGCGGCGGGCCGTCGAGCAGGCGGCTGCCGGGCAACATACCGGCGGCGTAAGCCAGCCAGACGGGATACCAGTACGACTCAATCTCGCGCGTCGCCGGCCACCGGGACCCTGCGCCTCCGTCAAACTTTTCAAAGCTCGGCGGATTCAACAACAGCGTTTTCATTACGGACGGCATCAATCCCCCCTCAGAAGATTCGCGGACCGGTCCGCTTGGTTCATTTTACTGTAATTCGTAGCCCAGCCAAAGCTACCTTTTCGGATGCAACTCATTGAAAAACCTTGGCTAATTGGCCGGTCGCCTCGAGGAGCGTGAGCTGGCCCTGCTGGCGGGCGAAATCGGCGTCGAGGAAGGCGAGCCATTTGTCGTTCTCGTCTAGGCGGGCCTGCTCGAGATCCTGGAGCGTGGCGTTGCTCTGGTCGAACTTGGCCTGCACCTGCTGCAAGGTTTCCTGCGCGAGCTGCAGGTCGAGGCGGGCCACTTCCCTGCTGGCGTCGAGTTCGCGGACGTCGCGAGCCTTTTGCTGCACGTCGAGGCGAACCTGCTGCTTCTTGGCGCCGAGCTGCAGGTCGGCTTCGTCGAGCTGGCTTTTCGCCAGGGCGACATTGGCGGATGTCTTCGCGGCGAAGATGGGAATCGTGATCTGGAGGCCGACGTTCAGATTGTTGCGCTGAAAATTCTTGTAGAACTCATCGTAGTTGTTGAATTTGCTCAGGATCGCGTACTGCCCGACGATGTCGATGGTGGGGAAATAGCTGAGATGCGCGCCGCGAAAGATGTGCTCGCGCGCTTCGCGTTCGTTCTGGGCTTCGGCGACACTCTTGTCGTTTTGGAGCGCGAGGTCCTCCATGTCGGAAACGGATTGGTCGACGGCGAAGGACGGCTCGTCCTGCTCGGCCTGAATCGATTGCGTCTCGGGAATTCCGGTGAGGTCGCGAATCTCTTCTTCGAGGATTTCCTCGCGGTCTTCGAGCTTGATGGTGCGCTCGTTGATTCGCGCGAGAGCCAGTTGGCTGCGCGTTACGTCGATCGGCAGCCCTTGATTGGCGGCCACGCGCTCCTGAAGCGCCTGGAGAATTTTCTCGGCGCTGGCGCGCTCGCTGCGCATCAGGTCGAGCGAGTGCTGCACCTTGGCGAGCTCGAGGTATTGGGTGGCGGCGCGGACGATCACATCGTCGCGCACGTGATCCATCTCGAGCTTTTGATTCCTGGCGCGGTCTTCGGCCGCCTTCTGCTGGCCCTTGAGGAGCGGATTAAAGACGGTCTGCTGATAGTCGAGCTGAAAGACCGAAGGCGCCTGGCCGCCGGGCAGCGAGGG
>DATJRU010000238.1:0-22069 GCA_035504455.1 Vulcanimicrobiaceae bacterium
GGTGACCTTCTTGGCGAGCAGCGAGACACGAGCATTCGCGCCGCCGCCGCCCCCGACTCGCTTGTCGTTGAACGCGCCAGCGCCGGTCGGACCGGTGAGATCGAGACCGCTGTTATCGTCGGGGCACGTGTCGCCTGCGGCTGTAAGAGCGCAGGGATAAACGCGCGACCGGAAAGTCCGAACGATACCGAAGACCTCGAAGTGGGTGTTGGACGTTGGCTCGGCGGCTGCCTTGAAGACGAAATCAGGAGCCGCGTTGTAGGTGAAGTTGTTCACGCTGGGAAGCAAGCCACCGTTCGCACCAGCAGCGCCGATCAAATAGTTGTTGCTCGCGCCGTGGGTGCTGATCGGGTCTTCCTGGGCGTTTTCCACCGAGAAGCCCAGCCAGAATTTATTGTTGAAGTTCTTGGTGACGCGGAAACCGTACTGCCGCGCCCAGCTGAAGCCGACGTTATACTGTGCGTCGATCGTGGCCGGGGTGGCTTCGGTGCGGTTGTCCATGCCTTTCTGGGTTTCCGTAACGAGGCTCCACATCTGGCCGCCGGTGAAGGTCCAGCCGTTATCGAAGGCTGCCTGCGCCCAGAATTGGCGCTGGCGGAGTGCGAAGCTGTTGCTCTGGTTGTAGTTGGAGGTGACGGCGCCCGAGAGGAAGTCCGTCTCGTAGTAGCCGCCGATCTTCACGTCCGAGAGCTTGCCCTGAACGAGCATGCTGATGCGCGACTGACGGCCGGAAGCGTTGAACTCCGAGATGCCGGCGTTATCGGAGCCGGAGAACGGGATAGAGTTGAACGGCGAGTTGACGTCGGCGCTGAGAGCCTTCTGGCGCCACGCCGTTTCTGCCGCCATGAAACCGCCCGGAGTGAGCGTCACGCCTTTGTAGGTAAGAGACGCCGGCCCGTCGTCGGCGCGGTCGCCGCCGGAGCTTGAACTCGAGCTGGAGCTGGAGCTCGAACTCGAGAGAATCCCGGCGCTCGAACCCGCTGGAGCATTGACCGGCGCGGCAACCCATGCCGTGCTGCTGTCGCCGTTCGAGTGGGAAACGGTCAGCTGGTCCTGAAGGGTCTGCATCTGGACCTTTTGTTCCTTGATCTGCTCGTCCTGCTCCTGAAGCTGCTTGGACTGAGCTTGGAGCAAATCGCGGAGCTGCTGCAATTCGTTCTGAATCTCCAGGCTCGAAGGCGACGCTGCAGGCGCCGGATCCGACTTCGCGGATGTGGTCGCGGCTCCGGATCCCGCAGAGTCTTTATCGCCCCCAGCGCCTGTTCCGGCCATTGCGGGCGAAACAGCGAGGCCGAGAGCGACGATACACAACCAAAATGCTCGCATTTTCCCTCCTTGAATTGAACTACCCGTGAAGCGACACCGAGGTTCGGTATTGGATTGCCAGTGTCACGAAGCGATGAAAGTTCCGGCACAACCCCCCGCAGAGGACACGAGCCGCTGCGGAACCCCACCCTGGGGAAACGAAGCTAGTTTGTTTCGATTGCGGCGGTGTAATCGCTTAGCACACCTACCAACGGTGTGGGACGTTATTCTGTGCGGGTAAACTTGCCGTGACTGGAATGTTAATTCTATATTACTGTCGGTGGGTCCCGAAGTGGGAAGGCTCTGGCCGTGTTGATAGGAAAGAAGTTAGGGTACGGCTTCGGCTTTCCGTCAAGCTCGGATCGGCGTTCGAGCGGTCTTCCCCTGAGCCTCGTCTAAACTGACTGGTAAAGCGCTGGAACTATGCACGGAGCGCCGAGTCTTTCGCGCGCGCGTGCCGCAGCGAAGGCTGCGTGCGACAAACTGAGACCGGAGATACTGCGCAACCAAAGCGGCGGCGGTTCATCTCATCTTGTTTAAACCAGCCGGGCGTTTAGAATTGCCTTTTACAGGACTGGGGCCCCTCATGGCGAAACCGATTTTGTTCAGCGTGGATGACGATAACGACGTATTGCGGGCGATCGAGCGGGACTTGCGTTCGAAGTACGGCGCGGATTACCGAGTGATCGCGAGCGATTCACCCGAGCAGGCGTTGAATATCCTGGGGCAGCTCAAGGTGCGCAACGACAGCGTGGCGCTGCTGCTGGCCGACCAGCGGATGCCGCACATGGACGGCGTGGCGTTCCTACAGGAGGGAATGCGAATTTTCCCGGACGCGAAGCGGGCGCTGCTGACGGCGTACGCGGACACGAGCGCGGCGATCAACGCGATCAACCAGGCGAACATCAACTACTTTTTCCTGAAGCCGTGGGACCCGCCGGCGGAGCATTTGTACCCGCAGCTCGATGATTTGCTCGACGATTGGCGCGCGTCGTACCGGCCGTCGTTCGAGGGGATTCGCGTGCTGGGGACGCGATGGTCGCCGCGGTCTTATGATTTGCGCGATTTTCTGGCGCGCAACCGCGTGCCGTATCAGTGGATCGACGTGGAGCTTTCGGCGAACGATCCCGAGACGAGGCGGCTCCTGGAAGTCCTGGGAACCGACGCGGAGAACCTGCCGGTGGTGCTGTTCCCTGACGGGACGAAGCTGCTGGAATGCGCGCCGGCGGAAGTGGCGCAGAAGGTCGGGCTGCGGACGCGCGCGCAAACGAGTTTTTACGATTTGGCGATTGTGGGCGGCGGGCCGGCCGGGCTTGCGGCGGCGGTGTATGGGGCCTCGGAGGGCCTGCACACGGTGATGATCGAGCGCGAGGCGCCGGGCGGGCAGGCCGGCATGAGTTCGCGGATCGAAAATTATCTTGGCTTCCCGACGGGGCTGAGCGGAGGCGATCTGGCGCGGCGGGCCGTGGTGCAGGCGCAGCGCTTCGGCGTCGAAATTCTTTCGCCGCAAGAGACAGTCGCGGTGCGAACCGAAGATCCTTACCGGATCGTGAAGCTGGCGGACGGAAGCGAGATTTCCTGCCACGCATTGCTGCTGGCGACGGGCGTGCAGTGGCGGCGCCTGCAAGCTCCGGGGATCGACCGGCTGCAGGGAGCGGGCGTTTATTACGGCGGCGGGGCGACGGAAGCGCTTTCGTGCAAGGGCGAAATGGTCTACGTGATCGGCGGCGCGAATTCGGCGGGGCAGGCGGCGATGAACTTCGCGAGGTATGCGGAGCGCGTGGTGATCGTGGTCCGCGGAAGCTCGCTATCGAGCACGATGTCGCAGTATCTGATCGACCAGGTTAAGGAAATGCCCAACATCCAGATCTGGGCAAACGCGAGCGTGCAAGAGGTGCACGGCGAGACGCACCTCGAAAAGATTTCGTTCCTGTGTTCGGATAGCGGAAAGATCGAGTGCGTGCCGGCGACGTCGATGTTCATTTTTATCGGCGCGCTGCCGCAGACGGATTGGCTGGCGGGAGTGGTCGAGCGCGACGAGCGCGGATTCGTCCTCACGGGGCCCGACCTGATCCGCGACGGTGAGCGGCCGAAGGGCTGGGGGCTCGATCGCGATCCGTTCCTGCTGGAAACGAACGTGCCGGGGATTTTCGCGGTGGGCGACGTGCGGCACGGTTCGGTGAAACGCGTGGCTTCGGGCGTGGGCGAGGGCTCGGTGGCCGTGCAATTCATCCATCAATATCTGAGCAAGGTATAAGAGCAAGGCATACATGGTCGCAAAATCAGAACTGCTGAATGTGCCGGCGTTCGCCGACCTGCCCGACGATCAGATCGAGTGGTTTCTCTCGCAGTCGCAGGAAGAGATGCTGGCGTCCGGTGAGTCGCCTTTCCGGCCTGGCGATCCGGCCGACGCGATGTTCGTGATCCTCGAAGGGCAGTTGCAGGCGCGCGGGGATCTGGGCGGCGAGACGGTGGTGATCCCGATCAAGACGGGCTCGGTGACCGGCGTGCTTCCCTTTTCGCGTATGAAGCAATTCAGCGTGGGCGTGCGCGCGATTACCGACGCGCGTGTGCTGCGCTTCCCCGCCGCGCTGTTTCCCGAGCTGATTCAGAAGATGCCGGAGCTGACGCATCGCCTGGTGGGGCTGATGGCGGATCGCATCCGGGAAACGACTCGCATCGAACAGCAGCGCGATCGCCTGGCTTCGCTGGGAAAACTTTCGGCGGGCCTCGCGCACGAGCTGAACAATCCCGCTTCCGCAGCCAAGCGGGCTGCCGGCCAACTGCGCGACGCGCTGAAGCGAATCAAGACCGCCAGCCACGAACTGGGCCGGCGCGAGCTGGCGGCCGCGCAAAGAGCCGAAGTCGAGAGCCTGGAATCTTCGCTGATGAAGAGCGACGAAATTCCACCGGACGCGCTGACGATGAGCGACCTCGAAGGCCAAATCGATTCCCTGCTGCGAAGCCACGGGCAGAACGATTTGTGGCAGTTGGCGGCCGATCTGGCGCACAAGAACGTGAAGCCGGCGGCGCTCGAGTCGCTGTTTGCGACTCTGGACGCGCAGACCGCGCGGGCGGCGCTGGTGCGGATCGCCGCGTGGCTCGAGGTGATCAGCCTGCTCAACGAAATCGAAAGCGGCACTTCGCGCATCTCGGATCTGGTCCGGGCGATCAAGGAATATACGTACATGGACCTGACGCCGCAGCAGAACGTCGACATCGCGAAGAGCCTCGAGACGACGCTGACGATCATGAATCACAAGCTGAAGCACGGAGTCACGGTGAAGCGCGACTACGGCAGCGTGCCGCTGCTGGTGAATTCCTTCGGCAGCGAGCTGAATCAGGTGTGGACGAACCTGATCGACAACGCGATCGCGGCCATGAACGGCAAGGGCGAGTTGCGCGTGCGGACGTACCGCGAGGATGAGTGCGTGGTGGTCGAAATCGCCGACAACGGCAAAGGAATTCCGGCGGACGCGAAGGCGCACATCTTCGAGCCGTTTTTCACCACGAAGGGCGTGGGTGAAGGGACCGGGCTCGGTCTCGACACGGTGATGCGCATCGTGAAGAAGCATCACGGCAATGTGGAAGTGGTCTCGAAGCCGGGCGACACGCGCTTTCAGGTGTGGCTGCCGGTCGCCAATGGTATCGGGAAAACCGCAAGCTAGACCGGCCTAGAAGGCTGCGTCCGACGGCAGGCTGGAGTGGCGTTTCCGAAAGAAAAAGCAGATCCCTCGCAAAACCCGCTCGGGATGACAGGCGCTTTTGGCTACAAGCCGTCCACAAAATGTGCGCGGGAAATGTGCGAGCCAAAGCCTCAGAGTGCCTTCAGGGGCTGAAGCTCGACGCGAGCCGCCTTCTTACGCCGGGGCTGGAAGCCCCGGCCTCCCAAGGCTGACAAGCACGGCGGGGCCCTCTCTTCGCGCGTCAATGCGGGCGCAGAATAGATCGAAGCTTCGCTTCCAACGGAAGACCCTGGGCTGAAGCCCAATATTTTCCTCGCCCCTTTTCGCGAGGCTGAAGCCTCACGCTTCCACCTGAAAACCGTCGCGCTTCGCGCATCCACCAGGAGTGGGCCTACGTTGCCACGCAAAAAAGTCAGGCCCCGATGGACCCGCAGTGCTGTGGTGGCTTTCGTGCCAAGCAAGTCGTGGTGAAGCAGATCCCTGCCTGTCCGGCAGGCAGGCCTCACTCCGCTGCGGCGGGGTTTCGGGATGACAGCGCGCGTGGGTTCAGCGCTACCCTGAAAGAGCCGATCGTTGCCACACAAACTCTGAAGCCTCACGGTTCCACCGGTGGACCGTCGCGCATTGGCGCATCCACGAAGAGCCCGCGTGCTTACGTTCTCACACGAACTCTGGAGGCCCGACCTCCTGAAGCCGGCAATCAACGAAGATCGCTAGACTGCTTTTCGCGGGGGAGTCAATCGTCCCGTACGGGACTAACTTCTCTTCGGGCGAATACCCGGCACTGCGCCAGGCTGCGTGCCGGGCTCGGTTCAATCGCCGCTCCGCGGCTCATCGGATCAATCTGGGCGGGACTGCTCACCAGCGATCACTGGTCGTTGCAGGAGGCGACCGGGGTGTGCTCGCCGTTGTCGCGATTGGCGAAGAAGCAGAAGTCGATGAACTTTTTGCCGTATTTGTCGCGGACTTCCTTGGGGACGTCGTTTTCGGTGACCTGCTCGAAGTGGAATTCGACTTTGCCGTCGGGATGGACCGTCCCGAGGAGGTAGCCGGAGACGTAGCTGGCCGCGAGGATGTCTTTGGGCAAGGGAGTGCATGTCGAAGGATCGGCGCCCTTCGGGCATTCGGGCAGGCGGTAACGGACGGCGCCCGCCGTTCCGATCACCCAGCCTTCGAGAACGCCGCGGTCGGGCTGGCTGGCATTCTTCCAGTAGGCCGTGCTGAAGATGTCGCTCATCAGGAAGTGCGAATGGCTGGCGAGCAAGTAGACGTGCTTGCCGGTGTCCTTGTGAAAATCGAGCAGATCCTTGTAGGCCTGGCGGCCGCTTTCGAGGCTGCGTTGATTCACGTCGGCGGGCGTGTCGCCGTCTCCATTCATGCTGTGGCCGCAGGCCCAGCTATTGGGCAGCGCGCGATGCATGCCGACGACCACGGATTGGACGTCGCGGTCGGACCTGTCGCTCGCGAGAACGACGTTTTCGAGCCAATCGAGCTGGGCCTTCTCGAAGCCGGCGTCCATCGAATTATCGAGATAGACGAAATCGACCGGGGACTTTTTCCAGTGGTAGTAAGCCATCGGGGAGGTAGCTGAGCGATCGTCGGCGAGGCGCTGCTTGCGAAGCTCGGGCGAGTCGAGCCAGGAATGGAAGTAGTCCACGAACGCTTCGTGGCTGGCGGCTTCGTTGGCGTCTCCCTGGCCGCGCAGGTAGAGTTCGTGATTGCCGATGCCGAGGAACACAGGGAGCTTACCGAAAGGCTTCACCTGGTTCTTGACGAAATCGCCCCAGGCGTTTTTCTGGTAATCGGCGACGCTGAGCGTCCCGCCGTAGAGCTCGTTCATATCGTCGTCGACGCCATAGCCCATGCGGAAATCGCCGAGGTGCCAGTAGAACTCAGGCTTCTGCTGAAGGACGCTTTGGGCGATCGCGGGCATGACGACGTCGCCGCAGTTGCGGGAGTCGCCGGAGACGGCAAAGCGCCAGGCGCCGGGCGGCAGCTCTTCCGGGGAGGCGGCGGAGGCTTGCGACGCCGGTCCGGAGAATGCCAGGAAGACGTAGGCGAGGGTCAACACAGTGGCGAATCCGAATGCGAATACCTGCAGGGCGGACGGAATTCGCGTGTTCTTTCCGATTACTACGTTCGTGCCGTCGGGCAGGTTGGGATCGTCGGCGGGAGCGAGCGTGCCGGTGAGCCCCATGAGCGCCCACAAGCCGCAAAGCGTGGACACCAGGAAAGCTGCCCAGGCGAAGACGGCGAGCATTCGGGGCCCGGTGAGGCTATTGGAGAAGAGCAGCGTGACCGTAACGATGCTGGTCGAGAGGGTGATGAGCTGCTTGGTGAGGTCGGAAGCGAAATCGAAGGCTTTCTTTTGGCGGTCGTTCATTGGAGAGCACCTCGGGGCGAGCTAGCAAAACGGGTAGCAGGGGCAGAACCAGCCTTTTATCGTCTTGAAGTCGATAGCCGACAGAGCGTAGTTTCCGGGAGAGACGAGGGAGACTTCCCGGTGTGGAGAATGCTGAACCATCATCTCGACCAGGCGCGTGATGTCGTCGATCATTTTCGAGACTCTGGGACGATCGGTCGCGCGGTCGTCCTCAGCTAGCTTGGCAACGCCGGCGCTGATGAGGCCGCGCAGTTGCGTCTCCGTTTGTGAATCGAATTCGAAGCCGTGAGAGCGAGCCGTGGCGTCGGCGATGCTCCAAAGTTGATCCGACAGTCCCTCGGGCACGTTGAACATCCGAGTTGCCATAAGACGCTCCTTGGGTGTTTACGAGTCGTAAAAGTGGCGGCATATTACACCACGCAGAGGAAGGAAATCTACCGGCGAGTGGGAGTGCCGCGCGGAGGCTCGATGCCGAATTGCCTGGCGTAGTCCGCGTTCAGGCGCCGCCAGGCTTCGAACTTCATGGCGTCGGCGCCGGCGATCCGGCCAATGGGATTGCCGCTGAGGAGGCGATCGAGGACGTCGAAGGCGATGTGCCAGCCGGCAGCGCCCCAGGAGATGAAGCGGCGATCGATGCTGGTCCAGAGGGTGAGGCGCGTGCCGCTGCCGAGCGGCTCGAGTTCCCAGCGGATATCGCCGTACTCGAGGACCTTGGGTACGTCCGCGCGCGTGACTTTCGTTTCGATGGGGCGCGGGTTGCCTACCCACGTGAGATTCACCGTGGCGCCGACTGTGTCGAGGGGGCCATCGACATCGAAGGGCGCCCATTCGCGCACCTGGGCGGGCTCGATGAGCGCTTGCCAGACTATTTCGGGCGAGTGGCGGAGATCTTTGGTGAGGACGAGCGTCCACTTGTCGCCGTCCTTTTGGACGCGGGCGAGATTGGCGGGGCCCGGCGTGTAGTGCGCGCTGTCGGCCATTTTCTTCCTTTCGCTGCGGTCGCGGCCTCTCGCTCTCGATGGAAGGCCCGGGGCTAAAGCCAAGATTATTCTCGCGGCTTTTCGCGAGGCTAAAGCCTCACGCTTCCACCGGTAAACCGTCGCGCGTTCGCGCATCCATTCGGGACCGGTGCGAACCGACAGCGGCATGCGAGCTGCACGTTGCGCGCCGGCGCGCGAAGGACGCTACCAGCGTTTTAGCTGGGTGAGTTGGATGATGTTGCCACAGGTGTCTTTCAGCATCGCGATTTTAGAGGCGGTGACGTCCGTGGGCGGCATGGTGAATTCGGCGCCGCGCGATTTCGCGCGCTCGTAATCGGACTGCAGATCGTCGGTGAAGAACATGCAAGCGGGCTGGTTCTGCTCGAAAAGGGCTCGCTGATACGCTTTGGCGGCGGGGTTGGTATTCAGCGCGAGCTGCAGCTCGACGCCGTCGGGCTCTTCCGGCGAGGCGACGGTGAGCCAGCGAAAGGGGCCCTGGCTGAAGTCGGCCTTCTTGATGAAGCCGAGGACGTCCGTGTAGAAGCGCAGGGCCTTCTCCTGATCGTCGACGTAAATGGTGGTCACTTTGATTTTCATTTCCCTTCTCCTTTTGTGGCGGATCACGCTCGCGGCTTGCGGCGTGTCTTCTTTTTCGGGCTTGTGGCTTTCGCCGGCGGCGATGGATGCATGCGATCGAGGTGGCGTTCGAGAGCATCCACGTGGGCGGACCAGAAGCGGCGGAACTGGGCCAGCCAGGCGTCCACTTGCTGGAGGCGCTCGGGCTTAAGGCTGTAGAGGCGGCGCTGCGCGTCGACGGTGGATTCGACGAAGCCGGCCTCGCGCAGGACGCGGAGGTGTTTGGAAACGGCGGGCTGGGACATGCGGAGGCGGCGCTCGATGTCGCCGACCGAGTGTTCGGAGGAGGCGAGCAGGCCGAGGATGGCGCGGCGATTGGGCTCGGCGATGACTTCGAAGGCGGATTCCATACCCTTTATATACCCATATGCGTATATTCTCGTCAAGGCATATAATATTCCCCCGTGCTTGTCCCCGCTTGCATCTTCTTTGAATAGTACGTATTATCACTACATCAGGAGGTGAGTCATGGAAAAGACCGTATCCGCCGCGGACGCCAATCGCAAATTCTCGAAATTGCTGCGATCCGTCCGGGGAGGCCAGAGCTATGTCGTAACCTCGCACGGGAAGGTAGTCGCCCGAATCGTGCCAGCTGAAAGCCACGGCGGCACAAGGAAGGCAGCCAAGGCCGCTCTGATGAAAAGACTGCGATCGCAACGCGCGATCGATATCGGACGCTGGCGCAGAGACGATCTCTACGAAGAGAAGCCGTGAGAGTCGCGCTTGACACGAATGTTCTGGCCTATGCGGAGGGAGTGAATGGAGCCGTAATGAAGCGGGCAGCTCAAGAATTAATGCGGAAGCTGCCAGAGGAAGCAGTTTTGCTGCCGGTCCAGACGTTAGGAGAGCTTTTTAGCGTTCTGGTTCGCAAAGCTCGTTGGTCTCCGGCGAAAGCACGCAAAGCGGTGCTCAGCTGGACGGACGCTTTTCCTCTGATTGACACGTCGACTGAGATCGTACTCGCAGCGATGGACCTCGCAACCGATCATCAGCTTGGGATGTGGGATTCGGTGATTGTTTCTGCCGCCGCCGAGGCCGGCTGCCGGCTTCTCCTATCAGAAGACTTGCAGGACGGGTTCACGTGGAGAGGCGTCACCGTTACAAACCCTTTTTCAGTCCCGGGAAACGAATTGCTTGCCAGCCTTATTGCCTGAGCAGACAGCCGCTTGGAATTCCTAGTCTTCCGATGAAATCGGGGTTGGTAGCGCTAACGGGAATCGAACCCGTATTTCAGCCTTGAAAGGGCCGCGTGCTAACCGTTGCACCATAGCGCCGGAGTGCAGATGGAAACCGGAGAGAGTCAATTATCGGGGAAACGAGCGGGATTGACAAGCGAGCTTCGGCGGGCGGCGACGATTGCGCGCAACAGTTCGGCGAGCAGAAAAGCAGATCCCTCGCAAAACCGGCTTCGGGATGACAACGTGGTGGGCGTTTTCGCGCAAGAATTGAGGCATTGCAGCGAAACGAAACGGCGGGGCGCCCTGCGCCGCCAAATCTAACCCAAGTCACCCGCGAGAAACTGTACCTTCGTACAGGGGGCCGTTCCAATTACTTTTACAGCGCAAATTTCCGGTATTACATAACTATTACAGAACACTGGGGCTTCGCCTGTTATTCTGAGACAGCGCTTCAGGAAACAGAAACCACAGGAAGACACTGGGGACTCATGACTTTCGACGATCTCGGGAAGAAATCTGCGGCCAATAACGAAATCAACTGGGTGACGGCGACGGCGATGTTCTTATTTCACGCCGGAGCGATCGCGGCGCTGTTTTTCTTCCGCTGGCAGGCGTTCCTCGTGGGATTGTTCCTGTACTGGGTGGCCGGGGGCCTGGGGATCGGGATGGGCTATCACCGGCTGCTGACGCATCGCGGCTATAAGACTCCCAAGTGGCTGGAATATTTCCTTACCGTGTGCGCCACGTTGGCGCTGGAAGGCGGGCCGATCTTCTGGGTGGCGACGCACCGCATCCATCATCAATATTCGGACAAGGACGGCGACCCGCACTCGCCGATCGACGGCACCTGGTGGGCGCACATGGGTTGGATCCTGATGGGCAAGTCGATGCACCACGACACGCAGACGCTGTCGCGGTACGTTCCCGACCTGGCGAAGGACAAATTTCACGTTTGGATCACCAAGTATCATTATGTGCCGATGGTCGTATCGGGGCTGATTCTGCTGGCGATCGGCGGGCTGCCTTTCGTGCTGTGGGGCGTCTTCTTCCGAACGGTGTTTGGGCTGCACGCCACCTGGCTGGTAAATTCGGCGACGCATATGGTCGGCACGCGGCGCTTCCAGACGCGCGACCTTTCGACGAATAGCTGGTGGGTCGCACTCTTCTCTTTCGGCGAGGGCTGGCACAATAACCACCACGCGCATCCGGTTTCGGCGCGGCACGGACTGGCGTGGTACGAGATCGACCTCAACTGGTACGGCATCTGGACGCTGAAGAAGCTGGGGCTGGCGAGGAAGGTCTACACGATCTCGCTGCCGGAGAAGGCGCACGGAAACGAAGCGGCGCCGACGATCCCGGCGATTCCGACGGCGGAGCTGGCTGCCAACCCGGAGACGGACCTGGTCTCGGCGTAATCGGCGAACTTTCGTAGCGCGATCATCAGGGAGACGAGTTGCGACGGCGTCTCCCGAAACCTCCGCGACATCCTCCATTCATCTGGCGAGCCCAGCGCTCGCCGCCCGCTGTACAATCTAGGCGTCATGCCCATGATGCGGATTTCGAGCCGGCGAAACACGACCGTGTTCTTCGTGATTCTGGGCATCTGTCTGGTTGCGGCGGCGGTGGCGCTCACGGGCAGCTGGATCATCCTCAACTGGCGCGAGCGCGTGCTGCTGTTTTTCGGACTGGTCTTCTTCCTCGCCATTATTACCGGTTTGATCCTGAACACGATTTTTCTGGTGCGCGAAATTAGGCGCAACGAGCGGCACGACAGCTTTATCAACGCGGTGACGCACGAGCTGAAGACGCCGATCACGTCGATCCGGCTGTACCTCGAGACGCTGCAGCGGCGGGAAGTGGAGCAGGCGCAGCGGCAGCAGTTCTACAAGCTGATGCTGGAAGATTCGGACCGCCTGCTCGGGACCGTGGAGCAGGTGCTGAAGGCAGGCGAGGCCGGCTACAAGCGCGGCATCCACCAAATGACCGAGGTCGATTTCGGCGGGCTGGTGCGCGAGTGCATGGAATTGGCGCGCACGCGGCATCATTTGCAGGCCACTGGCTTGCAGTGGGACGGACCGACGAATGGAACCCACATGAACGTGCAGGGCGATCCGGGCGACCTGCGCACGGCCGTGTCGAACATTCTCGACAACGCCATCAAGTATTCGGGCGGCAATGTGGACGTGGCGGTTTCAGTGGCCGCGCCGGATGACAAGCACGTGGTGCTGAGGGTGCGCGACCGCGGGATCGGAATTCCGCCGGAAGAGTTGGGGCGCATCTTCAAACGCTTTTACCGCGTGCCGGGGCGATCCGCATCGCAGGTGAAGGGCACGGGGCTGGGACTGTTTATCGTGCGATCGATCGCGAAGGCGCATGGCGGGCGCGTCTTCGCGGAAAGCGGAGGCGCGGCGGGAGGCACGACCGTCACTATGGAATTGCCGAGGAGCGCGGCTTGAGCAGGATTCTAGTGGTCGAGGACGAATCTCACCTCGCCGAAGGGCTGCGCTTCAATCTCGAGGCGGAGAAATATTCGGCGGACGTCGTGGGCGACGGCGAAGCGGCAATCGAGCGGCTGGTCGAGCGTGGCGAGAAATTCGACGCCGTGGTGCTGGACGTGATGCTGCCCGGGATCGACGGTTTCTCCGTGGTATCGGCGCTGCGCCAGGCGAAGAACTACGTGCCGGTGCTGATCCTGACGGCGCGTGGACGCGCGGAAGACGTGCTGGAAGGTTTCGCCGCCGGAGCCGACGATTATTTGCCCAAGCCCTTCGAGCTGCCGATCTTTCTCGCGCGGTTGCAGGGCTTGCTGCGGCGCAGCGCGTGGCACGCAGGAAGCGGCGCGAGCCATGGGGCGCGGGCCACGACGAGTGCGGGTGCGGACGAGCCGGGGAGCGCACTGGATGAGGGCGTCTTCAACTTCGAGGGCCGCACGATCGATTTCGACGCGCTCGAGCTGCGCGATGGCGGCGTCATCATCCAATTGACCTTGATGGAAGCGAAGCTGCTGCGGCATTTGATTCGCAACGCCGGCAAGACGGTGTCGCGGAAGTCGATCCTCGAAGATGTGTGGGGAGTGCGCGAGGACACCGACACGCGCGCGATCGACAATTTTATCGTGCGGCTGCGGCGTTACCTGGAGAAGGACCCTTCGAAGCCGCGGCATCTGCTGACCGTGCGGGGCGTGGGGTATCGGTTCGTGGCCTAGGGCGGCGGCGTTGGTAGGCAGGTATTCAATCGTCCCTGCCGGGACTGGGGAGATTGTTGGGCGCACCCGGCATTCCGCTGCGGCTGCCTCGGCGGCAGGCGCAGCGGAATGCCGGGCTTGTAACAATCGCGCCTCGGCGCTTTGGAGAGACTCTGCGATAACTCGATCGTCTTTCGCTGGCTAGTGGTTGCGGTGAAAGACGTGGGCCTTCACGTCGGGCCAAAACTCGTCCCAGGCATTGCTGCTCATTCGTCCCGCGAAACCCTCGAGTGTGCGCAAGACGGCGTCGTGATTGTTGGCTTCGCTGTCGGGGCGCCAAGTGTTCGCGAGGAAGTTGCTGCCGGAATAGGCGATGAAGCGCGCATAGGCCGGGGCGTAGTTTCCGTCGGGTCTTCGCGCGGTGAAGGTCTGCTTGATCACGCTTTTTACGCGCGCGCGGAAAGGCGAGCCGGGATTGCGGAAGTAGCGCGGGTCCTCGCCCCACAGCGCGCCGATGCCGGCTTCCATTACGTTGCTCGTGGCGACGCCGGTGAGCCGCACTCCGAATCGCTCGGCGAAGCCTCCCCAGTGCGTGCCGTCCTCTTTCGGGCGGTCGACGGCCGTACCGAAAGCCGACGTGATCACGCCGCCGGCAAGGTGCTGCGGCCACAGCGTCTCGGTGATCACCCAGCGGAGACGCTGGCGCCCGGTGATCGGGTGATACGGCTCGGTCGCCACTACGGGCTTCAGTGGAGTGACGAGCGAGGGCTTGTTCGCGTCGGTGCCCTGCTGGCCGGATTGGTCGTCGCCAGCGGGCGGCTGCTGGTCCTGGCTCTTTGTTTCGCTGGGGGAGGATTGCACGGATTCGGAAACGCGCGCGAAGACTTGCGCCTCGGTCGAAAAAGTAGCGCCTACCAATAAGAACAAGAACAACGCACCGGCGTGCGTGCGCGCGTGACCCAAGTTCATGGAATTGGCTCGTTTCCGGGCCACACCCGAGGCCCTCATGACGCTACCAATTCGCTGCGGGAGAGCAAATACAGGATGGATACCAAAAGCGGAGGTGATCAATGGTAGCGGAGGGCGGACGCCGTCGCTGGGATGGCGTGTGCTAGAATAGCGCTCTGTCGGAAGGCCCGTAGCTCAGTTGGCTAGAGCGCCACCTTGACACGGTGGAGGTCTGCGGTTCGAGCCCGCACGGGCCTACCATTCGCAGTCATGTGTCACACGTACATTCTTCAAAGCACCACATCCGGCCGCTATTACATCGGTTCCACAACCGATCTGGAGCGCCGCATCTCCGAGCATTCTCGTTCGCACTCTCTCGCCACCCGCGGACGCGGGCCTTGGAAGCTGGTCCATAGCGAGCCATTCGTCACGCTTCTCGAAGCGCGCCGCCGCGAAATTGAAATCAAGCGCTGGAAATCGGCGAAACTCATCACAGAACTGATTGCACGAGGGAAAGGCTAGAGCGGGCCGATCGGATCAGCCAGGTCTGCGGTTCGAGCCCGCACGGGTCTACCATTCGCCACTCGATTTGCCACACGTAGAGCCTTCAGAAGCTTGCCTCTAGTTTGTGCGTCCGAACGAGGCGGATGTGCATCTGTTCGGGCAGACGATTCCCTGACAATCGCGCTGAGCCGACTTCATAACGGCGACGACGGAGGCCGAGAGTTTCCTGGACGAAAAGAACGATGCAGACGCCACCCATTGCCTTCCTCTATCCGCTGCTGCTGGGCGCCTTGGCAACGCTTTGCACGATCGCGGTACACGGACTGGCCGTGATGGAGACCGTTCATTTCATTCGCTTCGAGCGCAAACTGGGGCGCGCCGGCGTGAGTTTCTGGAAGGATTTCGTGATCGTGGCGCTGGCGATCTTCATCGGCCTCATCGCGCACCTCGTGGAGATCGGCGTTTGGGCCGGGTTATTTTTCGGATTGCGGGAATTTCACGATCTGGGAACCGCGTATTACCACTCCGCTGTGAATTACACGACGCTGGGCTACGGCGATCTTTTGCTGACGCCGCGCTGGAGGCTGCTGGGGCCGCTCGAAGCGGCAGATGGGATGCTGATGTTCGGCGTCTCGACGGCGATGATTTTCGCGCTGATCCAGGGGCTGATCCAGGCGCGGTTCGTGGATTTGAGAAGCTGAGTCGCCGTCTCGCGTTCGATTTCGGAGCGCAAAACTTCCCTTCTGAAAAAACACGGGCATCCGCTCTCGCCGACGCGAATGTTTTTCTGGATCGCGCGAGCGATTCGGCGCATCTTTAACAGAGAATGCTTGACACACGCATCGCGCGCTGTATGATTATGCAGAAGGTTGCATATTCACGCATTCGACGACACATGAGCGTACAGAAGCGATTCCGGCAAGGGCAAATCATGAAGCTGCTGAACGGCCAAGCCGTGGCGAGCCAGGATGAACTGCGCCGCCAGCTCGGCCATCTCGGCGTGCGCGTGACGCAGGCGACGCTCTCGCGGGACTTGCGCGAGCTGCGGCTGGTGAAAACGTCCTCCGGCTACCGCCCGCTCGCGTCGGGCGCGGCGCAAGAAACGGCTCCGGTGCCGGCTCTGGTGCGCGCGCTGAAGGAATACTTGCTCGACATTCGCCCGGCGCAGAACATGCTGGTGCTGAAGACGCCTCCCGGCGGAGCGCATCCGCTCGCGGCGGCCGTCGACGCCGAGCACTGGAAGGAAGTGGCCGGGACGCTCGCGGGCGACGACACAGTGCTCGTCATCTGTTCTTCGCGGAGCGCCTGCAACGCCATCCGCAAACGCGTGGAGGAAATGCTCCGATGACCGACCCGACACGGGTCGCCGTCGTCGGGGTTACGGGCTACGCGGGATACGAGCTGGCCCGGCTCCTGCTGCGGCACCCACACATCGATAAACCGACGTTCTTTTTGCGGGAGAGCCACGCGCACGTACGCTGCCTAACGGAGATTTTTCCGCAGCTGCGCGGATGGGGCGACGCTCCCTGCAAGACTTTGTCGGTGGACGCGGTGGCGACGAGCGGCGCGGAGGTCGTGTTCCTTTCGACGCCGCACGATGCGTCGCTGGAGCTCGTGCCGCAGCTTCTCGCGGCCAATCCGGCGCTGAAGATCATCGACCTGAGCGGGGCGTTCCGCTTTCGCGAGCCCGAAACATTCGCGAAGTGGTACAAGTTGCCCCCGCCAGACGCGAAAATCCTCGCCGAGACCGTCTACGGCCTGCCGGAGCTTTATGCCGACGCCCTGCCGAAGGCGCGCGTGATCGGAAATCCAGGGTGCTATCCGACGTCGGCGATCCTGGGCCTCAAGCCGCTGATCGACGCAGGCTGGATCAACCGCGGGCGCGGCATCGTATGCGACTGCAAATCGGGCGCCACCGGCGCGGGCAAAGAGGCCAAGCGCGAGATGCAATTCGTTGAAGTGAATGAAAATTTCCGCGCGTATGGGCTTTTCACGCACCGGCACACGCCGGAAGTTTCCGACCACCTCGGCCTCGCATCCAAAGATTTTGTGTTCACCACACACCTGCTCCCGGTGGATCGCGGAATTCTTTCCACGCTGTACGTATGGCTCGATCCGGTTCGCAAGCTCGATGAAGTGGAGTCTCTCTTCCGCAAGTTTTATGCCGGCAAGCCGATGGTGCGGGTGATGCCGGCGGGAAGCTTGCCGGAGCTGCAGCACGTGGCTCACACGAATTTCTGCGACATCGGCTTCGCGCTCGATCCATCGGGCGAGCGGCTGATCGTCGTTTCATGCCTCGACAACCTTGGGAAAGGCGCGGCGGGGCAAGCGGTACAAAATCTGAATGGGATGCGCGGGTATCCGGAAACGGCGGGATTGCTATGAGGATGGTCATCAAGATCGCAGGCGCGCTGCTGGAGCGCGACGAAGACGTTCACTCGCTGGCGCGGCAAATCACCGAGCTGGCGCGGGCGGGCCACGAGATTCTGGTGGTGCACGGCGGCGGCAGGATCTTCACGGCGACGCTCGCGCGCATGGGGATCGAAAGCCGTTTCGTGAGCGGGCTGCGCGTCACCGACCGCGAGACGCGCGACGCGGCGATCATGGTGTTCGCCGGGTTGCTGAATAAGAAGCTCGCAGGAGCGATCTCGCTCGCCGGGCAGCCGGCCGTGGGCATCAGCGCGTCGGACGCCGCATGCTTTCTGGCGGAGCCGATGCAGGTGGAAGAAACGGAAGGCGGGCTCGGCTTTGTCGGCTACCTCACGGAGGTCAACGTCGACTTCCTGCGCTCGCTGTGGCGCGAAGGGATCGTCCCGGTCGCCTCGTGCATGGGCCTGGGCGCGGACGGCGAGCTGTACAACATCAACGCGGATCACATGGCCGCGGCCGCGGCGGAATTCATCCAGGCCGACCGGCTGATTTTCATGACGGACGTGGCGGGCGTGCTGGACGGCGAGAAAGTGTTGCGCGCGGTGCGCGGCACGGAAATCGAGGACCTGATCCGGCGGCACAAGGTTTCCGGCGGGATGATCCTGAAGCTCGAAGCCGCGAAGCGCGCGCTGGCGGGAGGCGTCGCCGAGGTGCGCATCGTCGGTGGCACACAGCCGAGAGCTTTGCTGGCTGCGGCGAGCCAGGGTCGCTGCCCGGGCACGCGGGTTCTCCCGGTGATTCGTCCCGGAAGCCGCACGAGGGCGAGGGCCGCGCACGGCGCGGCGCAATAGCCATGGCAACGAAGAAAGCTGTGAAAAAGAAGACGCCCGCGCGGGCGTCGAAGGGCTTTACGCCGGAACAGATTCTGGCGGATGAGGCGCGGTACCTTGTGAAGACGTACCGGCGGCCGCCGGTGGTCTTCACGCGCGGGCGCGGGTGCCGCGTCTACGATGCGCAGGGCCGCGAATACCTTGATTTCCTCGGCGGCATCGCGGTGAACGCGCTGGGGCACGCGCATCCGCGGTTGGTTCGCGTGATCCGGCGCGAAGCGGGCCGCGCGACGCACATCTCGAACCTCTTCCACAACGCCTATCAGGGCCCGCTCGCGCGCAAGCTCGCCCAGTGGGCGGGGCTGGACCGCGTTTTCTTCACGAACAGCGGCGCGGAGTCGATCGAAGGCGCGCTCAAGCTGGCGCGCGGCTATGCGCACGCCAAGACCGAAGGCGCGGGAGCAGGAGCTGGCACGAAGACGCGCTTCCTCGCGATGGAGAATTCCTTCCACGGGCGGACGTTTGGCGCGCTTTCCGTTACGGCGACCGAAAAGTACCGGAAGCCGTTCGAGCCGCTGGTGCCGGGTGTGGAATTCGTGCGCTTCAATGATGTGGCCGATCTCGACGCGAAGTTCGACGATACCGTGTGCGCCATCATTATCGAGCCGATTCAGGGCGAGGGCGGGATTTACGAAGTTTCCGAGGCTTTTTGGCAGCGCGCGCGGCAGCTCACGTTCGACCACGACGCGGCGCTGATCGCGGACGAAATCCAGAGCGGACTTGGCCGCACCGGGCGCAAGTTCGCGTATCAGAAGTTCGACGGGCTGCCGGACATCGTGACGGTGGCGAAGCCTTTGGCGGGCGGGCTTCCGCTGGGCGCGTTCATCGCGAACAACCGGTTCGCTTCAGCGTTCCAGCCGGGATTGCATGGGACGACCTTCGGGGGCGGGCCGCTGGTCTGCGCGACGGCGCTTGAGTTCCTGACGGTCGTGGAAGACGACGATCTCTTCGCGAACGTCCGCGAGCGCGGCGCCGAAATTCGCGCGGGGCTCGAGAAGCTCGCGGCGCGGTTCGATTTCATCCGCGAATTGCGCGGCGAAGGCTTGATCCAGGGCATCGATCTTTCAGTGGAGGGCGCGCCGTTCGTCGCCGAAGCGCTCGAAAGCGGCCTGCTGATCAACTGCACGCACGACCACATCCTGCGGCTGCTCCCGCCGTTCATCCTGCGGGCGCGGGACGTGGCCGAATTCCTGAAGAAATTCGAGGCCGTGCTGGCGCGCGCGGCCAAATCCGCGAAACCGTGGCCGACGGCCGCTCCTGCGGCAGAAACGCATCCGGAGCCGGTCGCCCTGGGCGCGACGAGGTAAACATGGATACCGTACTAACGCCCATTGGGCTGAAAAACGATCTTTTGACGGGCATGGAGTTCAGCCCGGCGCTGCTGCGCGATTTCTTCGGCTTGACGGCGGAAATGAAGGCGCATCCCGAACGCTACCGCGACTCGCTGGCCGGGCGCGTCTTCGTGCTGATTTTCGAGAAGCCGTCGCTGCGGACGCGCGTGACGTTCGAGACCGGCATCGCCAATCTTGGCGGCTCGTCGATTTTCCTGGATCATACGGGCGCGAAGATGTCCGACCGGGAGCCGATTCGCGACATCGCGAAGAATCTCGAGCGCTGGGTTCAGGGCGTCGTGGCGCGCGTCTTCGAGCAGGAATCGCTCGACGAGCTGGCGGCCAACGCCGATATTCCCGTGGTGAACGCGCTTTCGGACAAATTCCACCCGTGCCAGGCGCTGGCCGATTTCTTCACGCTGCAGGAGCGCTACGGCGATCTGCGCGGCTTTCAACTGGCGTACGTCGGCGACGGGAACAACATGTGCCATTCGCTGATGAATATCGGGGCGCGATGTGGCGCGCACGTCCGCGTTGCCACGCCCAAAGGCTACGAGCCCGATCCCGCGGTCGTCGCCGAGTCCAAGCGGGTGGCCCGCGAGACACGCGGCAAGATCGACGTGATGCGTTCGCCCGAAGACGCTGTGGCGGGCGCGCAGGCCGTCTACACCGACGTGTGGGCGAGCATGGGCCAGGAATCGGAAGCCAAGCAACGCGAAAAGATCTTCGCCCGGTATCAAGTGAACGAAACGCTCTTCGCTCGGGCGCTGCCCGACGCGGTTTTCCTGCACTGCCTGCCCGCGCACCGCGGGCTCGAAGTCACCAAAGGCGTAATCGATTCGCCGCGCTCGATCATCTACGACCAGGCCGAGAACCGCCTGCACGTGCAAAAGGCGGTCCTGCACTCGCTGGTCAACTCTTGAAGCTCATAAGGAGAATTCATTGCTGAAGAAAGTTGTTCTCGCCTATTCCGGGGGGCTCGATACCTCCATCATTATTCCGTGGCTCAAGGAGCACTACGGCGGCTGCGAAGTGATCGCCATGATCGGCGACCTCGGCCAGCGCGAGGATTTGCAGGCCGCGTACAAGAAGGCGCTCGCCACGGGCGCGAGCCAGGCATTCATCGAGGACCTGCGCGAGGAGTTCATCACCGGCTACATCTGGCCGACGCTGCGCGCGGGCGCTGTGTACGAGCACAAGTACCTGCTGGGGACGTCTTTCGCGCGCCCGCTGCTGGCGAAGCGGCAGGTGGAGATCGCGAAAAAGGTGGGCGCGGACGCGCTGGCGCACGGTTGCACGGGCAAGGGCAACGACCAAGTCCGCTTCGAACTGGCCGCCAAGGCGCTCGCTCCGGAGCTAGCGATCATCGCGCCGTGGCGCGAATGGAGCATTTCGTCGCGTGAGGAAGCGATTGCCTACGCGAAGTCGCACAACGTGTCGGTGGAACAAACGACCAAGAACATTTATAGCCGCGACCGCAACATCTGGCACCTCAGCCATGAGGGCGGCGTACTCGAAGACCCGGCGAACGCGCCGGAAGAATCGATGTGGCAGTGGATCGTTTCGCCTGCGAGCGCGCCGGACAAGCCCACGGCGATCGAGATCGGCTTTGAAGAAGGCACGCCCGTTTCCGTGAACGGCAAGAAGCTCGATCCGCTTACCTTGCTTGAAGAGCTGAACGGGATTGCCGCCGCGAACGGCGTGGGCCGGATGGACATCGTCGAGAACCGGCTCGTGGGCATGAAGTCGCGCGGCGCGTATGAAACGCCCGGCGGCACGCTGCTGGTGAACGCGCATCGCGAACTCGAGTCGCTGTGCCTGGACCGCGAGACGGCGCACTACCAGCAGATCCTGTCGCTGCGCTACGCGGAGATGGTCTATTACGGCATGTGGTTCACGCCGCTGCGTGAGGCGCTCGACGCATTTTTCACGAATTCGCAGAAGCGCGTCACCGGGTCCGTCACACTGTCGCTCTTCAAGGGCAACGTGAACACGGCGTCGCGCAAGTCGCCGTATTCGCTCTACCGCCCCGGCCTGGCCAGCTTCAGCATGGCGGGCTACAACCCCAAGGACGCCGAGGGCTTCATCAACCTCTTCGCGCTTCCGATCACGGTGCCGCTCGAGGCCGCCGTTCGATGACGCAACCGGAAGGCTCAAAGATGTGGGGCGGGCGCTTCGACCGCCCGCCGGACGCGTCGTTCTACGAGTTCGAGCGCTCGTGGCAGTTCGACCGGCGAATGTTGCCGCAGGAGCTGGCGCTCGATCGCGCGTGGGCGCGCGCCATCGCGGCTGCGGGGATTCTGACGCGGGAGGAGTGCGACCGGCTCGTCAAAGCGATTGACGAAATCGAGGCGCGCGCGAAAACGGATGCGGCATGGCTCGATGCGTCGAAGGCGGAAGACGTTCACCATTTCGCCGAGACGGCGTTGATCGAAAAGCTTGGGCCGCTGGGCGCAAAGCTCCACACGGGCCGCAGCCGCAACGAGATGGTGGCGACGGAATTCCGGATGTACACGCGGGAAGCGGCGCGCGAGATTCGCGGCGCCGTCAATTCCCTGCTCGGCGCTTTCAGCGAGCAAGCCGCGCGCAACCTGGGCGTTCCGATGCCAGGGACGACACACATGCAGCACGCGCAGCCGCTGCTGCTTTCGCACTGGCTGCTGGCGCACGGCGA
>DATJRU010000239.1:0-6579 GCA_035504455.1 Vulcanimicrobiaceae bacterium
TCCGCCGCCGTGAAGTCGAGGTCGATGCGCGACGCGCCCGGAATCACGAGAGGCCGGTTGGTCAGCATGTGCGGGCAGATCGGCGTGATGATGAACGCGTCGAGGCTGGGATCGACGATGGGCCCGCCGGCCGCCAGCGAATACGCCGTCGAGCCGGTTGGCGTCGCGACGATCAAGCCGTCCGCGCGGTAGCGCCCCACGTGATGCCCGTCGACATGCACGTCGAAATCGAGCATGCGGGCGCGCGCGCCTTTGTTGGCGACGGTGTCGTTGAGCGCGCACTGAACTTCCGCCGCATGTCCCTTGCGCCTGATCTCGGCGTCGAGCATCATCCGGCTGCTCGTGTGGTATTCGCCTTTCAGAACCTGATCGAGCAGGGGATAGAGCTCCTCGAGAGTGACGCTGGTGAGAAAGCCGAGGCCGCCGAGGTTGACCGCCAGGATCGGCACGTTGTGGCCGCCCAGGGCGCGCGCCGCCGAGAGCAGCGTGCCGTCGCCGCCGAAAACGATCATCAGGTCGATCTTCGCGCCCAGCGCGTCTCGCGCCACCACTGGCTCGCCGAGGTCAATGCAACAGCCGTGCGTCTCTTCGTCGATGAAGACGCTGATCTTGCGCTCGTGCAGCCAGGCGATGAGCGGCGGCACGACGGAAGCCACAAGGTCGCGAACGGGTTTGCAGATGATGCCGGCGGCGCGGATCATTCGGGTGAACTCATTTTATTCTACCCGCGCGCCCGCGCGTGCAGAAAATACTCCTGATTCCCCTCGGCCCCGGTGACGCGGCTGGGCCGCACGCCGATGATTTCGAGCCCGGCTTCTGCGGCCGCGGCTCGCACGCGCTCCACCGCTTTTTCCCGCAGGCTCGCGTCGCGAACGATCCCGCCCTTGCCGACGTCGCGCTTCTCGAGCTCGAATTGCGGCTTGATCAGGATCAGAAGATCGCATCCGGGCGGCGCAATCGGAACGAGAGCGGGCAAAATCTTGGTTGCCGAAATGAACGACGCATCCATCACCATCAGGCTCGGAGACTCGGCCAAGTCGTCGGCGCGCAGATAGCGCGCGTTTCGCTCGATGGTCACGACGCGCGAGTCCTGGCGCAGCTTCCAATCGAGCTGGTCGATGGTCACGTCGACGGCATAGACCCGGCGCGCGCCGCCTTGCAGGAGGCAATCGGTAAAGCCGCCGGTCGAGCTGCCGACGTCGAGGCAAATCCGGTCGCGCGGATCGACACTGAAATCTTCGAGCGCGCCTTCGAGCTTGAGGCCGCCGCGGCTCGCGTAGCGCGGCGTCTCGCCGGCGATTTCGATGCGGGCGTCGGTGGCCACCTGGCTGCCGGCCTTCCCCACGCGGATGCCGTTCACCCGCACCTGCCCAGCAAGCAGGATCGCCTGCGCGCGTTCACGCGAAGGCGCGAGGCCGCGTTCCACGAGCAGGACGTCCAATCGAGATTTGCCCGGCTTTGCCATGGCGGTAGAAAACCGCTACGAACGGCGGGCCACCAGGAATTCCGCAAGCTGACGCAGGCGCGCGGCCTTCGCGCCGTAAGCATCGAGCTCGGCGAGCGCCTTGGCTTCGAGTTCCGCCGCAATCGCGCGCGACTTTTCGATGCCGTAGAGCGCCGGATACGTAGCCTTCCGCTGCGCCTGGTCTTTTCCGGCAGTCTTGCCGAGCGCCGCGGACGATTCCTCCACATCGAGCAGATCGTCGACCACCTGAAACGCCCAGCCGATGTTGTCGCCAAAGCGCCGCAGCCGCTCGACATCGTCATCCGATGCGCCGCCCGCGATGGCGCCCGCCACGATCGAGGCGCGAATCAGCGCCGCCGTCTTCGAGCGATGAATGTATTCGAGCGCGTCCCCGCCGATCTGCTTACCTTCGGCTTCGATGTCGGCCACCTGCCCGCCGACCATTCCATTCACGGTGCCCGCGGCCGACGCGACTTCCGCGATCACGCGCACGCGCCGCGCAGCCTCGAGAGGCGACTTCGCCAGCGCCTCAAACGCCAGCGTCAGCAGTGCATCGCCGGCCAGGATGGCGATGGCCTCGCCGAAGACTTTGTGGTTGGTCGGCTTCCCGCGGCGCAGATCGTCGTTATCGAGCGAAGGGAGATCGTCGTGAATCAGCGAATAGGTGTGAATGAATTCGAGCGCGCAGCCGCATTGGACGGCCGCAGCCACATCCCGCGTGAACATCCTCGCCGCTTCCAGGCACAGCACGGGGCGAATCCGCTTTCCGCCGGCAAACACGCTGTAGCGCATCGCGCGGTGAATCGAGGGCGGCTGCGTATTCTCGGCGGGCAGCAGGCGTTCGAGCGCCGCTTCGACGGCGGCATGATCCGCTTCGAAAAAATCGGGAAGTTTCATGCGGTCAGGAGATGCCGAGACCTGAAACCCGCGGCAATCGATCAACCGTCCCTGCGGGACTCGGCGTCCATCGCGCGGATTCCCGGCACTCCGCCGTGCCTGCCTCGCCGGCAGGCAGGCTGCGTGCCGGGCTAATTACAATCGCGTCTCCGGCGCCGGGCGCGGGCGCGTCAAGTTCCCATACGAGCGTCTCTTCGATCGGGAGAGCGGGGCCTTCATAGCGCGGCGAACGCCGCAAAACCGCGCCGGCGCCGCTACGATTCATCTTCCGGCTCGAACGGCTCGGCGGCGACCTTGCCGTCCGCCTTCTTGAGAAGAATCTCGACGCGCCCTTCGGCCTCTTCGAGCTGCTTCTGGCACTCGCGCGAGAGCTTTACACCCTCTTCGAAGAGCTTCATCGCTTCGTCGAGCGAAAGGTCCGTGCCCTCGAGCCGCTTCACCACTTCTTCAAGACGGGCGAGCGATTTTTCGAAGCCGCCCTTTTGCGGCTCGACGGCCGCTTTGTTGGTTGCTGAATTCATTGCTTTCCTTCGAACACGAGAATGCTGCTCACCGCAGAGACGCAGAGGGCGCAGAGAAAAAGCGGCGCCGCACGGTCGCCATGAAACGATCTCAAATCCGACTCTGAAACGCCAGATTTCAGATAGCGAAGGCAGCATTCTAGCGCACGCCGCAGAACGTCAACAATGCCCTTGTCGAGCCTGCGCACGGCGTCGCCGGTGAGGCGACCGGAAGGCTTCCGCGCGCTCAGCCCCGCGGCGCGACCGCGTCCGCCTCCGGCAGCTCAGGCATCGGGAAGGGAATCGGCTTCCCAGTCGGGCAGATGGCGATACATCTCGTCCCAGGTCTTGTGCGCGCGCAACGCGTTGACAACGACCGGCAGCGGATCGGCCAGAATTTCGGGAAAGAGCCGCTCCTCGCGAAATACGATCGGGAATGCCAGCTTTTCGACGGGCGGCGTGAATTGCGCGTCGACTCCGGGCTTGTTTCCGCGCGGATCGATGCGATACCAGCCGAAGTCCGGCAAATGCACGGCGTTGAGCCCGTGCAGCGTGTAGGGCGGCCCGGATTCATCGAGGCTCAATCGCTGATAGCAGAAGCCCGCGGGAATCCCATTGGCGCGCAGTAGCGCCGCCAGCAGGTGGCTCTTGGCGTAACAATAGCCTGTGCCCTCGGCGAGAACCTGCGACGCGGCACAAGTGACCGGGTTGCGCTGGAAATCCGAGCTATGCTGGATGTGGTCGCGCACCCATTCGAAGCAGCGCCGCGCAGCTTCGAGCGGGGCCCGCGCGCCCGCGGAAAGCTCGCGCGCCTTGGCGAGCACGCCCGGCTCTTGCCAATCCACGACGTCTGTCGATCGCAGGAATTCTTCCATCACGCCTCCCGCGCTTGCGCGCGAACGGCCCCAAAGCGCAAAATCGGCCTATGACTCTCGAATTTACCACCTCTTACGTCAAAGACTCGACCGAGCTCTTGCAGCATTACAAAAAGCTGGCCGAGCGCGCCATCGCGCAGACTCCGGACGAAATGCTGACGGCGACCTGGGACGCCGAATCGAACTCGATCGCCACGATCGTGAAGCATCTCTGCGGCAACATGCAGTCGCGCTGGAGCGATTTCCTGACGACGGACGGCGAGAAGCCCAGCCGCGATCGCGACGCGGAATTCGAAGCGCCGCCGCAGACGCGCACCGAGATCATGACCCTTTGGGAAGCTTCATGGAAGATCGCCTTCGACGCGCTTGCGCCGCTCACCGACGACGACCTCGGCCGGACGATCCGCATCCGCGGCGAGCGCCATTCGGTGCTACAGGCGATTCATCGCCAGGTGGCGCACTACGCCTACCATATCGGGCAGATCGTCTACATCGCGAAGCACTGCGCCGGGGAGCGGTGGACGTCGCTAACGATTCCCCGCGGGAAGTCCGCCGAGTACAACGGGCGGGTGAATGCGGGCTTGATTTCGCAGCGGTAAACGGTCGCTTGCCGGCGCCGGCCCACGGCTCTCGCTGCCTCAGGCAACACCGCGCGATGCGGGCCTACCGCTGTTCCCGATGCCTGATAGAATTGCCACAAATGCCGGTTTTCGCGATTTCCGCTTCGGAGCCGCCGTTACGCGGCGCCGTCTCGCCTGAGGAAGGTCCCGCCGCAGGATGACGCCGCTTCACGTCTTCGGCATGCTGTTCCTGATCGGCGTGAACGCGTTTTTCGCCGCCGCCGAATTCTCGTTGGTCGCGGTGCGCCTGTCGCGCGTGCGCCAGTTGGTGGAGAAGGGCGATCCGCGCGCGAAAATCGTCGAGCAATTGATCGGCGATCTGGGCCGGGTGGTTTCTGGGGTGCAGGTAGGGCTCACCATCGCGAGCCTTTCTCTCGGCTATCTCGGCGAAATCACGCTGGCTGCGATCGTGCAGCCTTTCGTTCACGAGTTCACGCGGCCGTGGGCGCCGATCCTGGCGCACGTGGTGGCGCTCGTCGTGGTGTTCGGGCTGCTCACGTTTCTGCAGGTCGTGTTCGGCGAGCTGGTTCCCAAGGGCCTGAGCCTGGCGCGGGCCGAACGCGTGGCGCTGCTGATCGCGCGGCCGTTTCACTGGTTTTTGAAAACGTTCAGCTGGGCCATCGACCTCTTCGATACGACGTCCGAAAAAATCGTCGGCGCGCTCGGGATCGTCGCGCCGCACAGCCACACGCTGGTGCGCTCGGTGGAGGAGCTGCAGGTGATGGTGCAGCAGGCGCGCGACCGCGGCGTGCTGGCCGAGCGCGACGCGGATTTCGTCCAAAATGCCATCGAGCTCGGGCAGGTGCAGGTGCGCGAAATCATGGTGCCGCGGCCGGACGTTCACGCGCTGCCCATCGAGGCGAGCCTCGATGACGCGATGCGGATGTTCGCGGCCACGCAGCGCTCGCGCCTGCCGGTCTACGAAGGATCGCTCGACCACATCCTCGGGTTCGTTCACATCAAGGACATGATCTGGCTGCTGCTCGATCGCTCGCGCCGCGCCGAAGAAGAGCAGCCCGCGCCCGGCTTCGAGCTGCGCAAGCTGCTGCGCGAAGTGCTGATCGTTCCCGAGACGAAGCCCGCCAGCGGCCTGCTGCTGGAATTTCGCGTGCGGCGCATCGGGCTCGCCATGGTGGTCGACGAATTCGGCAGCATCCTCGGGCTGGTGACGATGGAGGACATCCTCGAGCAGATGGTCGGCGCGATTCACGACGAGTTCGACGTGGTCGAGCAGCCGCTGAGCCTGCCCGACGGCGGAATGATTTTCGACGCGGCGATCAAGGTGCGCGACCTCGACGCGCAGTACAACATCGCGATTCCGGACGATCCGTCGTATGAGACGGTGGGCGGATTCGTCCTCAGCCGGCTCGGATTCATTCCGCGCGGCGGCGAAAGCTTCGAGGAGGACGGCTATCTTTTTACGGTGACGGAAATGGATCGGCGGCGCGTTTCGCGCGTGAAGATCAAGCCGATACGCGCGGCGGGGCCTGCGCTGGTGCCATCGCCTGCGCCGCCACCGTCGACAGCCGCCGGGGCGGCTGCGGCTGCGCCTGCTTCTCCCGAGGCGAAGCAGCCTACGTCGATCCGGGAGCGCCGCGCAAAATGATCCGCTACCTTTCGGTGCGAGTGCTGCTGGCGCTGCCCGCGCTCTGGCTGATCGTGACGATGGTTTTTCTGCTCGCGCACATCATTCCCGGCGATCCCGTGCAGCAGATGCTGGGAGAAGGCGCGCGTGTGGAAGACGTGCAACAGATGCGCCACGACCTGTTTCTCGATCGCACGATTTCCTGGCAGTACGGGCACTATTTGCTGGGCGTGTTGCACGGGAATCTGGGCGAGTCGTTTCGATTTCAGCAGCCGGTGACGCGCGTGATTCTGTCGCGCTATCCGGCGACGCTGGAGCTGGCGCTCGTCGCGCTGCTGGTGTGCGTCGCGATCAGCGTTCCTGCGGGGATTTACGCGGCGGAGCATCGCGGCACATCGGCGGACCACGCCGTCGGCGTGTTTACGCTGCTGGGGCTGTCGGTGCCGAATTTCGCGCTCGGGCCGGTGCTGATCCTGATCTTTTCGGTGATTATCGGATGGCTGCCGGTTTCGGGGCGCGGCGGCGTGCCGCACCTGGTGCTGCCGGCGATTACACTGGGCGCGGCGCTGGCGGCGATCCTGACGCGCATGGTGCGCAGCTCGGTGATCGAGGAGCTTTCGAGCGATTACGTGCGGAC
>DATJRU010000240.1:0-3146 GCA_035504455.1 Vulcanimicrobiaceae bacterium
TTTCGCCTTTTATGCGCTCGGAAACTTTTTCCAAGCTGACGGGCAACTCGATTTACCTGAAGCTGGAAAACCTGCAAATGACCGGCTCCTATAAGGAGCGCGGCGCGCTGAACAAAATCCTGCTGCTCACGGACGACGAAAAACGGCGCGGCGTGATCGCGGCTTCCGCGGGCAACCACGCGCAGGCGGTGGCGTACCACGCGACGAAGCGCGGAATCGCGGCGCAGATCTGCATGCCGCTGACGACGCCGCTGGTGAAGGTGTCGGCGACGCGCGAGTTCGGTGGCGAGGTGATCCTGGTCGGCGCGAACTACGACGAGACCTGTGACGAGGCGCTGCGGCGGTGCGCGGAATTCGGGCTGACGTTCGTCCATCCATTCGACGACGAGGCGGTGATCTCGGGGCAAGGCACGCTGGGAATCGAAATGCTGGAGCAGCAGCCGAATCTCGACGTGCTGGTGATTCCCGTGGGCGGAGGCGGATTGATCGGCGGGGTTTCGTGCGCTGCGAAGACGCTGAAGCCGGGAATCCAGGTGATCGGCGTGCAATCGTCGAAGCTGCCTTCGATGAAAAAGGCGATGGAGCACGGCGGGCCGGTGACACTGCCGCCGAAGGTGACGATCGCGGACGGAATCGCGGTGCGCTGCGCGGGAAGCGTGACGTATCCGATCGTGAAGAAATACGTCGACGACGTGGTGACGGTCGACGACGAGGAAATCGCCAAGGCGATCCTGCTGCTACTCGAAAAGGAAAAGACGCTGGCGGAGGGGGCGGGCGCGGTCGGCGTGGCCGCCGTGATCCAGCATAAGATTTCGCTGCACGGGAAAAACGTGGGCGTGCTGATCGGCGGGGGCAACATCGACGTGTCGCTGCTTTCGCGGATCATCGAGCGCGGCCTGGTGAAAGACGGGCGCCTGGTGCGCTTGCGGATTCACCTGCCGGATTATCCGGGCGCGTTGCACGGCCTGACGGCGGTGATCGCCGAGCACAAGGCGAATATCGTCGAGACGCAGCACAATCGCGCGTATTACGGCGTGTCGATCGGCGACACGGTGATCGACATCACGATGGAAACGCGCGGCCCGGAGCACATCGCCGAGCTTTCGGCGGCGCTCGAAAAGGCCGGCTACAAGCACGAGCGCGTGCTATAGAGCGCTGAACCCCGGGCGGCACGGCGGGGCGCGCTTCCCTTCTTGGCAATGTTTTCAAAACGGACGAATTGGAATCTCGAGGAGAACGCGTACACGCTCGCGGTGCGGCGCGCGCGTGAAGCGGGCAAGCGCGTTCTCGACCTCACGGCGTCGAATCCCACCACATGTGGATTTCAGTATGACGAGGCGGCGATTCTCGCGGCGCTGCGCGATCCGGCGGCGCTGACATACGAGCCGGAGCCGAAGGGGATGCCTGCGGCGCGCGCGGCTGTGGCTCGCTACTACCGGGAGCAAGGCGGCGTGGCCGTGGATCCCGAGCGGCTGGTCCTGACGACCGGGACGAGCGAAGCGTATTCGTTTCTCTTCCGCCTGCTGTGCGAGCCCGGCGATGAGGTGCTGATCGCGCATCCGAGCTATCCGCTGTTCGATTTTCTCGCAACGATTCAGGACGTGACGCTGCGGCCGTTTCAATTCGTCTACGACCACGGGTGGCAGATCGACTTTCACAGCTTGCGGCAGACGATCGGCACGCGGGCGCGGGCGATCGTGCTGGTCCATCCGAATAATCCTACCGGGCATTTTGCAGGCGCCGCAGAAGCCGAGCAATTGAATGCGATTTGCGCGGAGCGCGGGCTGGCGCTGATCGTGGACGAAGTTTTCCTGGACTACGAGCTGAGCGCGGCGAAGGGCGGCGGGAAGAGGCATGGAACTTTCGCGGCGAACGCGGCGGCGCTGACGTTCGTCCTGAACGGGCTGAGCAAAATCGCGGCGCTGCCGCAGATGAAGCTTGGCTGGATCGCGGCGAGCGGGCCCGGTGACGCGGTGCGGGAAGCGATGGCGCGGCTGGAGGTGATCGCCGACACGTACCTGTCGCTGAATGCGCCGCTGCAGCACGCGCTGCCGTCGCTGCTGGGCCAGCGAGGCGCGATGCAAAAACAGATTCTCGCGAGAGTGGAGGCGAATCTGGCGGAGCTTGACGCGCAACTGGCGCGGCAGGAGAGCGTTTCGCGGCTGTTGGTGGAGGGCGGGTGGTACGCGGTGCTGCGCGTGCCGGCCGTGCAATCGGATGAAGAGCTGGCGGTTCGCCTGCTGGAGGAGCGCGGCGTGCAGGTGCATCCCGGGCACTTCTACGATTTCGCGGATGGCGGATACCTGGTGATCAGCCTGCTGACGCCGGCGGAAGATTTTAGAGAAGGAATAGCGGCGGTGCTGGCGTGTGTGGCTGGACTCTAGAGGCGGGGGTCCGATCGGAAAGTCAGAATCCAGGATTCGAGATTTCAGAAAAAAGGCGCGAACGGAAACGAGTCCATTCGCGCCGGCAATTCGAAACCGGGCCGCTATTTTTTCTTGAAGGTGCGGACGTACGCGACAAGCAGCTTCACCTGCTCCGCGTTCAGAGTGGCCTTGAACGGAGGCATGTTGTTCTTGCCGTTGTTGATTTGGTCGGTGATCTGCGCGTCGGTCAATTTCTGAACGGCGTCGGAGTGGAGGTCCGGGGCCTTGAGGGCTTTGCCGGTCGGGGTGCCGGTGCCGTCGGCGCCGTGGCAAACGACGCAGTTGGACTTGAAGAGCGTGGCGCCGTCATCGGCCCTGGCCGGCGAGGCAGCGACGATCGCGACCAGCGCAAGAGCGAGCGCCGCGCCGAAGGTGAGGACGATGGAGCGCGTCCGAAAAACAGGCTTTCGGGTGGAGCTTGAATCGGAACAGATTGATGTTGAGGTGTTTCGGTTGTCCAGCATCCGTCCTCCTAGGGCGAATCAGCGCGCGAATTCGCGGCGCTGCCGGAATATTTTGCAACAGCGTGGAGCGGTCTGCCAACAAAAAATAGGATGAAAAAGGGGCGCGGCGAGTTGCCGTCGGGGGCAAACCCACGTACACTGTTGGGACATTGTTGTTGTTTCTCTTCAGTCGGGGCGTAGCGCAGCCTGGCTAGCGCGCCTGGTTCGGGACCAGGAGGTCGGTGGTTCAAATCCACTCGCCCCGACCATTCTTTTC
>DATJRU010000241.1:0-36853 GCA_035504455.1 Vulcanimicrobiaceae bacterium
GAGCTCCCAAGTGGCCGAGTGCGGAATAAACACGGCGTTAAGGCCCGATTGCAGTGCGGGATTGATGTCGCTGCGCGGGCTATTGCCGACCATCCAGCCGTGCGACTTCACGATCTTGAACTGGTCGATCATGCGGCCGTAGGTGGACGATTCTTTTTCGATAACGATTTCGATCGCGTCGAAATAAGACTGCAGCCCCGATCGCTCCACTTTCGCAGCCTGTTCGGCCGGCTCGCCCTTCGTCAGCAGGATCAGCCGGTGATGCTTCGCGAGATACGCGAGCGTTTCGGGAACGCCGTCCATGATGTGCGGCGGCGTGGCCTCGAGCTCCTTGGCCATTCGCTCAATTTCCTTCACGATCTCGCGCCGCGCCGAGTTCCCGGCGAGCTTCAAGTAGGTGTCTTCCAGTGACCGGCGGAAGCTGCGCACGCCGTAACCATGCTGGCGAATGTTGCGGTGCTCGGTTTCGTTGAGGATGTGGCGGATGTACTCGCGCGTGTAACCGAGGTGCTCGAGCTGCGTGATGAAGTCATCGATCGTCTTCTCGAAGAAAATATTGTTTTCCCAGAGAGTGTCGTCCGCGTCGATGAGCAGAGTGTGGCGCGCCATGCCGAATCTCATCTTGCTTCAGCGCGAAAGATAAGAGAAGAAGTTTCTGGCGCCGCAAGTATGTCCGTCGATTCCGTCGAGCCGCGGGTGCAGCCGAGCTAAACATGGACGAACACCGGGCAAATCAAAGAGAGTACGGAGAATCAGCGCCTTAGTCGGCAGGATGGCGACGAGCTACGCCGTTGCGGGGAGGAATTCGTAACGCTCGATGCGGGCCGCCACGCCGCGGCGTCCATTGTGCGGTTCGACGCGCAGCACGCGGGCATAGCAGCGGATGTGGACGTCTCCGGCAAGTGTGATCTGCTGCGGAAGCGTGAGAACGAACTCGATCGAGCTGCCGGTTTCGACGCTGGCTTCGATCAGGAAATACAAGCCGCGGAAACTGACGTCGCGCGTCTCGCCCTGCTTTTCGATCACGCCTTCGCTCGCCGAGAATCGCACCTTCAGCGGAAGCATCATCGAAAAACGCCGCGCCCCGCGCCGTTCTACGCTGTCGTCCATCCGGCCCCTCGCTCGTTCGCGCCCGACTGCGCCCAAGCTATCATCGCTCCCCGCAGGGCGCAATGGCTTTTAGGCTCTCATCGAACTATCGACTTCTATTCGCTTTTCGATACATCTTCGCGATGGAGGTTTGACCTCGGCGTTCGTCGCGGCTAGGATGTAGCCCCATGCCCGATTCAGCGACGCCGGTCGACCTGCGGAAGTCTCCTCGCGCCCGGCTCTGCCTGCCTGCGCGGCTTCGCTGGTTTGGCCCCCTCGGCATGCGCCTCGAGATCACCGAAACAATCGACGTATCGCGCGAAGGACTCCTGATCCGCCGCGAAGAGCCTTGCCACCCGAAGGCGCGGATGTGGGTGGTGTATCCGTTTAACCCCTCGGCGTCTCTGATTCAGCCGGAGACTCCCGCGCGTGTCGCGCGCGTCGAGCCCGGCGCCAAGGGCGGCTTCTACGTCGGCTTGCAGCTGGAATTGCCGCAACGCGACTCCTGCCGCGCGGCAGAGGATGAGCGAAGAAAGTCCGAGCGGTTTTCCTTCGCGCTGCCGATGTTCGTGCGGCCTATCAATAGCATCTGGCCGGAAGAGTCGATGACCCAAAACATTTCCAACGCGGGCGTCCTCTTTGAGAGTGCGCGCACCTACAAAGTGGGTGAAACGGTCCTCGCCAAGATTCCCTGGGGTGAGTGGGCAAAGGCGGGCGAAATTCCCGGGCGCGTCATTCGCGCCGACTCACGGCCGGAAGTTGCCGAGCGCGCGAATGGCAGCGCGCCGACTCTCGCGTCCGTGGCGGTCGAATGGATGAGGAGTCCGCAACGAAATGGCGCTTCGAGCGAAGCGAAAGTCTCCAAAGTGAACAGCCCCTGAAATACGCGCTTGCTCGGTCTAGAGCGCGAAATCGGGCCACACCCCACACCCCTCATGGCGGACGTCTTCCATCGAAGCTTTTTCCTCTCCGGGCCGGTCGGCCGGCTGGAGGCGATGCTCTGGACATCTTCGGCGGCCGATCCGCAGTTTGTCGCCGTGGTCTGCCACCCGCATCCGCTCTTCGGCGGCACACTGCACAACAAGGTCGTCTACCAAACCGCGAAGGCTCTGCATGATTGCGGCGCGCCGGTCCTGCGATTCAATTTTCGCGGCACCGGACAGAGCGAAGGCGCGCACGACAAAGGCCGCGGCGAGCAGGACGATGTCGGCGCGGCCCTCGACTATCTCGCGGCGGAATTCCCCGGCAAGCCGGTCGTGCTCGGCGGATTCAGCTTCGGCTCGTGGGTGGGACTTCGGGTCGGCTGCGAAGACGCTCGCGTCGCCAGGCTGATTGGGCTCGGGCTGCCGGTCGACAAAACCGACATGAGCTACTTGCGCTCGTGCGCGAAGCCGAAGCTTCTGATCCAGGGCGGCAATGACCAATTCGGCTCGCGGGCCAACATCGAAGCCCTATTCGCGATGCTGCCCGAGCCGAAACGCCTCACGATCGTCGACGGCGCGGATCACTTCTTCACCGGCTGCCTCGATCAGATCGGCACGGCCATCCATTCCTGGCTCGACGAGTAGCGCGAGGTTTCCGCACTTGCGGGCTTCAGCCGCGCGGCTCGAAGAGCTTCAGGAACTGATCGCGCGGCGCCGGCTCGACGCCCACCAGAGCGAGGTTCGCGCGCACGTGCTCCACGCGGCTCATCCCGACAAGCGCTGTCGTAACGCCGGGAACGGAACGCGCGAATTGCAGCGCCTGCTCGGAATTCTTCTGCAGCCCCAGCGCCGCGCCGATGTACGCCGGCAGATTTCGCGTGAGCTGGCCCTGCAGCAAAGCCGCGCTCGACACCAGCGTGATTCCCAGCGCGCGCGCCGCCTGCACCATCGCCAGCGTCTTGCCCTGCACCACCTGGTTCGGGCGAATCAGCGCCTCGGGCATCGCGAGGTTCAGCGGAAGCTGCACAAATCGGAAATGGTGGCCGCTGCCGCCGGCGTCGCGCGCAACCTCCTCGATTTCGGCGATCGAAAGGTAGCCTTGCGACTTCGGGTCCTCGCGAAATGCGTTCCAGGTTGCGAGGCCGTACGCGCCGATCTTCCCGGCCGCGACCACGGATTCGAGGAAGGCAAACGCCTCACGCAACCTCCGATTCAATTCTTCGCGCGAGATTTCGCCGAGCTGCGTTTCGGGATTGTGCAGGTAGAAGACGTCCACGCACTCGACGCCGAGATTGCGGAGGCTGCGCTCGAGTTGGTCGGCCAGGTATCGCGGCGTCATGCAGTGACAGCCGGCGGCGATGTCCTCGGGCCGAAAGATTCCGCGGTCGATGTACTCGCGCGAAAAATATTCGTTCGCGTCGTCCGGCATCTCGCCGTCCGGCGTCAGGAAACCGGCCTTCGTACACAACACAATTTCATCGCGCGCAAACCCCTTCGCCGCAAGTTCCCTCAGCGCCGCCCCGATCGAACGCTCGCTGCGCTGCAAGCGATAATTGATCGCCGAATCGACCACGTTGATGCCGCCCGCGATTGCAGCGACGACCGCAGCCGCGTAGCCCGAGTCCGCGGCCTCGTCGGGCTCCCCGAGATAAGTCCCGATTCCGATCGACGAAAGATGCAGCCCGTCCGGAATTTCGCGGAAGTGGCCGGCAGCCGTGCGCCCCTGAAAACGCGCCGCGTAGCGCAGCGTTCCCTGCGCCGTGGCTCGGCCGGGCATGCGTTTGCTATCGATCGTTGCGGAAGTCGACATGAAATTCTTCAATCGCACTCGCTGCGGGTCGAGTGCGGTCCGCGAAGTATAGCAGAATCGCCCGCTACGGCAGGACGCGCGCGGCCACTTCCTCCATCGTTTCCTGTGCTTCGATACTCGCCGCGTCCATCAACTGCCGCGCCTCTCCGCGAATCTTCGGCAAGTGGCGCCCGAACACGATCGCTCCGAAAATCGCCACGAGCCCTCCGAGCGCCACCGTGCGCGGCGCTCCGATTTTGTCCGCGAGCGCGCCCGAAAGCAGCGCCCCAAACGGCGCCATGCCCATGAACATCATGGCGTAAATCGCCATCGTGCGCCCGCGCAGGCGATCCGGCACCATCGCCTGAATGAGCGTGTTGGTCGAGCCCATCTGCGTCATCACCGAAAATCCGACGGGTATCAGCATGATCGACGAGAGAATCCACTCGTGGGAGAAAGCAAAAAGAATCAGCGTCACGCCAAACGCCCCGCACGCCAGCGCCACGACGCGGCCAAGACCTGCCACTCCGCGGCGCGCCGCGAGCGCGAGCGCCCCGACCAGCGCGCCGACGCCCGCCGCCGTCATCAGAATGCCAAGCGTGCGCGCGTTCCCATGCAGAATCTTCGCGGCAAACACCGGCATGAGCACGGAATAGGGCATCGCGACCAGGCTCACAAGCCCGATCAGCAGAAGCAGCGAACGGATCGGCGCGGTGTTGCGCACGAAAAGAAAGCCCTCCTTGATGTGCTCGAAAGGAGACGCCTTCTCGTCGCGCTTGGGGCTCGGTGGAATCTTCATCGCCAGCAGCCCGGCGATCACCGCGATGTAGCTCACCGAGTTCGCGAAAAAGCACCAGCCTTCGCCCACGCTCGCCACCAGCAGCCCCGCGATGGACGGCCCCACGATGCGCGCGGCATTGAACATCGACGAATTCAGCGCGATCGCGTTCATCAAATCCTCGCGGCCCACCATTTCCACCAGAAACGCCTGCCGCGTGGGGATGTCGAAGGCGTTCACCAGACCCATCAGCGCCGCGAGCAATATCACTTCGCCCACGGTCACACGCTTCGTGATGGTGAGAAACGCCAGAGCGCCCGCGAAAATCATCGACAACGTCTGCGTCCCGATCACCACCTTGCGCCGGTCGAAGCGGTCCGCCACCATGCCCGCGATCGGCGACGCCAGCAACACCGGAATCTGCCCCGCGAATGTCACCGTGCCCAGCAGCAACGATGAACCCGTCAGCCGGTAGACGAGCCACGCCTCGGCGACAGTATCCATCCACGTCCCGACAAGCGAAATCAGCTGCCCGCTGAAGAAGAGCTGAAAGTTGCGGTGCTTCAGCGAGCGGATCGTGTCGTGGAATCGCGATCGGCGTTGTGGCGTTGTGTCCGTTGCAGCCATCTTTCAATTGTACGATGCCAGCGCAAGTGTCCCGCGGCGATTGTGCCGGGATTGCTCAGGAATTTGGCTGTACCGTTTCGGCAGGGCCCGCTCCCGGAGGCGCGAGCAGCCTCGCGCACGCGCGCAGAATCCGCCGATAGGGCCACTCGCCATCGCGAAAAAGAATTTCGCCCTCGCGCGGTTTCGAGTAAAACCACCGCGCCACGAGCGACAAGTGCTCGCCGAGCGCGCCCGGCGCATCGCGTAGTCCGTATCTTTCGCACCAATTCGATTCGAGCCGATCCTCGGATGCCGCTTGGGCTGGCGCAAGTGACTCCAGGCGCTCTCGCACCATCATCTCCACCGAGCGCGGCTGGCTCGAGATTTCGCCAAAGCGTAGGAATAGCGGCTCGTCCAGCATCCCGCCGCGCAACGGGAAGAGCACGACCGTATTTTCTTCCGCTGCTCGCTCCAAAATCACTGCGTCGAGATTCTGTACGCCGCGCGCGATTTCCGGCAGGCCTCGCAGCGCCGCCGAAACTTTCTCGAGCCGCTTGTGGAGCGCCGCCGCTCGCTCGAAATCCAGCGACTCGCTCGCCGCTTCCCTTTCGCGTTCCAGCGATGTCGTCAGCGACTCGCCCGAGGTCGCCAGACTGTCCAGCACGCGGCCCACTTCGGCCTCATATTCTTCTTTTGTGCAGCCGGCAAAGCACGGCGCGAGGCACATCTTCATCTCGGAATAAATGCACCCGGGAAAACTCGGATCGCGCCGAATCTTGATCTGGCATCGCCGGATTTTGAAAAGGTCGAGGAAGCCTTCGGCAAATGCATCCGCCGCCCGCCGCGAAAGGAACGGCCCGAAATAAAACCCCTCATCAGCGTGAATTCGCCGCGTCGCGTAGCATCGCGGATACGCGTTGCGCAAATTCACCTTGAGCACCGCCGGCCCGCGCAGCCGCAGCAACGCGCGATAGCGCTTAGGGAAATGCGCCTTCGCCTGCTCGTAGAAGACGAGCGTCTGCTCGAACTTCGATCCCGTCACTCGATACCGGATCCCCGCCGCCACCGCACTCAAATTCAGCCGCTTCGACGCCACTTCCGGCTCGCGCAACAGCCGCTCGGCCGCTCGTCGCAGGTCCGCCGTGCGCACGAGGTACGGCTCCCCGCCTGCTGCGCGCATTTCGACGAGCAGCACGCCAGCGCGCGCCGGCACCGCCGCGAAAAATTCCTCTTCGCGGGCCGAGCCGTCCGCCTCGAATTCACTCCCACAGTCCAGGTCCAACATGAATGAAGAATACAACGGGGCGAGCACCGCTTGTCTGTGTTCAGGAAAACGACTTCAAAACCCAGCCGGCAATGACGAGTCGCTGGATTTCGCTGGTGCCTTCGTAGATTTCGGTGATGCGCGCGTCGCGGTACGCTCGCTCGACGGGATACTCGCGGCTGTAGCCGTTTCCGCCGTGAATCTGGATCGCTTTGTGCGCCACGCGCGTGGCCATTTCGCTCGCGAAGAGCTTGGCGACGGCCGCCTCCATCGAAAAACGCGCGCCCGTATCCTGCTTCCACGCAGCTCGACGCGCGAGCAGCCGGGCCGCGTCGATTTCCGTCGCCATATCGGCCAGCATGAACTGGATCGCCTGGAACTCCGCGATCGGATGGCCAAACGCCTGCCGCTGCTTCGCGTAAGCCAGCGCCGCCTCGAACGCTCCTTGCGCGATCCCAGTGGCCTGCGAGGCAATGCCGATCCGCCCGCTGTCGAGCGTCGTCAGCGCGATCTTGTAGCCGTCGCCCTCGTTGCCGAGGCGATTCTCCGCGGGCACTTCGCAATCCGTGAACGACAGCTCGACGCAGGCCGTCGCGTGAATCCCCATCTTCTTTTCTTCTTTGCCGATCGCGAATCCCGGCGTGCCCTTTTCGATGACGACCGCCGTGATTCCCTTCTCGCCTTTTTCCGGCTGCGTGTTGACGAAAATAATCCCCGCATCCGCCGCGCCGCCGTTCGTGATCCACGCCTTTGCTCCGTTCACGACGTAGCGATCGCCCTTGCGCACCGCCTTCGTCGCGAGCGCCGCCGCATTCGATCCCGCTTGCGGCTCGGTCAGCGCGTAGCAGCCGATTTTTTCTCCGCGTGCGAAAGGCACGAGAAACTTCTTCTTCTGCTCGTCGTTCCCGAATTTTTCCAGCGCACCGCAATAGAGCGAATTCTGCACGGAAAGAATCACGCTCGTCGACGCGCACACGCGCGCAATCTCCTCCATCACGATGGCGTAGCACATGTGATCCATCCCCGCGCCGCCCCATTCCTCCGGCACCGAGATTCCGGTCAGTCCCAGCTCCGCCGCCTTGCGCAGCGTTTCGCGCGGGAAGCGGCCCGTCTCGTCAAGCTCCGCCGCAAGCGGCTTCACCTCTGCCTCGGCGAACTCCCGCACCGTTCGCTCCAGCAGCTTCTGTTCCTCGGTCAGTTCGAGATTCACGGTGTCTCCGCGCGCGAAGCGCCCGTCCATTCTAACGCCATCCGCGCGTCGATTCGCATCGCGCGGGCGACAGGTGTAGCCTGTTTCGTAGCCCTCCAAGGAGAAAACATGGAACCTCGGCTCAATCTTTTCAAGGTCGCCCCCAAAGGAGCCTACGAAGCCGTGGCCGCGCTACAGCGCTACGTCAATTCCTCCGGCCTCGATCATGTCCTGCTCCAGCTCGTCGAGATTCGCGCTTCGCAGATCAATGGCTGCGCCTACTGCATCGACATGCACACCAAAGACGCCCGCGCGCTCGGCGAGTCCGAGCAGCGCCTCTACATGCTCAACGCCTGGCGCGAAAGCCCGTTCTACACCGACCGCGAGCGCGCCGCCCTGGAGTGGACCGAGGCGTTGACGCTGGTGGCGGACGGCCATGTCCCAGACGAAATCTACGAGAGCGTCAAGAAGCATTTCACCCCGGAAGAGCTGATCAAGCTGAGCCTCGCCATCGCCGCCATTAACACCTGGAACCGCCTGTGCATCGCTTTCCGGTCCGTGCCGGGCGAATATCAGTCTCAACTCAAGCCGCTCAAGGCTTCGGCCTGACGCCTCCCGCGCCGGGGCTGCCGGGCCCGTGTCTTAGAAATTGGGCGGCTCCCGCAGCGCCTCGCCTCCCCGACATGCGATTTGCGGCGTACGGCGAAAATCTTCTATAATCCCCTTGTCAGGGGCGTTACGGCAGACAGCACCCAGCCAGGCTGTTCGGTTTTTCGGTCAAAATCGTGGACCTTACAGAGAAAATCAAAAAGAAGCTCAAGGACGAGATTGCCGCCCTCGAGCACGAGCTTCACGACGAGCTTCCCAAAGAGATCAAGGTAGCGCGCGCCCACGGCGATCTCTCTGAAAACGCCGAGTATAAGTACGCCAAGGAGCGGCAGGGCTACGTTGCCGCCCGCCTCGGCCAGCTCCACAAGCGCATGGCCGACCTCTCCATGCTGAATCTCAACAATCTTCCGAAGGATCGCGCTGCTTACGGTTCCAAGATTGTCGTGCTGGACACCGCCAAGTCCAAGGAAATCGAGTATAAGCTCGTTACCGTGGAGGAAGCGGACGCTACCAAGGGTCTCATTTCGACCACTTCCCCCATCGGCCGCGCCCTGCTGGGCAAGAAAGTCGGCGACGAGGTTTCCGTCACCACCCCCGCGGGCGTGAAGGAATACGAGGTTGTCCGGCTGACCACGATCTACGATGAAGAAGGAATGTAGGCGGGTGGAAATCGCTCTATGCTGATGCCGAAAATCGGCCGGTACCTCTCCTGGCCGTTCGATCGGATGGCTGACCTCCTGGCGCCTACGGGCATCCATCCCAACGTCATCACCTGGGCTGCGCTCGTCGCAAACATCTGGGCCGGAATCTTTTTCGCCCAGGGACGCCTGAGACCGGCCGCCGGCATGATCGTTCTCGCGGGCCTGTGCGATCTGCTCGACGGTCCCGTGGCGCGCCGCCAGAATCGCGTTTCGCTCTTCGGCGCTTTCCTCGATTCGATCCTCGACCGCTACGCGGACCTGCTGCTCTTCCTCGGCCTGCTCGTCTACTACGCGCTGGTGAATCGCTTCCTGTACGCCGTCCTCGCGGGCGCCGCGATGGCCGGCGCCGTAATGGTCAGCTACGCGAAGGCGCGGGCTGATTCGCTGGTTCCTTCGGTTGAAATTGGATTCTGGGAGCGCCCCGAGCGCCTGGTCCTGATGATCCTGGCCGCGCTCACCAATCGCATGGAGGTGGCTCTCTGGATTCTGGCGATCGGACCCAATATCACAGTGGTCCATCGCATCCTGCACACCTGGAAGCAGACCAAGACCCAGCAGGAAGTTTTCCACCGCCCGAGTCCGCGCGACACGATCGTCCACGACCCCATCCAATCGACACTTTCCCGCAAGAGCGCCACGGTGGCCCGCGCATTCACTCGCGCTGCCGGCCGCAACCGCTAGCAGCCCCCGCGCTGCCCTCCTGTTGCAAGCCATTCACATAGGTGCGCTAGAATGCCTCGGGGCGAAACGATGCAATCCGACCATACGAATGGAGGCTTCTAATGGCAATACGTGATGCGCTTCTTCCCGAGTTCGAGTACGAGATGTCAACCACGCGCAAGACGCTCGAGCGCGTTCCTGAAGACAAAGTCGATTGGAAACCCCACAACTCGTCCATGGCCATGGGGCGCCTCGCCGGCCACATCGCCGAGATGGCGGGATTCGTTACCGCAACCTTCATCGGAGATACGTTCGACTTTGCCCCGCCCGGCGGCAAGCCCATGCAGCCGACCGTGATGAAGTCGCGCCAGCAGCTTCTCGAAATCTTCGACAAGAACGTTGCGGACGCGCGCGCCGCGATCGCCAAGGCCAGCGACGAGGAACTCCACAAGACCTGGACGCTCATGAATGGCGGCAAGACGTTCTTCTCCATGCCGCGCATCCAGGTGCTGCGCAGCATGATCCTGAATCACATCATCCATCATCGCGGGCAGCTCTCGGTCTATCTGCGGATGAACCAGGTGCCGGTGCCGTCGATCTACGGTCCCTCCGGCGACGAAGGTTCGATGTAGCGCACGGCAAACGCAAGCACTGATTCGCGGAAATCGCTTTGCGGTAGGGGCGGGTCCCAGACCCGCCCTTTGTTTTTGGCGCTCTTCTTCTAGTGGTGGCCGGCCGAAGGAATCACAGTGTCGACCGCAACGGCCGCTTCTTTCGGCTTGCGCGCCATTGCCTTTTCGGCGATCCGCGCGTTGCGCTCCGCTTTCTGCCGCGCCTGCGCAGCGTCGCGTTCTTTAACCTCCGGCAGCACTTCCTTCGCGAACAGTCGGAACGACGAGCAGGTCAGCTCGTGCGGCGTCCGTCCCACCTGCCCGATGCCGATCACCTGATCCACGCCGGCTTCTTCGAAGTCGCGCATCCGCTGGCGGACCAGCTTCGGCGTGCCGACGCAGGTTTGTCCGCGAATTTCCGGGACCTTGTCGCTGTTCGGTGACGCGGTGAAGTCGTTCCAGATGTTCGTTGCCCCCGGGCGATGCTCGCCGAAGAAGCTGTAGTGCCCGAGCCCGTACATGAAGAAGGCGTAGCTCTCTCTGCGCGCCTTCTCCAGCAGGGCCTCATCCTCATCGCACAGGAACGGCGTCGCCACCGCGAAATTCGGATTCACCGAGTAGCCCAGCGGCACCGACTCGTTTTCGATCACCTGATAGTAATCCTTCGCCCATTGCTGCGCCTCTTCCGCGCTGACGAACGAAAACGTCAGCGCCCCGAGTCCGAGCCGCGCCGCATCCAGAATCGATTCGCGCCGCGAGCACGCCATCCATAGCGGCGGATGCGGCTTCTGCAGCGGCTTTGGAATCACGTTGCGCGGCGGCACCTTCAGATATTTGCCGTCGAATCCGGTGAACGGCTCCTCCACCAGCATCCGGACCGCGACGCGCATCCCTTCGAGTTGCATCGCCTTTTTCTCCGGCTGCTCGACGTGGAATCCGCCGAGCTCCGTGATCGTCGCGCCCGACCCCGTGCCGAATTCGCAGCGTCCGCCGCTGATCAGATCGAGCGTCGCGACGCGCTCGGCGATCCGCGCCGGATGGTTCACGCTGGGCGGCGTCTGCACGATGCCGTGCCCCAGCCGCACGTTCTTGGTTCGCTGGCTGCACGCCGCCAGGAAAATTTCCGGCGCCGACGAATGCGAGTACTCCTCCAGAAAATGGTGCTCGGTCGCCCAGAGATAATCGAACCCGCTCCGGTCGATCAGTTCCGCCTGCTCCAGCAAATTTTGCAGCAGCACATATTCCGAGTCCCTCGCCCACGGACGGGGAAGCTGATGCAGAAACGAACTCCCGATTTTCATGGCGCCGCCTTTCGCATTCTCGCGCGTCGCGTATTCTACGCCATCGATCCTGTCGCGCAACCCCAGCCTCCCGGAGGAGCCGGGTCACCACGAAGAGTGACTGGCATCACCGCCGTTTCTCCCGCCCGGGTTCATTTTCACCAGCGTGGGGTGGGGGCGTGAGGTGCACGATGGAAGAAGCCGGCCTCGACCGAAGAACCCTTCTCAACGCCTTGAAACTCGAATTGCAATTTTGCGAGCGCGGCGGCTACCGCACGATCACCGAAACGCCGCACGCGAGCTCGCTCCACGCGGGTTCGGCTGTATCCCACATCGAGACGCAAGAGCAGTTCCGGAAAGAGCGCTCTCTCTTTCAGGATTCCCCGTGGTGCCTGAATTATCGCCTGCCCATCCGCGAACATCCCTGCTCGGCTTGCTGGCTCATGCATTTCGTGCCGCCGGAAAGGCAACGAGAGTCGGTGCCATGCCATCACATTCCGCTGAATGAGCGCGGCGATACGGCTGCGTCGCTTGCGGGGCCCGCCGGCGCTCCGGAGGTTCAGCAGGCGGTACTCGACTGGCTGCGCGCCAAAATAGCGGAGCTCGAAGCGTCGCTCGGGTAGCGCCCACGCCTTCGCGCCTCCCGCATTCAAACGTGATATAAAACGCGAACGACATACGCAATGTTGTACGTACGCTCCGAAATAAACGCATCGTCCGCCGACCTTGGTGCGTGGACCACGTGACGATCATCCCGTTCGGCGGATCGCCGAACGGCGCCGCAGGGAGTCCGCCATGAGAATGCATCCGCTCGCCAGGTACGCCCTCGTTCTTGCCGTTGCTCTGCCGCTCGCTGTCACGGCTCGCCTCTGGGCTCGCGCCGGTCAGTCGACTCACAGCGACCACGCCGCGGATTCCGCCGGCAAGGTCGGCCCGCCGGTCGCGCCCGTGCGCACAGTGATCGACGACTATTACGGCGCCAAAGTCGCCGATCCCTACCGCTACATGGAGGACCTGAAAGATCCCGCGGTACAGTCCTGGATGAAGGCCCAGAACGACTACACGCGCTCGGTGCTGGATCGCATCCCCGGCCGCGCCGAGCTCCTCGCTCGCATCGAGCAGTTCGACGCGACCGCGCCGGCTCGCGTATCCGACGTAACGGTGCTGCCCGATGGCCGCATCTTCTACGAAAAGCGCCTCGCCAGCGAAGAGATCGCGCGTCTCTACACGCGCGTCGGTCTCGACGGCCCAGAAACCGTCGTAGTCGACCCTACCAAGTACGCGAAAGGCGGGCCGCACTGGTCCATCAGCTATTACGCACCCTCGTTCGATGGAAAATATCTCGCCGTGGGCGTGGCCGAGGCCGGCTCGGAAGACGCCGTCCTCCATTTCTTCGATGTCGCCAAAGGAACCGAATTTCCGGAGACGATCACGCGCACCTGGTGGGGATCGCCCGCGTGGCGCCCCGACGGCCATTCGCTTTATTACAATCGCATGCAGAAGCTCGGGCCCGATTCCTCTCCCAACGATCGCGAGTTGAACAGCGTCGCGTACCTGCACGAACTCGGCCGCGACCCGGAAAAAGACGCGCCCGTCCTCGGCCGCGACCTCTCGCCCGACGTCAAGACCGTGCCGACCGATATTCCCATCATGGCCACAACACCGGGCTCCGACTACGTCCTCGCGCTAGTGAACCACGGCGTGCAGAACGAACTCACCATCTACGCCGCGCCCGTCTCCGCCGCAAACGATGCGGGCACGAAGTGGCGCAAGATCTGCGACGCAGATGACGACGTGACCGGCGTCGCCGTCCATGGCAACGACCTCTACCTGCAAACCCACAAGGACGCGTCTCGCTACAAAGTCCTGCGCACCTCGCTCGCGAATCCGGACGTGGCTCACGCCGAGGTCGTCCTGCCGCCTGGCGTCGCCGTCGATCGAGCGATCGCCGCCGCATCCGGCGCGCTCTACGTTCAGCAGCTCGACGGCGGAGTCGGCCGCCTGGTGCGCATTCCCTACGGAGGCAAACCGGAGGAGGTCGCGCTTCCCGTGAAAGGCTCCACTTCGATCATGGCTTCGGATCCGCGGGTGCCGGGAGTGTTGCTCGACCTCGCTTCGTGGATCCGGGCTGACGCGATCTATTCCTACGATCCGAAAACCAACCGGGTCACCGACACGAAACTGCAACCGCTCGGCCCTTTCGATGCGCCGTCCGATCTTGTCTCCATTGAGGTCCAAGCCCGCAGTTACGACGGCACGATGGTGCCGCTCTCCATCACCTACAAGAAGGGGATGAAACTCGACGGCCGCAATCCGACGCTCCTGTGGGGCTACGGCGCCTACGGCATTACGCAGGACGCATCCTTCGACTCGAAGCTCATGGCCTGGTACGAGCGCGGCGGCGTGTTTGCCGTCGCCCACGTGCGCGGCGGTGGAGAATACGGCGAGGATTGGCACCTTGCCGGCAAGATGCTGACCAAGCACAACACCTGGCGCGACTTCATCGCCTGCGGCGAGTACCTGATTCAGCAGAAATATACGTCTACGCCGTTTCTCGGCATCGAGGGTGGCAGCGCCGGCGGCATCACGATCGGCCGCTCGATCACGGAGCGCCCCGATCTTTTTGCCGCGGCGATCGATCAGGTGCCGATGTCCGATACCCTTCGCGTCGAGTTCAGCCCCAACGGCCCACCCAACATCCCCGAGTTCGGCAGCGTGAAAACGGAGGAGGGGTTCAAAGCGCTTTACGAAATGAGCCCCTACGATCACGTGAAGGACGGCACGGCCTATCCCGCCGTCCTGCTCACCACCGGTGCGAACGATCCCCGCGTCTCGCCCTGGGAGCCCGCCAAGCTCACCGCGCGCCTGCAGGCCGCCACCTCGAGCGGCAAGCCGATCCTCTTACGCGTCGATTACGAAGGCGGCCACGGCGGCATCGGTTCCACCAAGACCCAGCGCGACAAATTGCTCGCGGATGCCTTTAGCTTTCTGCTCTGGCAATTCGGCGGTCCCGGCTTCCAGCCGAAAGCACCTTGATCGCTTGTCGATGTTGTTAGCGCTCTGTAGAGCGGAAGCGAGGCCGTGGTCCGGCCAGTCCTCAATTCGTATGTGAGGCCAGCCAGGCGTTGGCTTGCTTCACCTGAGGCAGGTCCGGATCGGCGTGGGGCCAGGCGGCGAGAAAATCGCGATACGCCTCAGTGGCGTGAGTCGCGTCCCCGGCGAGCGCGTAGGACTGCGCGATGCCGAAAAGCGCGTGGCCGCTCTTCGGACGCTGATGGAGAGCCTCGGTGAAGGCGTCGCGGGCCTTGTCCCACCGCTTCAGCTTGAGGTAGACGTAGCCAAGGCTTTCTTTTTCCGGGCGGAAGTAGCGGGGCGGCTCGGAATAGCCGAGATTCTTTTCCTTTTCGGCAGCCTGCTCGATGAGCTTGAGGCCCGCGCCAGCATCGCCCTGCGCGATTTTCACGTTGCCCCGAAGGTCGAGCGACATCGTCCCGAGCAGGCCGAGAACTTGCGTCGGGTCGTCTTCGGTAGGCTCCATGGCGCTCATGTCCATTTCATCGGGCTTCTTTGCCGGCTTCGAAGCTTCGAGGCGCCATAGAGACGCGTCGAGCAGATCGGACTGATGCGATGCTTCGGCGAGGTCGCCCGTCTCGATCGCCGCCATCCCTCTCGCGTACGCGTTCAGGCCGCCCGCGTAGGACTGCGCCGCCAGACTGACCGATTCGGCGCTTCGTCCAAACGCGATCGGGTCCCGCGGCACTGCCTGCCAATCGCCGAAGCGGATGTGGACGCGCGCGACGCTGGCTCCGGCCCACACGACGAAACTCGCGGCGGTCATGCCGGTGGGCGAGGCAATATCGCGCAGCTTCTTCGCGATCTCGAGGCCCTCGTGGTAGCGGCCGGCCTCGGCGCAGGCGGCGATCAGGTAAGCGAGATTGTGCGCGTAGTTCCAGTCGTTCGCGGGCTCGATTTTTTCGGTGGCCATGTAGGCTTCGTCGACTTGCATCGAAGCGGAAAACGATTCGCGGGCCCGTTCGTAGTCGCCGACGCGCCAATAGATGTGTCCCGGCATGTGAACCATGTGGCCGGAATTGGGAGCCATGCTCGCGAGGACGTCGGCGCTGTGCAAAGCTTCCTCGGGACGCGAGCTGTCTTCCACGGCGTGAATCCAGTAGTGATTCGCGGCGGCGTCGTCCGGATGAGCGGTCAAAAGATTGCGGAGAATCATTTGCGAGTAGATCTCGCCGGGTCGTGGGTTCCCGTCGGCGTCGTAGCCGTCCATCTCGGAGAGCGCAAAGAGGGCCCGGGCATCCTGATCGTCCGGGTAATGATCGATCAGGGTTTCCATTTCATGCTCGTACGCCGCTTTATCTTCGGGCTTCTCGCTCAGCTCATGCTGGGCGGCGCGGATGTAGTAGCGCTCGTGCTCGGAAGCTTTGTCCATCAGGGATTTTGCTTTGTCGAGGGCGGCGCGCGTGTCGTCTTTTGCCGGGCCGCGCATCTTGAGCGCCTCGAACTCGCCCCAATAGGCCATGGCCGCATTGGGGTCGAGGCGCGCCGCTTCCTTGAACGCGCGATAGGACTCGAAGTCCCAGAAATCGTGTAGCAGGCGAAGCCCCTGGTTGAAATACGCCTGCGCTTGCTCGGAATTGGTCGTGATTTTGAGGCTGGCATTGCCGATTCCCTGCATCAGAGGCGGCGGCGGAAGATCGGGATACTGCTGGCTGGCCATGCCGCCGTGGTGGTTCATCATCTGCATTTGCGCGGAAGCGCGGGGCGGCGCAAGAACGGTCGAGCACGCGAAAAGACCGGCGGCGAGCAAGACCAAACGTCGCGAAGTCCGGTTGCGAGACAGGGTCATTTTGAAGGTGGCGTCGGCCGCAAGTATAGGCCAGGCGGGCGACGGGCACAATCCGGCGAGGCACAGCCCGTGATTCGGCTCACAGACGCGGCGAGCAGTCGAGGCGTTGAATCGGTTGCGCGGCGTGTGCTAGCATCCCGGTTTTCCGCACCAGGGGCGCCCGGCCTCTGGGGCAAAGCGCCGCCGGGTTCACCGCGTATCCGCCGGGGGGCGGGATCCGTGATGCTGATCCCATCTCACAGCACGAGAAGTGCAGTCCTCGCCGTTCCCACACGAAATGCCTGCCCGGCTGAAGCGGAAAATGGAATACATAAGTTAGAAAATAGAGTCGCGGCGCTGCCCGTTCGTTTTTCGGTTTTCCATTTTCCCTTTTCTATTTTCCCTTTGCCTGATTTTTCGAGAGGTGAAACATGAAATCCTACACAACCGATTGGATTCGCAACGTCGGCATTGTCGGCCACGGCGACACGGGAAAGACCCAGCTTGTGTCGTCGTTGCTCCACGCGGCGGGCATGACGCCGCGGCTCGGCAAGGTCGCCGAAGGCTCAACCGTCACCGACTGGGACGAAGAGGAGATCGCCCGCAAAATCTCGATCAACACCGGCCTCGCCTACGCCGAATGGCAGGTGCCGGGCCAGCCCGAAAAAACCAAGATCAACCTGCTCGATACGCCCGGCTATTCCACCTTCATCAACGAGACGAAATCGTCGCTGATCGCGGCCGACGCCTCGCTGATCCTCGTCGACGCCGCCGCGGGCGTACAGGTCGTCACCGAAAAGGTGTGGGACTACGCCACCGAATATGACCAGCCGCGCGCCTTCATCATCAACTGGATGGACCGCGAACTCGCGAGCTTCGATCGCGCGCTCGCTTCGCTCGAACAGGTCTTCGGGCGCGGCGTCGTGCCCGTCCAACTGCCGATCGGCTCGGAAAGAGGCTTCCGCGGCGTGGTCGACCTCGTCTCGATGAAAGCGCTGCTCTATGCGCCCGATGGCGACGGCAGAGCCAAAATCGAGGAAATTCCGGCGGCGCTCGCCGACGAGGCCAAGGCCGCGCACGAACGGCTCGTCGAACAGGTCGCCGAGGGCGAAGACGAATTGATGCAGGAGTTCTTCGATAAGGGCACGCTCCCCGTCGAAGACCTGAAAAAGGGACTGCACGAAGAGGTGCGCGACAAAAAGATTTTCCCGGTCCTGCTGAGCTCGGCTCTCCACAACATCGGCACCGACGCGATCCTGAATTTCATCGCCGAGATTCTGCCCTCGCCCGCCTTTCGCGGAAACACCCTCGGGCACAAAACGTCCGATCACAAAGGCGAGACTGTCGAGCGCAAGATCGCGGACTCCGAGCCGCTCTCGGTCTTCGTCTTCAAAACCATCGCCGATCCCTTCGCCGGCCGGATCAACTATTTCAAGGTGATGTCGGGCGTCCTCAAGAACGACGCCACTCTCCAGAATTTCAATCGCAGCTCGCAAGAACGCTTCCAGCACATTCAGGCGATGCAGGGTAAGACGGCCACGGAAGTCGCCGAACTGCACGCCGGCGATATCGGCTCCGTCGCGAAACTCAAGGAAACCACGACGGGAGAGACGCTCGGCGACAAGAACGCGACGAGCTTCTATCCGCCCGCCCGGATTCCCGAGCCTTCGATCACCTTCGCCGTGGAGCCGAAAACACGCGCCGACGAAGACCGCATCGGCGTGGCGATTCACAAAATCCTCGAAGAGGACCTCGCGCTGCGCTTCGGCCGCGACCCGCAAACCAAGGAATTCCTTCTCTCCGGCGCGGGACAGCAGCACATCGAAGTCGTCGTCGCCAAACTCCGCAAGCGCTATCACGTCGAAATGACGCTCAAGCCGCCGAAGGTTCCCTACCGCGAAACGATTCGCGGCAAGGCCGACGCCGAGGGCAAGCACAAGAAGCAGACCGGCGGCCACGGCCAGTTCGGCCTCTGCCGGATCAAAATGGAGCCGCTGCCGCGCGGCAAGGGCATCGAGTTCGTCGATGATGTCTTCGGTGGCGCGATTCCCAAGAACTGGATTCCTTCGGTCGAAAAGGGCATTCGCGATTCGGCCGAGCGCGGCTTCCTCGCGGGATTCCCCGTCGTCGATTTCCGCGTGAGCCTCTACGACGGCAAGTATCACGACGTCGACTCGAGCGACATGGCCTTCAAGATTGCGGGCTCGCTCGCCTTCAAGGAAGCCATGAAACAGGCCCGACCGGCGCTGCTCGAACCGATCATGCATGTCGAAGTCTACGCGCCCGACCAATATTCGGGCGACCTGATGGGTCACCTCAGCGGCCGGCGCGGGAAGATCAGCGGCAGCGAGACGCGCGGCTCAAGCGTGGTGATCAAGGCGCTCGTCCCGCTCGCCGAGATGCTGAGCTACGCAAATGAACTCACGTCGATGACGCAGGGCCGCGGCAGCTACTCGATGGAGTTTTCGCACTACGATTTCGTGCCGCAGGAACTGGCGGAAAAAGTGATCGCGGCACACAAACCGCATCACGAGGAGCAAGGAGAAGCGGTCTCGGCCTAAAGCGGTTTTCTGAGTTTTCGTTGGCGGCGCTCTTCCCGATTTGGTAGGGCGGCTGGCCTAAATGGGCCGGGACGACTGTAGACGTGGGCGCTAGTCGTTCCCTTGACTCGGCTGCGCGGGTGCCGTGGCAGGCGCCGCCGCTGGCGCGCCGTTTGCCGCTGTTGCCTGGTGTTTCTTTGCGAATGGCAGCCAGGAGGGCAAGCCGCGCGACTTCTTCGCAGCTGGAGCGGGTGCCGCCTGTGCGCTCTGGGTTTGACTGTGCGGCGTCATCAGGCCCGCCCGGCAGCCCACGCCGTAGCAGGGGCCCACGCCCTCCCAAAGAGCGCAGCCTCCGAGCCAAAAAGTGGAGGCCAGCAGAATTCCCGCAATACCGATTCGTCTGCTCATCGGTTGCCCCTTTCACACCGCTTACGCGAAACAACTACCGCACACGACCCTGCAGGTCCATGCACACGATTGAGTCAATTGCACGAATGTTGCCATACGAACCGCGCGGCCTCCTATGGAACGGAAGGCTCATACTTGGCCCCTGTGCCCTAGCCCTCAATTGGCCCTCAGGACAGCCGCGGAAGGAAGAATCCAGTGTGCCGCCGGTGCTCCTCGAACGCCGGTCCGAACTGTTCGGCCAGCAGGGCTTCTTCCTGCTTCGATTTGCGGATCAGCGACGCAAAAATCAGCACGAACGCGACGATCCCCCGGTAGCGGCCCACCGCCAGCGTCGTGCCGGCCAGCGCGATCAGTATCCCCGTGTAGATCGGGTGGCGAATCCGGGCGTAAGGCCCGCTGCGAATCAGCTCGTGTCCCGTCTTCAGCGCGACGCTCGCGCTCCAGAAGCGCCCGATGTGATAGCGCGCCCAGATCGCGAAGCCCACGCCCGCCCACGTCATCACCGCGCCGAGAAGGAAGACCCAGAAGTGAAAGCGGACGAATCGCTCGTTGAGGACACCGAAGCGCGGGTCGTTCCGCGAGAGCAGATACCAGCCGGCAATCGCCAGCACGATCCGCAGCAGCTTCTCGCCCTGCGGCTCCTGGCGCTCCATTTTGTTGACGCGAAAACTCGCCGCGATCCAGTAGACGAGAAAGATCAGCCAGGGCACGCTGATCGCGTTGGAGAGTAAGAGCCTCATCGTCGCGCTTCCGAGGGCGTCTACTATAAACCAAAATGGCGCTTGCGATTGCGCCGCGAACTGCGTCAAGCTGCTTCGCTATGAAAAAACCGTCGAAGACGCGCCCGATGGGCGATGCCACTCTCGCAATTCACGCGGGCGAGGAGAAATTCCGCAAGGGAGCGCCGGTGGGCACGGCCATTTCGCGCACCGCGAACTTCACTTTCGAGAGCACCGAAGAGATGAAGCGCTGGGCCGAGGGAAAAAGCTCCGCCTACATCTACACGCGCTACGGCAATCCCACGCTGGCGACCGCCGAGGCGAAGATCGCGGCCCTCGAAGGGGCCGAAGCAGCGGTGGTGACCGCGTCGGGAACGGCGGCCATTTCGGCGACCCTGCTCTCTCAGTTGCGCGCGGGCGACGAGCTGATCGCGGCGCGGCAACTCTATGGCGGCAGCTACCGGCTGCTTCGCGACGTCTTCCCGCGATACGGAATCGGCGTTCGCCACATCGAGTCCGATCTCGCCGGCATCGAGAAGCTGGTCAATCCGCGAACAAAGGCTCTCTACATCGAGACGCCCACGAATCCCACCTTACGGCTCGTCGATCTCGCCAAAGCGGCGGCTTTCGCGAAAGAGTGGGGACTGGTCGCGATCCTCGACAACACCTTCGCGAGCCCGGTGTTGCAAAAGCCGCTTCAGATGGGATTCCATTTGGCGCTGCACAGCGCGTCGAAGTATCTCTCCGGGCATTCGGACGTGATCGCCGGCGCGGCGGCCGGCAGCGCCCTGCTGATTCGCAAGGTCCGCGACAACGTGATCCAGATCGGCGGCTCGATGGACCCGGAAGCGGCATTCCTGCTAATCCGAGGGATGAAGACGCTCGAAGTGCGCGTCGAGCGGCAATGCCGGAACGCGATGGCCGTGGCGAAATTCCTGGCCAAACATCCCAAAGTCGCGCGGGTGCACTATCCCGGGCTGCCGTCGCATCCGGACCACGCTCTGGCCAAGCGCCAGATGCGCGGCTTCGGCGCGATGATGGCTTTCGACCTCAAGGGAGGGCTCGCCGCAGCGCGGCGCTTCTGCGACCGCGTGCAGGTGTTCCTGCTCGCGGCAAGCCTGGGTGGGGTCGAGTCGCTGGTGATTCTGCCCATCTACACCTCGCACTACAAGATGTCCGCCCCAGAGCTGCGCGCGGCGGGCGTCGAGCCGGGCACCGTGCGCGTCTCGGTGGGCCTCGAAGACCCGGGCGACCTCATCGAGGATTTGCGCCAGGCCCTCGCCTGAAGAGCAAACCGCTCTCGGAATTTTTCCACAACCTGTCACTCCGGCCAGTAGCCAGGACGTCTAACTTGGTGGTATAAGCCCTTCGGTATAAGAGGCTTTGGACTAGTACTCGATGTCCTGATTCGGTCAACCTGCTAGTACCGTACTGCCATTGACCGCTTCTGTGAGTACCCCGTAGAATTTCAAATTGCTGTCGAGACGGAACCCTTTATGAAACAGCGGGTCACAATCTGCGCCGCGTTCGCGGCAGGCGTACTCTTCCTGGCCGGTTGCGAGCAGACCGCCACGAAGGAAGTCCACGTCCAGCCGCCGGCCAACGCCCCGGTAGCGCCGATGGTCAGCTCGCAGCAGCCGCTGCCCCTTTCGCCGAATCCCGCATTCGAGATCGCGCTTGTAGCGCGTCCCCGGCCCTCGATCGATGTGCTGATCGAGAAGGTGCAGTCCTTCTACGACGCGGGAGAAGCGGAATACAAGGCGGGAAATCTCGACAAAGCGCAGGACGATTTCGACCACGCCGTGGATTGCATGCTGGATGGCGGCTTCCAGGCGGACGCCGACCCGCGGCTCGGAAAGCTCTTCGATCAGTTGAGCAGTGTGGTGGATTCGGACGAGCTGGCGGCGATGCAGGGCACCAGCGATCAGGATGCGGAGACCCCGGCGTCCCCCGCGCCGATCGATGAAATCGCGGACCTGACGCTGCCTCCCGGCGACCCGCGCCTTGCGGCCAAGGCCGAGTCGGAATTGATTCGCGTTCACCACGATCTTCCGCTTACCGTGAACGAGTCCGTTCTCCAGTATCTGAGCTTCTTCACGACGCCGCGCGGCCGGGCGATCGTCGAGCACGGCCTCGACCGCTCCGGCCGCTACAGCGACATGATCCGCCGCGTGCTCGCCCAGGAAGGCGTGCCGCAGGATCTGATCTATCTCGCCCAGGCGGAGAGCGCCTTTCAGCCGGACGCGGTTTCGCGCGCCGGAGCGCGGGGCATCTGGCAATTCATGGCTTCCCGCGGCGAGGAATACGATCTCGACCGCAGCTACTGGGTGGACGACCGCAGCGATCCCGAGAAGGCCACCCGGGCCGCGGCGCGCCACTTCCGCGATCTCTACGCGATGTTCGGCGACTGGTACCTGGTGATGGCCGCGTACAACTCCGGCCCCCTCACGGTGGCGCGAGCGATCGAACGCACCGGCTACGCGGACTTCTGGGAATTGCAGAAGCTCAGGGCGCTGCCCAAGCAGACCCAGAATTACGTTCCGATCATTCTGGCCATGGCTCTCGTGGCCAAGGATCCGGCGCTCTACGGCGTCCAGGTGAGCCCCGAAAAACCGGCGCAGATGGAAGCGATTCATCTCGACCACCCCATCGATTTGCATCTGGTGGCGGACGCCTCCGGGACCGACCTCGACGACTTGCGCTTGCTCAATCCCGCGCTGCTGCGGTCGGTGACCCCGAATATCTCGGATTTCTCGCTCAACGTTCCGGCGGGCGCAACGAAAACTTTCGAGCAAAACATCGCTCAGGTGCCGCAGGATAAGTGGACGAGCTGGCGCCTGCACGAAATGGAAGACGGCGAGACGCTGCCGGATGTCGCGCGGCGTTTCCGCGTGACGGTCGCGGCGATCGAGGCGGCCAATCATCTCGAAGCGCGCGCGACGGTGCCGGACGGGTTTCTCCTGAACGTGCCGACGGCGCCCCTGAAGGTGCAACTCGTACGGTACCGCGTGCAGCGCGGCGACACGCTGCCGGGAATCGCGGACCGCTTTGACGTGACGGTCGAGCAGCTCAGGCGCTGGAACCATCTGCGCGGAAATCGCGTTTCGCGCGGAGCGCACTTGCGAATCTATGCCGGGAGCCAGGGGGATGCCACTCCGTCGGTGAGATCCAAATCCGCGCAGGCGGCGAACGCGCCGGTCAAAACCGTATCGGCGGAAAATCACGCGGCGCAGGGCCTCGAACATCGCGTGAAACCCGGCGAGACGCTCTATTCGATTGCGCGTGTTTACCAGATCAGCGTTGCTGCCCTGCGGGAATCGAATCCGTTCCTTTCGAGCCGCGAACTGCAAGCCGGCGACGTGCTGACCATTCAGCGCTGACCGAGAAAGCTTGCGATTCCCGTTTAACCTGCTTCTTTCCTTATAGTTATACGGTGCGAGGACGACTGCCATTCTCGATCCTTGCCGCCCCATTCTGAACCTTGCCATTCAATTTTGCTTTTGGACCCATTGCGCCTTGACAGACGCTACCACTCCGTTTATAAGCGCCCGAGGAGTGAATGCACGGGACCTCACGGAGGAACGAGATGTTTTACGCGAAGATGCACGACGAAGACGACGAGCTGCCGGGATTCGACGAAGAAGAAGAGGGGCCGGAGCAATCCCCGGAGGTCGTGGAAGTCGAGGAAGTGATTATCGAAGAGGAGCCCGAGGAGGAAGAGCTCGAGGCCGCTCCCGCGCCGGCGCCGAAGCGCGCGCCCGCAAAGAAAGCGAAAAAAGCCAAGGCCAAGCCAAAAGCGAAGCCCAAGTCCAAGGCTAAAGCCAAGGCGAAGAAGAAGGTCCCGGCCAAGAAGAAGAAGGCCGCGAAGAAAAAGGGCCGTAAACGCTGAAGTTTTTCGGTCCTCCTGAGGTTCCCGCATTCGCGGGACCGCGTGCTCGAAGAGAGACACGCGGTCCCGCGTTTCCTCTTTTGCGCCCGCTGTAATCACGCACTCCGGCCTCCTCGGGGCCATTCCCCTTCGAGAAGGCGCGCAGGTCCGGAAGGGCTCCGCCAAGTTCCCGCTTCGATAACGTTTTCCTTGCCGCAATCGCGCGGCGTGGCTAGCATACGCGCGCGATGCCTCTGGCGCTGGAGCAGGTGCGGAGAATGCGGGGCGGGGCGCAGTCGCACCTGATGAGGTGCGCGGACGACGGGTATTACGTGGTGAAATTCCAGAACAATCCGCAGGGCACGCGCGTTCTGGCGAATGAATTGCTCGGTACGCGTTTGGCCGCTCGGCTGGGGCTGCCCGTGCCGGCCACCGCAGTTGTCGAAGTGCGCGAGAGCTTGATCGAGTACACGCAGGATCTCGTCATTCAGTTGGGGCGTGGGAGCACGCGCTGCCGGGCCGGGCTGCAATTCGGTTCGCGCTATCCGGGCCTTCCGGCCGAGACGGTCGTCTACGATTTCCTGCCGGACGAACAGCTGCGGGAAACCGAGAACCTGGGCGATTTTCTCGGAATGCTGGCCTTCGACAAATGGACCTGCAACACCAACGGGCGCCAGGCGATTTTCTTTCGGGCGGCCGGCGAATCGCGTTATCGCGCGCAGATGATCGATCAAGGATTCTGCTTCAACGCCGGTGAATGGAACTTTCCCGACGCCCCTCTGCGCGGCCTGTACGCCCGGCATCGCGTCTACGAGTCGGTGCGCGGCATCGACTCTTTCGAGCCGTGGCTCGCGCGCATCGAAACGCGCGTCGATGAATCCTCGCTGGAAGAGGTCGCCAGCGGCATTCCTCCGGAATGGTACAATTTCGACCTGGACGCGCTGGAAAAAATGCTCGAACAGCTTCTGAGGCGCCGGAAGCTGGTCCGCGATCTGATTGTTTCGGCCTGGAAGTCGTCGGCACAACCCTTTCCACACTGGAAGTGAACCATGCCCGAAGAGAATCGCCATACGCTTCGCTACCGCGTGCTGCGTTACACCCCCAATCTCGTGCGCGACGAATGGGTCAACGTCGGCGTGCTCCTGGAAGAAACCGGGGGAGAAACGCAGCGGCGAGCCGCCCGGCTGATCGAGGAAGACGCCGAATTCGCGCGCGTGCGCCGCATCCATCCGGGCGCCGACGAAGCGCTGCTGCGCTCGCTCGGCGCCGATTTCGACGCGCGTCTACTTTCGCCTTCCGCCGCAACCGATCTCGACAAGCTCGATCAGACGCTCTCCAACGTACTGCAGTTCAGCCCGGCGCGCGCGCTGCTCGCCGAAAACTTCGACGATGAGCTCGAACGCCTCTACCGCGAGCATGTGGCCCGCCCTCCGGCTAGGCGCGGCGGAATCGTCGAGAGCACCCGGGAGTGGATTCGCGCGCGCCTGCGCGACGCCTTCTACCGGCGCGGCATCTTCGGCAAGCTCGAGCGCGGCGTGCGCGTCGAGCAGTTCACCCAGCCCGGCGATCCGATGCGCATCGACTACGCCTATCGCTACAACGGCACCCGCGGCTACCTGCACCCGATCGCCTTGAATCGCGATCCCGGCCAAGCCAAAGTGCTGGCCTACACCGCCGAGCAGATTCGCCGCCAAGTAAAGGCGGAGTTCACCGCCATCACCGAAATCGAGCCCGAGCCCGGCAACCGCCGCCACGATTTCGTTTCACGCCTCTTCGAGGCCCAGGCCATCTCGATCGTCCCGCTCAATCGCATCGACCGCTTCGCGGAAGAGCTGCGCTTGCGGCTGCCGTGAAGCCCTGAGTCGTAAATTCGTGACTTGTGACCCGTGATTCGTGACTTGTGACTCGCGATTGATGATTCGTGATTAGTGATCCATGGTGGGCGAACGACACGAGTCCTTCGGCGAGCCTCGTCGTCTCGAGCTTCCGCGGCTGAGCCAGTTTGTGGTGCGCCAAAAGGACGGGTCGGCTGGGGCCTTCACGAGTCACGAATGACGAGTCACGGGTCACAGCCACAAGTCGCAGCCACAAGTCACGAGTCACAGCCCACGAATCACAGGCGACGAGCGACGGCGAGGCAGCCCGCGGGCTCCCACCACTCACTACTCGCCAATCACCACTCACAAAAAAGAAGGGAAGCCGGCCGCTGTTGGCGACCGCGCTTCCCGGGGTGTGTCCTAGAAGTGTTTGATTGATTAGACGCGGATGTACCGCGGAAGGTTTCCTGTTTTTTCCGCGGGTTGAACTATTTTCAGTAGAAGAGATATTTGCGCCACTTCTCGTCGCGATGCCCGATCAGGCGCATCAATTGCCGTGAAGTGTGCAGCGTGAAGGGACGCGGGCGCCGCTGCAGCTTCAGCCCCGCTTCTTCGGGCGTGCGGTCGCCCTTGCTGTTGTTGCAGGCGTAGCAGCAGGCCACCAGGTTCTCCCACGACGAGCGCCCGCCCCGCGAACGCGGCATTACGTGGTCCAGCGTCAGCTCCGACGCCGGAAACGTCGCCCCGCAGAACTGGCAGGTGTTGCGGTCGCGTAGCAGGATGTTCTTGCGCGAAAGCGCGCGGCTCTGCTGCGGGATGTGCCGGTAGCTGAGCAGCCGGATCACCGACGGCACCTGGATGGCCTTCGAGGTCGAGTGCACCTCGTGATGGTTGGTCTCTTCCGCCTGCGCCACTCCCTTGAGCATCAGGACCAGCGCGCGCCGCACCGCCGTCACGTTGATCGGCTCGAACGTCGCGTTCAGCACCAGCACAGGGGATTGCATCACCGAGGGGCGCTTCGCAGCGGGCTGCTTGGCGCGGGTAGGATCGAGATTGGCGCCGCCGGGCGCAACAACTTGCTCGGACGCGACCGCGGGAATGCCGATCGGTCCAAGATTCGGCCTGGGACGCAAACCGCCCTTGTGGCGGTTATCCATGGCCTCGCCTTCGTCTTGGTAGGTCCAGAGACATCTCCCTGTCCGCTATAGATGCTCGGAAGAGCTGTCCGGTTTGCTTCGGCCGCGAGACGATCCTGCCTGTGTCGCGGCCCCTGGGGCAACCGCCCAGGAACGAACCCGGGCCACGGTCAGCCCGAGCACGGCGGCGGCGCCCGCTTTCTTGAGGGCACGGGCGCACGCATCTAGCGTGGCGCCGGTCGTCAATACATCATCTACCAGCAGGACCCGGAGTTTGTCAACCCGCGCCCCTTCCCGGATGGCGTAGGCGCCACGGACCGATTTCCAGTGCTCGGTGCGCGAAAGGACCAGGCGGGCCGGGCGCGGTTTCGTTCGAACCAAAACCCGCTTATCCAGCTTCAGCTTCAGGCGCCTCGCCAGGGGCCGCGCGATCAGCTCCGCCTGATTGTAGCCGCGCTCGCGCCGGCGCTCCCGGTGCAACGGGACCGGCACCACCACGTCGGCCGTCCAGTCCGCCGGCGCCCGCGCCACGATTTCCGCCAGCCGTTCCGCGAACCAATCCCCGAGCCGGCCTACCTCCTCGTACTTGAGCAGGACGATCGCTTCCGAGAGCGCGTCGTCATACCGGGCGAAGCTGCGGGCCCGGTCGAACGCATAGAAGCCGGCTCGGCACAGCCGGCATTTCGGCTCGATCGCCTCGAGCGCCACCTCCGATTCGAACGGCCGCCCGCAGCCCACGCACATCGGCTCGGCGATCCTCTCGAACCCCTCGAGGCAGGCCTCGCAGACCGGGATGCGGCTCGCGTTCGCAAGCGTGCGGGCGCAGATCCGGCACGGGGCGGGAAACAACACCGCTGCCAGCGAGTCGAGAGCGTTTCTCAGGATCACGGATGCGCCGCCAGTGGAGACGCGGCGAGACGCTACTCGAAATGGACCGGCGGCGAAAGCGTGGAAACTTCGGACGTAGAAATACGAGGGGCGGGCCTGCGGCTGCTACAGCTGGCCCTTTTCCTTCTTTTCCTGGCAGGTGATGCAGTAGCGGGTCCAAGGCACGGCTTCGAGGCGCTTCTGCTGCAGCTCCTCGTGGCACGACAGGCACTCCCCGTACGTGCCGTCCTTGATCCGGTCGAGCGCCTCGTCCACCAACTGCAGCAGCGAGCGGTAATTGTGCGTCTCGCCGAAGAGAAACTCCTTCGTGTAGGAGTTCGCGGCCTTGTCGGCGAGATCGACCGTCGGATCCTCGTCGGCCTCGCGCCCTTCCTGCTGCGTGCGGGCGATCGCGCGCAACAATTCCTCGCGCCGCGCGACGAGTTTCTTCTTGTAATAATCTAAACGCTTCTTGTCCATTGAGAGTGTCGTTCCAGTGAGGGAAATTGCCTCACTCAAATCTCGCGATTCTAGCGGTAACGTCCGCGCCTGTCAAACAACTACCGCCCCGATTTCCATATCGCGCACCACGATGCGATCGACAGCGCCCCGACAGCGAGCAATAGATGCGGGTTTCGCCCAAAAGGATTCGTGGCTCAGCTTTTCTCGCGCGCCGCCGGGAAAAGAAAGTGCAACCCGGCCGCGCCCAGCCCCATCACCGCGAAAACCAGCGCGCTCCCCTCCGGCCCCACGTTTCCGCCCGTCAGCCACGCCGGGCCGTGCAACGACGCCGCCGTGAGGTGCCCCGTCGCCGCGATGCCGCTATCCGGCACGCCATAGAAGAAGCTCTCGCCCCAGTCCCACGCCGCGTGCATGCCCACCGCAAACCAGATGCTTCCCGTGCGCCGCAACGAGAGCGCCGCGACCAGGCCAAAGCATGCGGCGAGCGCGATGCCGCTGGCGGCCTCCCCGGAGTTGCGGATGTGCAGCAGCCCAAAGCCCGCCGAAAGCGCGATCGCCGCCGGCCAGAATCCCATCTCCTGCGCGAGCGTCGCCTGCATGTACCCGCGGAAGCTCGCTTCCTCGAAGAATCCGACGAGAACGAATGCCACGAGGTACAGCGCGCCATAGCGAATCGCGGACGCCGCATCGAGCGCAGGCCCGCCCAGCGAGAAATCGCCCAGCGCCGCGAGCGAACCCATCAGCAGCGTGAGCAGCCCGAAGCCGTACGCCGCGCCCTGCCAGAATCGCTTGCCCAATGCCTCGCTCGGCGGGATGCCGTACTCGCGCAAGGATCGTTCTTCGACGTGCAGCATCAAAAAAGCAGTGGCGGCCGCTGCAGTGACGCGAATCGACTCGTTGAAAATCACCACGCCCGGCGTGAACACCGTCCGCGGCCGCGATCGCATCCACGCCCAGATGGCCGGGTCGCTCGCCAGCAGCGCTTCGATCGCGAAGACGAGCACGTTGTAGAGCGCCACCGCGGCCAGCACCCGCCAAATTGGCCGCACTCCATCCGGGCCGAGGAAAACGCGGTGGATGGCCCGCTCGAAAGCGGGCGTGTCGTCGTCGTGGTCTGGATGGGCCGCGAGTTTCGGCCCTGTTGAAAGTGGATCGACGGCGATGATCGGTCTCCGCGGCCCGCGTCGCTTCGCTTTCGCTTTCGGACCGCCCTGCGGCTCTTATCTTACATTTCGGCGGCGCCTGGTTGCGAGCGCCGATGCCCGCTGTTAGAATCTGGAGTCTGCGCTTGGAATGCCGTCATCGCGACGATCCCCTTTCATGCAAATGCCGGCCGTAGTGGAATTGAGGACGATGGAGGACCGGAGTGGCCAAATATGATTTGGTAATTATCGGCAGCGGTCCCGGCGGCTACGTCGCCGCGATTCGCGCCAGCCAGTGGGGACTGAAAACCGCTGTCGTCGAGAAGGACCCGTTTCTCGGCGGCACCTGCCTGCACGTCGGCTGCATCCCCACCAAGGTGTTTCTGCACCATGCCGATATTTACGACTACTTCCAGCGCGCCGAAGAGTTCGGCTTCGAAGTCAAAGATGTGAAGGTGAACTGGCCCGCGATGCTCTCGCGCAAAGAGAAAGTCGTCAAGAAACACGCCGGCGGCATCGGGCTGCTCTTCAAGAAGAACAAAGTCGACTCGATCACCGGCTGGGGGCGCATCGCCGGTCCCGGCCGCGTCTCCGTCGAAAAGGACGGAAAGACCACCGAGCTGGAAACCAACTACACGATGCTGGCCACCGGCTCGGAAGCGCGCACGCTTCCCGGCGTCGAAATCGACGGCCAGGTGATCCTCACCAATCGCGAGATCCTGCAACTGTCTGCAATCCCCAAGTCGCTCGTGGTCGTCGGTGCGGGCGCTGTGGGCGTTGAATTCGCCTCGATCTTCCGCACGTTCGGCACTGAAGTCACCATCCTCGAAGCGTTGCCGCGCATCGTTCCTCTCGAGGACGACGACATCTCCCCCGAACTCGAGAAAGCCTTCAAGAAAAAAGGCATCCGCATCGAAACGGGCGCCAAAGTCGACTCCGTCAAGAAGACTGCCGACGGCGCGACCGTCAGCTTTCAGGACAAAAACGGCAAGCCGCAATCGATCGCGGCCGAAAAAGTCCTCATCGCCGTGGGACGCAGGCCGCTCACCGAAAACATCGGCCTCGAAAAAACGAAAGTGAAGCTCGAGCGCGGCTTCGTCCACGCCAACGCGTTTCTCGAAACCGACGAGCCCAAGGTTTGCGCCATCGGCGATATCGTCGCCGGCCTGCCGCAGCTCGCCCACGCCGCTTCCATGGAAGGCATCATCGCCGTCGGCCGCATGGCCGGCAAGGAAATGCAGCCGTTCGACCGCCGGCGCTGCCCCGCCGCCACCTACTGCGAGCCGCAGATCGGCTCCATCGGACTCACCGAAAAGCAGGCGCGCGACGCCGGCTTTGAAGTGAAAACCGGCAAGTTCCCTTTCCTCGCCAATAGCAAGGCCACGATCATCGGCCAGCACGAAGGCTTCATCAAGGTCGTTGCCGAAGCCAAGTACGGCGAAATTCTGGGCGTCCACGCCATCGGGCCGCTCGCCACCGAAATCATCTCCGAGCCCGTAGCCGCGCTTGGTCTCGAAGCCACGCTCGACGACATGGCCACCACCATTCACGCGCATCCCACGGTCTGGGAAGCGATGGGCGACGCATTCAATTCCGTGCGCGGCCTCGCCATCAACATCTGACGTCTGGTCTCGGCTGGAAAATCGCGTATGTCATTCGACGCCAAAACCTGCTGGCTCGTTGATCTCGGGCTGATTCCCTACCTCGCGGCCTGGGAACTGCAGCGGCGGCTTGTCGAAGCGCGCAAGGCCGGCGCAACTCCCGACGTGCTTCTTCTCTGCGAGCACCCGCACGTCATCACGCTCGGCCGCAACGGCAAGCGCGAGCATCTTCGCGCGAACGATCGCCTTCTCGCCCAAATGGGCGTCGAGTTCCATGCGAGCGATCGCGGCGGCGACATCACCTATCACGGCCCCGGCCAAATCGTCGGCTATCCGATCCTCGATCTCACCGCGCACCGGCGGGACGTCCGCTGGTATGTCGCCCGGCTCGAAGAGGTCATGATCCGCGCTTCCGCGGATTTCGGCGTCGCGGCCCGCCGCGTCGAAGGACGGCACGGCATCTGGGTCGATGCGCCTTCCGGAGAAGAGAAACTGGGAGCCCTCGGCGTGCATCTCAGCCGCTGGGTGACGTCGCATGGCTTCGCCTACAACGTGTCGACCGATCTGCGCTATTTCGACCTGATCGTGCCCTGCGGCATCGCAGGGGCGCGAGCCACGTCTCTCGAGCGCATCCTGGCCGGCCCGGCCAATATGGACACGGCGCGGGCTCGGGTGGCCGCGCATTTCGGCGCGGTCTTCGGCTGCAACCTCGAGCCGGTTTCGCGCGAAGATCTCGCGGCCGCTTTAGGCCAGCGTCACGACACGCCGCTCGGCACGTCGGATTCCGTAGGGGCGGGTTTCAAACCCGCCCTCGCTGCAAGCATCCCGAACGAAACGCATCGCAGCTTTTCGAGGCGGTCCGCATGAACGCGAAACTGACTCCGCAGCAGCAACTCGAGCTGTACTACTTCATGCAGCTCAACCGCCAGCTCGAAGAGCGCCTTGTAAAACTCTTCCGGCAAAACAAAATCGTCGGCGGCGTGTACTCGAGCCTCGGGCAGGAAGCCGTCTCCATCGGCACGTCCTACGCCCTCGAGCCGCGCGACTGGCTCGCGCCCATGATCCGCAATATCGGCACGCTGCTCGTGAAGGGCTTCAAGCCGCGCGACATCTTCACCCAGCACATGGCGAAATACACTTCGCCCACGCACGGCAAGGACGGCACCAGCCACTTCGGCGACCTGAAGAAGCTTCACGTCGTCTCCCCCATCTCGATGCTAGGCGACCTGATCCCCGTAATGACCGGCGTCGCCATGGCCGGACGCTACCTCGGCCAGAAAATTGTCGCGATGACCTGGATCGGCGACGGCGGCAGCTCCACCGGCGCCTTTCACGAAGGGCTCAACTTCGCCGCCACACAGCGCGCTCCATTCGTGCTGGTGCTCGAAAACAACCAGTGGGCCTATTCGACGCCGGTGTCGCGCCAGGTGCCCTTGAAAAATCTCGCCAATCGCGCCAAGGCCTACGGAATCGAAAGCCACATCGTGGACGGCAACGATGTGCTGGCCGTCTACGAAACGTCGAAGGCCGCCGTCGAGGAGTGCCGCGCCGGCCGCGGCCCCATCCTGATCGAAGCGAAGACCATGCGCATGAAGGGACACGCGCAGCACGATCCCGCGGAATACGTCCCCAAGGAAATGGTCGAATTCTGGAAGACGCAGGACCCCATCGCGCGCTACGAAAAGTACCTCACCGAGAACAAAATCTGGGACGCCGCGAAGAAATCCGAGATCGACTCGCGCATCGAGCGCGAGCTCGACCAGGACCAGAAATTCGCCGAAGAATCGCCCATGCCGCCGCCCGAAATCGTCGAGCAAGGCGTCTACTGCGAAGGCTGCCACACGATTGAAGCGCAATGGCAGCGCCCCAAGAAGGAAGTCACGCCGCCCCTCTCGAACGCAAAATCCTCGTGGGCGGTGTCCGATTTCGGCAATTTCGCGCCCGCCAAACCTGCCAAGGAATCCGCTGCAGGCGGAAATGGCGCAGAAAGCCAGCCGGACACTGCGCCTGCGGCCGCCGAGGCGAAAACGGAAGTCGATGCCGAGGTTCCCTTGCGCGTGCCCTTCGGCCGCGGCCCGAAAGACAAGGCTTTCGTCCGCGAGACGCAGGAGCAGGCCAAGGAGAATCACGGCCGCAAGCAGTTCCACAAAGGGCACAAGGGACATCAGGGCAAGCCTTTCGGCAAGGAACCGCACGGCAAACGGGGGAAGCGCTAGCGATGCCTGAAATCACCATGGTCGAAGCGATTCGCGAGGCGCTCTCCGAAGAGATGGAGCGCGATCCGGCAGTCGTTACGCTGGGCGAAGACATCGGAGTGTACGGCGGCGCATTCAAAGCCACCGAAGGGCTACTCGCCAAGTTCGGGCCGGAGCGCGTAATCGATACGCCGATCAGCGAAACGGCCATCGTGGGCGCGGCCTGCGGCATGAGTTATCTTGGCTTGCGCCCCGTGGCCGAGATGCAGTTCATCGACTTCATCGCCTGCTGCTTCAACCAGGTGACGAACTTCGTGGCCAAATCGCACTACCGCTGGGGCGCGCCCGCGCCGATGGTGCTGAGAGGGCCCTCCGGCGGAGGAGTTCACGGCGGGCCGTTCCACTCGGCGAATCCCGAAATGTACTTCGTCCACACGCCGGGCCTGAAGGTGGTCTATCCTTCGACCGCCTACGATGCCAAAGGCCTCCTCAAGTCCGCGATTCGCGACAACAATCCGGTGCTCTTTTTTGAACACAAATTCCTCTATCGCCGCGTCAAAGAGGAAGTGCCGAAGACCGATTACACCGTTCCGATCGGCAAGGCCGTCGTGCGCCGCGAAGGTCGCCATCTCACGATCCTGAGTTACGCGGCTGCCGCGGTCACGTCGCTCGATGCGGCCGCCGAACTCGCCAAGGAAGGAATCGAAGCCGAAGTGATCGATTTGCGCACCCTGCTTCCGCTGGATCGTGAGACCATCATCGCCTCGGTAAAGAAGACGAATCGGCTGCTCGTCGTCCACGAAGACACGCGCACCGGAGGAATCGCCGGAGAAATCGCCGCGATCGTCTGCGAAGAGGCATTCTACGATCTGGACGCTCCGATCGCGCGCGTCACCGGACTCGATACGCCGGTGCCCTACGCGCCGACGCTCGAGGCCGTCTTCCTGCCGAGCGTGGAAAAAGTTGCCGCCGCCGCACGCGAATTGGCAAAATACTAACCAGAGAGGGGTTCGAGCAGGCTGCGCACATGGGAAAAACAAAAGGCCTCAACAACGCTGAATTTCAAGTGGGGACGGAAGTCCGCATCGCGGACCGGGCATTCCTCGAAGAGTTTTTGGAGGCCGGGCAGTATCACAACGAGCTCGAACCGGAGCAGCTCGAATACGCGGGCCGCACGGCGAAAGTCTTGAACGTCAGTTTCTTTCACGGCGGCGACGAAATCTACACGCTCGAAGGCATTCCCGGCGTTTGGCACGAGGAGTGCCTCACCGCAGTTTGAGCAACGAAGCCTGGGAGAAACAGATGGGCGCCGCTTCCGACAATCCCAACGCACACCAAGACCGCATCATTCGTGACGCCGGCGTCTGCGGCGGGGAGCCCGTCTTCAAAGGTACCCGTGTGACGCTGCGTACCGTACTCGCCAGTCTGGCTTCCGGAGACTCGATTGAGGAAATCCTCGTTGATTTCCCGAGCCTGAAAGCCGACGACATTCGCGCCGCTATCGCATTCGCAGCAGCCTCCGCGGAAGAAGACCTGCCCATTCCTGCCATTCCGCATCTTCGATGAAGCTCAAGCTCGATGAAAACCTCCCCCTCCGGCTGGCGACCGTACTAAGAAATCTCGATTACGATTTTCATACACTGCATGACGAAAAGCTGGCCGGTCATGCCGACAGCCAAATCTGGGAACGAGCTCAAAACGAATCTAGATTCCTCATTACCCAGGACATGGATTTCTCGGACTCGAGAAAGTTCGTTCCGGGTTCGCATTACGGCATTCTGTTGGTGCGCCCAAGATCTCCTGACCGAACAAGCCTTGTAAGGAGAATTGGCGAGCTGTTTCAAAATGAAAATGTGGATAACTGGAGTGGTTGCTTCGTGGTGGCCACGGAGCGCAAAATTCGCGTCTCGCAGCCGCGCGAAAAGCGCAATTAGAAACTGATCGGTAGGCGGGCGTGGTCCTATTCGCTTTCGAACGCTGCATTCGTGCGATAAGATAAAGCTTCGGCGTTACAAGCTTGCGCGATTTTTTTCGGGCACGCGGGAGGGACTGCAATGGCTGTCGACGTAATGATGCCGCAGATGGGCGAGAGCATTTTCGAAGGCACGATCACCAAGTGGCTGAAAAAGCCCGGCGATAAGATCGAGCGCGACGAGCCGCTCTTCGAAATCTCGACCGATAAAGTGGACGCCGAAATTCCCGCGCCCGCGGCCGGCGTCCTGAAAGAGATCAAAGTTACCGAAGGCCAGACCGTACCGATCCAGACCATCGTCGCAGTGATCGATGCGGCGGGATCTGCCGCTGCGGCTCCGGCACCGGCCCCTGCCGCGCCCGCGCCTGCGAAGCAGGAAGCGCCCAAGCGCGCCGCAGCGCCTCCGCCGGTTGCTCCGGCCGCGAAGCCCGCGCCTGCGGCGGCAGCGCCGGCCGTGCACGAGAAGGCCGGCAATGGCGACAAGATTCGCAGTTCCCCGCTCGTGCGCCGGATCGCTCGCGAAAACGACATCGATCTTTCGCAAGTGCCCGGCACCGGCGCGGGCGGCCGCGTCAGCAAGAGCGACATCATGGCAGCCGTCGAGGGCGGTGGACACGCCGCTCCCGCGCCCGCTGCGGCTCCGCCGCCACCTCCGCCGGCTGCCGGTGCGGCGCCATCCGCGACGCTGGAAGTTGCTGTACCGCGCGAGAAGCTTTACTTCGGCCATTACGAAGTGCAGCCGATGTCCACGATGCGCCAGCGGATCGCCGAGCACATGGTCCTTTCCAAGCGCACCTCGCCGCACGTCTACTCGATCGACGAAGCCAACGTGACGGAAATCGCCGCGCTGCGGTCGAAGATGAAAGACCGCTTCGAGCGCGAGACCGGGACGAAGCTGACCTTCATGCCGTTCTTCATTCGCGCGGCGGTCGAGGCACTGCGCGCTTTCCCGACGGTGAATTCGTCGGTCGACGGGACGAGCCTCGTCCTGCACAAGGAGTGCAACATCGGCGTCGCCGTGGCGCTCGACTGGGGCTTGATCGTCCCAGTGATCAAGAGCGCCGAGGAGAAGAATTTCCTGGGCCTCGCGCGAGCACTCAACGATCTCGCCGAGCGCGCCCGCGCGAAAAAGCTCAAGCCGGACGAGGTCGCGGAAAGCACGTTCTCGATCACCAATCCCGGCGTCTTCGGCGGCCTGATGGGATTGCCGGTGATCAACCAGCCGAACGTCGCCATCCTCGGCCTCGGCACGATCGAAAAACGCCCCGTGGTAATCGACGACGCGATCGGCATTCGCTCGATGGTCTACCTCACTCTTTCGTACGATCACCGCGCGGTCGACGGAGCCATCGCGCACCAATTCATGGGCCACATCAAGAAGACGCTCGAGAACTGGAACGAAAATATTCTGTAGCTCGGAAGTACAGTTGAGAGTTGAAAGTTGAGGGTTGAGAGCTAAGGCCCGGCGTGGCTTGCTCTGGCTCTCAACTCTGAACTCTCAACTCTGGACTGCTCGCTACGGTTTCCCCTGCCCGGCATCAAACCTCGATGGTCGACTCCATGAAAACGCGCGGAGGCTGGGGCACGCCGCCCTGGCGAATCAATTTCACGCCGTCGCGACGCGCGATTCCGAGCGCCGCTGATTTCGCCGTAATTGGCGCGGGTTTCAGCGGCCTCGCGGCGGCCGCGTGGCTGCGCGCGATTGCGCCGGAAAAATCCGTCGTGGTGCTCGAGGCCGGGCGCATCGGCCATGGCGCGAGCGGACGCACGGGCGGGATGGCGCTCGA
>DATJRU010000242.1:0-2940 GCA_035504455.1 Vulcanimicrobiaceae bacterium
GCGTCGGTGAGGACCGACTCGGGGTGGAACTGGACGCCTTCGACCTTCATCTTGCGGTGGCGCAGGCCCATGATGGTGCCGTCGGCGGTTTCGGCGGAAATTTCGAGCTCTTTGGGCAGAGTAGCGCGCTCGACGATCAGCGAGTGATAGCGCGTGGCCTGAAAATCCTGGGGCAGGCCGGAGAAAATTGTTTCGCCGTCGTGGCGGATCAGGCTGGTCTTGCCGTGCATCACCTGCGGAGCGCGAATGATGCGCCCGCCAAAGGCCGCGCCGATCGACTGGTGCCCTAGGCACACACCGAGAATCGGAATCTTGCCGGCAAAGCGCTCGATCAGCGGGACGCTGACGCCGGCTTCCTTCGGCGTGCACGGCCCGGGCGAAATGACGATGCGCTCGGGCTTGCGCTCGGCGATTTCGTCGAGCGTGATCTGGTCGTTGCGCCGGATCAACAGATCCTGTCCCATCCGGCCGAGATACTGCGCCAGGTTGTAGGTGAAGGAGTCGTAGTTGTCGAGCAGCAAGAGCATGCTGCTATTGTAGCAGGCGGGATGCGAGAGGCGTGACTGTGGCTCGTGATTCGTGACTCGCAAAACCGAAGAAAAAGCCGCCCGCCCGAAACCAGGGCGGCCGCTACATAACCTTTCTCGAAGCGCCTGCCTGCGAGACGTTATCGAGGCGGCGAGAGCAAAGGCTACGCGCCGGCGCTGCCGTTGTGCGCGATTTCGAGTGCTTTCAGCACCGCCTTCGCTTTGTTGCACGACTCCTGATATTCGCGCTCGGGCACCGAATCGGCCACGATTCCGCCGCCCGCCTGCACGTAGGCGCGCCCGTTTTTGGCCACCAGCGTGCGCAATCCGATGCACGAATCGAGGTTGCCGGAAAAATCGAGGTAGAGAATGGCGCCGCCGTAGACGCCGCGGCGCGTCGGCTCAAGCTCGTCGATGATCTCCATGGCGCGGACTTTCGGCGCGCCCGAAAGCGTCCCGGCGGGAAAACAGGCCATCAGCGCGTCGAAGCAATCCACGTCGTTGCGAAGCCGGCCGCGCAGGCTCGATGCGAGGTGCATCACGTGTGAATAGCGTTCGACGAACATCAGCCGCTCCGGCTTCACCGAGCCGTATTCGCAGACGCGGCCGAGATCGTTGCGGCCCAGGTCGACAAGCATGACGTGCTCGGCGCGCTCCTTGGGATCGGCCAGCAACTCCGTCTCGAGTTTTTCGTCTTCCTTCTCGTTGCGCCCGCGCGGGCGCGTTCCCGCAAGCGGGCGGTAAAACGCGTCGCGTCCCTGCACCTTCACCAGCATTTCCGGCGAACTGCCGACCACCGATAGCTCGCCGAGCTTCAGATAGTAGAGGTAGGGCGAGGGATTGACGACGCGCAGCGCACGATAGATCTCGAAAGGATCGGCGCCCGTTTTCGCCTCGAATCTCTGGCTGACGACCACCTGAAACGCGTCGCCCGCGCGAATGTACGATTTCGTTCTGCGGACGGCGGCCGTGAATTGCGCCTTCGTCATGTTCGAAGCGACGTGCAGCGGCTTCGCGCGCGGCGGTTTCCGCTGAGGCGGCAACGGCTGCTCGAGTTTCTTGCGTATCCGCCCGATCTCGCGGACCGCCGCATCGTATTTGTGGCGGAGGCTCCCCGGCGCCTCGGTGAAGACATTGCGGATGATCCAGACGCGATGACGCACACGGTCGAAGGCGACCAAGCCGGGGTAAAACATCATCACGCAATCATCGACGCCGAGATCGTCGCGGCCCGTGTCCGGAATTCGCTCGACCAGACGCACCATGTCGTAGGCGAAGTAGCCGATCGCGCCGGCGGTCAGCGGCGGCATGCCCGGCACGCGCACGGGACGGTAGCGCGCCGTCAGCCGCTTCAGATGCTCGACGGGATTTCCCTCGAACGTGATGGTCTTGCGCCCGGTTTCGAGTTCGCAGGCGCGGCCGCGCGCGCGAAATACTTCCTCGGGATTCGCGCTGGTAAACGTGTAGCGGCCGATGTTTTCGCCGCCTTCCACACTCTCCAGCAGGAAAGCGTACTTCGCGCCGCCCGCGATGCGCAGATAAGCGCCGACCGGCGTGAGCAGATCGGCCGTGTAAGTGTCGTACACCGGCACGAGATTGCCCTGGCGCGCCAAACGCTGGAACGTCTTGAAGTCCGGTTGAATCATGGTCGAATGTGCGTCTTTCTTCGGAATCTCATTTCCCGGCGCGATGCGCTCGGCTGGGCTTTTCCCCAGCTGCCAGCGCCCGGACCACGGCGCGGCGCATGGCGTCTTCCGGCGCGGGTTGCCCGGTCCAGATTTCCCATTGAGCGGCGCCCTGCGCCACGAACATTTCCACGCCCGAGACTGTTTCGATGCCGCGGCGCGCCGCGAGGTCGAGCAATTTGGTCACGCGCGGACGATAGATGGTGTCAAATACCAGGCGGCAATTCAATTCGCGAGCATCGAGCGGCGAGCTTCCGACGGCCGGATGCATGCCGACCGGGGTCGCGTTGACGATCGCGTCGAAGTACTCTCCGCGGATGCGATTGCGCGCGATCGCTTCTCCGCCCGAGGCTTTCGCGAGGGCCTTGGCTCGCGCTGGCCGCCGCGCCGTGACGCACACAGAGCCGCCCGCCTGCGCGAGAGCGAAGGCCACCGCTCGGGCCGCGCCGCCCGCGCCCACGATCAGCACGCGGCTGCCGGCCAGCGCTATTCGCTTCTCGAGCGCCTGCAGCACTCCGACGTAGTCGGTGTTGTACCCGTAGAGCTTCCCTCCGCCGCGCACGACCACCGTATTTACGGCGCCGATCCGCGCCGCCAGCGGGTCGCAATCGTCGAGATGCCGCAGGATTCGCTCTTTGTGCGGCAGCGTGACGCTGAACCCGCGAATTCCGAGCGGGCCGACCGAAGCGAGAAAATCCTTCAGGTCGCGCACGAAAAACGGGACATAG
>DATJRU010000243.1:0-5503 GCA_035504455.1 Vulcanimicrobiaceae bacterium
GCCAAGCTATCGATCAATCGCGCCGGCACGCCGTTCCTCCAATCGCGTCACACGTCGAAAAACACGGTTTCGTTCGCGCCGCTCAGATGAATGTCGAACCGCCACGCGCCCGGCTGATTCGCCACCGGCTGCGCCATCAGCGTCTCGCGCCGCTCTTTCGGCACCAGCGCGAGCACCGGATCCTTTTCGTTTGCCGGATCGCCCGCAAAATAAATCCGCGTTGGCAGCCGCCGCAGGATTCCCCGCGCCAGCACCGAAACCGCCAGGTGCGGCGCCTGCATCGTGCCGTTCGGACCCGGCACGCGGCCCGGCCGGATCGTCTCGAACACGCAAATGCCGTTCTCGTCCGTCGCCTGCCGCCCGAAGCCCAGAAAATCCGGGTCGACCGGTTTGTCCTGCGTGTCGTCCGGATGGTTGTACCTTCCATCCGCGTTCGCCTGCCAGATTTCGATCAGCGCTTCGTCCACCCCCTGGCCTTCGCCGTCGAACATCGCGCACATCAGCTTCACGCGCTCGCCCTTCGCGTTCGGGCCGGCGATGTGCTCGATCGAATGCCCGCCCGCGAGGCTGATCGCGAAGTACGGCCCCACGGTTTGCCATGGCGTCGGTATGAGGTCGATATCCATGCGCGTTCCTATTTCGTTTCAAACGGAGTCGCTTCGCGCCCGCGCAGCACGATGTCGAAGCGGAACGCCAGCGCCCAATCCGGCTGCGTCAAATCCATCTCGAATTTCGAAATCAGCCGCTGCCGCGCTTTTTCATCCGGCAGGGAACTCATGATCGGATCGAAAGGGAAAAGCGGGTCGCCCGGAAAATACATCTGCGTCACCAGCCGCGTCGCGAACGCCGTCCCGAAAAGCGAAAAATGAATGTGCGCCGGCCGCCACGCGTTCGGATGATTGCCCCAGGGATACGGCCCCGGCCGGATCGTCGTGAACCGGTAATTCCCCTGCGCGTCGGTCAGCGTGCGGCCCGCGCCTGTGAAGTTCGGATCGAGCGGCGCCGGATGCTCGTCGCTCTTGTGGCGGTAGCGCCCCGCCGCGTTGCATTGCCAGATTTCGATCAGCGTTTGCGGCATGGGACGCCCGTTGTCGTCGACCACTCGCCCGGTCACGATGATCCGCTCGCCGATCGGCTCGCCTTCGCCCTGCCGCGTGAGATCGTTGTCCGTTTCCTGGATGTCGCCGTGCCCGTAAACCGGCCCGGTAATTTCCGAAAGTGTGTGCGGCAGCAGGATCAAGGCATTTCGCGGGCTGCGATGCAGCGTCGAGCGATACGGAGGATAGAGCAGTGGAGGTTGCGTGCCTTCCGGATACCGCCGGTAGGGAGTCACCAGCGCGTGCCCGGCAGCCGGCTCCGTCGATCGCGATGGTTTCGGTGTGATGGCCGCCCCCGTGCAACGCCAGCGCCAGTATACACAACTCAGCGTCACGCAAAGGACAGCCCGGTTCAGCTCGGATCGAAGGGAAGGGAAGTCAGCTCGTGAGGGCCTTGCGCATGCGTTCGTACGTGGTCGAAAGGTCTTCGGGTTCGACGCGCGTCTCGCCCACCACCGTCATGAAGTTCGCGTCGCCCGACCATCGCGCCAGCACGTGCAAATGCAGGTGCCCGGTGATGCCCGCGCCCGCCGCGCGCCCGAGGTTCATGCCCAGGTTGTAGCCGTCGGGGTGGTAGTTGCGGCCGAGCGCCGTTTGCACGCGCTGCGCAAGCTGCATCATTTCGGCCATCGTGTCGGGATCGACCGCCGCGAAATCCGCGATATGCGCGTAGGGAACCACCATCGCATGCCCGGACGTGTACGGAAATTTGTTCAGGATGATGAAGTTCTTCTCGGCCCGCAGGACGATCAGCGTTTCCGCGTCTTTATTCGCTGCCAGCGCGTCGCAGAAGACGCACCGATCGTCCTTCGACGCATTGGCGATATACCGGTATCGCCATGGCGTCCAGAGATAGTCCATCCGCGCTAATCCTGCGCGGGCTCGGACGATCCCGCGGCAGCGCCCGCCGCCTGCGGATTGTTGACGTGATCCTTCAATTCCTTGCTGGGCTTGAAATAGGGGATCTTCTTCGGGGGCACTTCCACCTTTGCCCCGGTTTTGGGATTCCGGCCGGTCCGCCCGCGCCGCTGCCGCGTGCGAAAACTCCCGAACCCGCGAATCTCGATCTTGTCGTCGCCTTGCAGGGCGGTGATGATGCTGTCGAAGATCGTCTCCACCACCGCTTCAGATTCCTTCCGCGGCAGCTCCGTCACCCGTGTAACCTCTTCGACCAAATCGGCTTTCGTCACCGTGTTATGGTCTTTGTTTTCGCGCTCTCCCGGAACCTCTGCCATCTCTGGAACAGCCTCCTCTCCGCTAGCGTGCGTGGCCGTTTGCGCGCCGGGTGGGGTCGCCGCACAATTCCTGCATATCATTAAAAAGGGACGACGTAAACGATTTTACTTCTCGGAAGCGCCCCTGCTGAACCTCTTAAGAGCCCGCCCTTCGCCTCTGAAACGCCCGCCCAATCGCCTGCTAGGACGACGACTGCCGCTTAGCCATGATCGCGTCGCCAATCGTTGCGGTCGGCGACGACTTCGACGACCGGAACGTCTCCATCTCTTGCCGCTCGGCCTGTTTTTGCGCCGCCCGGTAACTCAGGCTGATCTTGCGCTGTTCCGGCTCGAGCCGCAGAACCTTGAAGTCGTACGACTGTCCCGGCGAAAGCACCGCCGTCACGCGCTCCGCCCGCGAGCCCTTGGCTTTTGCATCGCGGCTCTCGCGGCTATCCCGTTCGCCCTTCGGACGCCGCTCCTCGATCTCCGAAACGTGGCACAGTCCCTCGATGCCCTCGGCCAGTTCCACGAACGCCCCGAAATCGGTCGTCCGCGCTACCTTGCCCTTGAGCACTTCGCCGATCTTGTGCTCCGTGAACCAGTTCGCCCAGATATCGTTCACTTGCTTGATGCCGAGCGAGAGCCTGCGGTTCTGCGAATCTACCTTCAGCACCCGCGCTTCGACCTTGTCGCCCTTCTTGAACTTCTCGCTCGGGTGTTTGATGCGTTCCGTCCAGCTCACGTCACTGATGTGGATCAGGCCTTCCATGCCCTCTTCGATCTCGACGAACGCCCCGAAATCCGCGAGGTTCCGCACCCGCCCGTTCACCAGCGAGCCCACCGGATACCGTTCCGCCGCTTGCTCCCATGGATCGGGCAGCGTCTGCTTCAGTCCCAGCGAAATCCGCCGCTGATCCGTCTTCACTTCGAGCACCACGACTTCGACTTCATCGCCGACTTTCACGATCTTCGACGGGTGCTTCACGTGCTTCGACCAGCTCATCTCGCTTACGTGCACGAGCCCCTCGACGCCCGGCTCGATCTGCACGAACGCGCCGTAGTCCGTCACGCCCACGATCTTGCCTTGCAGGCGCGCTCCGGTCGGGAACCGCTCCGGCACCGTGGCCCACGGATCGGGCAGCAGTTGCTTGCGTCCCAGCGAAATCCGCTGCTTTTCCTTGTCGAATTTCAGGATCTGGACCTGGATCTCGTCGCCCTGCTTCACGATCGATGAAGGATGCGGCACGCGGCCCCATACCAAATCACTGACGTGAAGAAGTCCGTCCATTCCGCCCAGGTCGACGAACACGCCGTAGTCCGTCACGTTCTTCACGTGCCCGTTCACGACCGCGCCCTCGGTAAGCGTTGCCGCCAGCGCGTCGCGCTTGGATTTCTGTTCTTCTTCCAGGATCGCGCGCCGGCTCACCACCACGTTGCCGCGCTTGCGATTCAGCTTCAGGACGCGCACCTCGATGTCGCGATCCTTCCATCCCTCGAGATCGTGCACCGGCCTCAGTTCGATCTGCGACGCGGGCAGGAACGCGCGCACGCCGATGTCGACCACCAGCCCGCCCTTGATTCGCTCCAGGATTTTCCCGGTGATGTTGGTGTGCTCGCGATAGGACTTCTCGATCCGCTCCCATACCCTCCGCCGGTGCGCCCGCACGTGCGACAGCAGGACGTAACCATCCTTTTGCTCGTGCAGCCGTTCGACTTCGATCGTCTGCCCCTCGCCGAATTCGATCGGCGCGCCGGAATCCAGGAATTCCTGGGCCGGAACCAGTCCTTCGAACTTGCCGCCCACATCCACCACAACGCCCGCTTCGGTCACCGCCAGCACGCGACCGTCGAAAATTTCGCCTTCCGCCGCCACGGGTTCCGGCGCGGAAAACTGGTCCATCAACTGATCCATCGTCTCGAGCGTTTCGGCCTGCTCCGCTTCCGCCCCGGACGCTTCCGCGGGTGCCTCTGCCGGTGCCGGCGCTTCCTCGGTCTTTCCGCGCGGCTCCGCATCCTGCGACGGCTCGGCCATCGGCGCGCGTTCGCGAGCCGGCGCCACGCCCGTCGCGGCTCCGCCCCCGTCCTGCGGGCTTGCGCTCATGGGAATTGACGCAGCAGTCATATCTTCGCCCTTCTCCGCTGCAATGGAATCGATGGCAGATGGTTGTAGGTTCTGGTCGTTTTCGGGTGACATGCGGAGCGGCCTCCCTAAGGGTTCCTGCCCTGCTTACCGAGGATACGGCCTCGGTCACTCCACCCTGCTTGGGGGCTAGAGCAATGAAGGGGATCAAGCGGCCTGAACTTCAGGCGCTTCACCGACTGAAATGATACGCGCCCGATTTGTGCCTTGTCAATGAAACCATCGTTAAATCCGCGCTTCCGTCTCGTTTCGAGACGGATTTTTACAGGGCTGTTCGCAGGTTTTCTTCGAGCAGCAAGATCAAGTCAGCGAGGATTCCGCTTCGGGGACGCTAGCGTACGTTTCGAACAGAGGATCGACGCCCACGATCTGCAGCACGTTTCTCACGCGGTGGTTCAGTCCCACGAGCGCCAGTTTGCGCCCCGCTTTTGTGCAGCTGACGTACACTCGCACCAGCGCGCCAACGGCCATCGAATCCACGGAGGGCACTTCGCTCAGGTCGATGATCAATCCGTGCGCCGGCGCGGCGTTCACCGCTTCCTGCAGGGCGGAGGCGGTCCCGTGTGTAATGGCTCCCTTCACGCTCAGGATGTGCACACCCGCGCTCGCTCCCGCGCGCCCTGCAATTTGAAAAGAGCCTGTCGACATGCGCGGCATTCTAGCCTTTTCCGCTCGCCAAAGCGACCGAGACTTCAGGCACGCAAGGTTTATGCCTTTGATCTTTCGGGTGCCCCATCCTCGGTTTGTGAGGGTGGGGCCTTCGCAAGCGTTCACACCACGCATTCGTTCAACAAAGCGTGCGCGCCGGTGCCCAACCATCATCTCGTAAGGTATAATCCCGCACCTCACGTCTGGCCAAGGAGATGCACCGTGTCGGAGTGGCATTACGCGCAGCCCGATCCCTCGAGCGAACTCGCTCAGCTTTCCTTTTATTCCATGAAGAAAAAACAGGACGGCCGCGACATCGAGTTCCGCATCACCGTCCGCGAATACGCCGCCCAGCCCCCCGGCCAGCACGCCCGTTTCTTCGCCGAAGCCGATAAGCACGT
>DATJRU010000244.1:0-2724 GCA_035504455.1 Vulcanimicrobiaceae bacterium
ATCGGGCCCGACGGGAAGATTCGCAAGATTTGGCCCAAGGTCACCGTGAAGGGCCACGCGGCTGACGTGCTCGAAACGATCAAGGCGGAGTAGGTCGCGGCACCCGGCGTGAGGTGCCCGAATGGCTGAGGCGGCGATCCGGGCCCTGTAGCGCTGGCCTCCGGCCGGCGATCTTGTCGAACATGCACGCGGAAAAAGGGCCGGCGAGACGCCGGCGCTACATTACACCGTGACGCGGAAGGAGTCGGCTTGCTGCTCGATTAGCGCGTTGTCGATGAGGCGCGTGGTGCCCACGCGCGCGGCTACCAGCGCGTAGCACGTTTTTCGCAGGCTGACCACGGGCTCGAACGTGTCTGCGTCGACGATTTCGGCGTAATCGAACGCGACGCCAGGCTCGGCGTCGATTGTGGCGCGCATCGCGGCGATCAGGCGCGCGGCGTCGCGTTCGCCCTTTGCCACCTCGCACCGCACAGCATCAAGCGAACGGTAGAGCGCCGTGGCGGACTGGCGCTCGCTCCCCTTCAGATACGCGTTGCGCGACGAGAGCGCGAGCCCATCCGTTTCGCGCACAATCGGGCAGACCGCGATTTCGGCGTCGAGGTTCAGGTCGGCGGCCATCTGGCGGATGATGCGCGCCTGCTGCGCGTCCTTGCGGCCGAAAAACGCGAAGCGCGGCTGCGCGATTTCGAAAAGCTTCAGAACCACTGTGGTGACGCCCCGAAAATGCCCCGGCCGCACGCGGCCTTCGAGCACGTCGCCGAGGCCTTCGACCGTGACGGCCGTGCGAAATCCCGGCGGATACATCTCCTCGGGCGGCGGCGCGAAAATATAATCGACGCGCAACTTTTCGAGCGCGGCCCGGTCTGCGTCAAACGTGCGCGGATATTTCTTGAAATCTTCGTTCGGGCCAAACTGCGCGGGGTTCACGAAAATCGAGACGACCACGGGCGAGCACTGCTTCTGCGACTCGCGCACGAGCGAAAGATGGCCCTCGTGCAGCGCGCCCATTGTCGGGACGAGCCCGAGCATACGCTCTTTCACGCGCGCGTCGCGAGCCACCTGCTTCATCCACGCAGTTGTGCGAATGATTTCCATGCTGGCCGGGTTGGCGTCAGCTTGGCAGCGAACAACTTGTCATGCGCTTGCCCCCGCGGTGGTGGCACGCTCGAGGTAGAAGCGGAGCAGATCGGTGCCGGTCGCCTTCGCCCCGAGCTGGCGCAGCATCGTTACGACCTGACCGCGGTGGTACGTGCCGTGATTCGCGAGATGCTGGAGGTATTGCGCGAGCGGCGCCGCGACCATTCCGAAGACCATCGATTTAAATTCGATGACGCGATGCAAATCTTCGGGCTTCAGGGCCGCCACGTAATCGACGAGCGTGGCGTCCATTTCGGTCAGGCGCTTGCGGATCGAATCGAAATCGGGGAAATCGGCGGGCTTGGGAAGCCCTCCCGTTGGAACGCGGCCGAGCCAGCGTTCGCGCCAGATCCATTCGGCGCCGTAGATGTGCGCGAGCGTGTCGCGAACGGAGCCGAAGCTCGAGCCGAGATCGCGCAGGAAGCGGTCGGCGTCGAGGGCCGCGCAGGCGTCGAGCGTGTGCCGGTTGGCCCAGGCGTTGAAATCGTAGAGCAAGCGAAAATCGTTTGTGTCCATGATTCCCTTCCCTCCTGGATAATGTTCGTGCTCGAATTGCGAGAAAGCAGATCCCTCGCTGCGTCCCGCGCCCGCACAAATCGCGGGAAAGAAGAGGCGCGCGGGACTCCGCTCCCTTCCTTCGTCAGGGCAGGCGGGATGGCAGCTCGTCGGGCCTTTCGCCTCGGACCCTTGTGCCGCTGTGCCTTGGCGAAGATGCCGCGCTGAAGGCCGCGGCGCTACATTTAATCTCTACACCTTCACCTTGCGCTCGCGCAGCTCGGACTCCGAGTGGTAAGACTCGGCGTCCGATGGAAACTGGCCGGCGCGGACGTCGGCGCAATACTCGGCGACGGCGCGCGTGATGTCCGCCGAGAGATTCGCGTAGCGGCGGACGAACTTCGGCGTGTAGCCCTCCGTGAGGCCCACGAGATCGTGGAACACCAGCACCTGGCCGTCGCAATCGGGGCCCGCGCCGATGCCGATCGTGGGGATGCGCAGTTGCGCCGTGATCTGCGCGGCGAGCTCGCGCGGCATCGATTCGAGCACCACCGCGAATGCGCCCGCTGCCTCCACGGCGCGTGCGTCGCGCTCGACTTGCCGCGCCGCGTCCATCGACTTGCCCTGCACGTGGAACCCGCCCATCGCGTTCACCGATTGCGGCGTGAGCCCGACGTGGCCCATCACCGGAATTTCGGCTTCGACGAGCCGGTGAATCAGCTCGAGGCGCCGCTCGCCGCCTTCGACTTTCACCGCTTCCGCGCCGCCCTCTTTCACGAGGCGCATCGCGTTGCGCACCGAATCTTCGATCGACACGTGGAAGCTGCCGTAGGGCATGTCGACCACGAGCAACGCATGCTGCGTGCCGCGGCGAACCGCGCGGAGGTGGTGCAGCATGTCGTCGAGCGTGACCGGCAGCGTGCTGTCGTAACCCAGCACCGCCATGCCGACCGAATCGCCGACGAGAATTACGTCGACGCCGGCCTCGTCGAGCAGGCGCGCGGTCGGATAGTCGTATGCAGTGAGGCAGGTGATCTTATTTTGCGATTCGGAAGAGCCGGCGGAACGAAGGGTCTTGCGCGAAAGAATGTC
>DATJRU010000245.1:0-56890 GCA_035504455.1 Vulcanimicrobiaceae bacterium
CCTCCTCACGGGTAGTTGCGTATTCGGCCGCCGACTGCGGGCTCGCGGTCCGGCGTCCAGTGGCGCTCGGGCGTTCGCCAAGCCTTGCTGCAGCAAGAGGTTGGACCTTCACCTGACGCTCACCACCTTTTCACCCCCGCATGCATTGACGATTTCTCCGGCCTCCGATAATTGCATGCGTCGATAGCCAGAGATCCAACCAAACTCCGCTGGTGTGGCCCTGGCTTTCGGCGAGAGGACTGTGCGTGAGAGCGTGTGCGCTCGTTCGCCGGGAACGCGGCAGCTTCTCGTTACGGCTCTTGGAAGAGCCAGGGGGAATACCAAGATGAAGCATCTGCGATTCGCAATCATGGCGCTGACCCTCGGGGCGGCGCTCCTAGGACTGTGCGCGGGGCGCGTGCAAGCACAGTCGATCATTTACGTCACTTCGCTCGACGACACGGTGGGAGCAGGGAAAGGCTGCACGCTGAAAGAGGCGCTGTATTCGGCGGCTTACAAGAACAACGTGGCCCCGAAGGACTACGTGCTCGTGCAACAGAACCCGTCCAATTTCGCGCCGGAATTCGTGACCACGCAATGCCTGCCGGGAACCGGAAACGACATCATCGTCCTGCCCACCTCCGCTGACTTGCCGGTGGTTTTCACGTTGTCGAGCGTGGCGCTCGATCCGTTCAATCCGGTCAGCTTCGCGGCGCTGCCGGCGATTCGCACGACGGTGACGATCGAGGGCAACGGCGCCACGATCGCGTGGGACGCTGCCGATTGCCAGACAACTGTGGCCACCTGGGTGAACAAAGCATCGCAGGCGTGCAGCGCGCGGCTGTTCGTTGTTACTGGAACGGGCAATTTGACGATTCTCGATACACAGGTGCAGGGCTTTGGCGTTCACGGAGGCGATGGTGGCGCGGGCGGCGGCGGAGGAGGCCTCGGCGCGGGTGGAGCGGTCTACGTGAAGGGCGGCGTACTGACCGTGCAGCGGTGCACGTTCGATGGCAACTCGGCGACCGGCGGCGATGGAGGCGGCCTCGGGGCGCAAAGCCCTAACGGAGGCGGAGGAGGCGGCGGACTTGGCGGCAACGGCGGAGCGCAGGATTCCTCCGCGAGCCATCCATTCACGGACGGCGCTGGAGGAGGCGGCGCACAAACCGACGGGCAAAATGCGTTTTTCGTCAGCCCCGGCGCGGTCAGTAGCGATGGCGGCGGAATCATGATGAATCCTGCATTTCCAGATATCGCCGGTTCTATTTGCATGGGCTTTGCGGGAAGCGGTGGTTCGGGCTTGCAATTCGGCGGAAACGGCCAAGCCGCCCCATGCGATGGCGGTGGTGGTGGAGGAGGCGGCTGGGGAGCTCTCTCCAGCGGAAACGGTGGCGCGGGCGCGTATGGCGGTGGCGGAGGAGGCGGCGCACTGGGCGGCGGCAACGGAGGTAACGGCGGGTTTGGAGGCGGGGGCGGATCAGGTTGGACCGGAAGCTTTGGTGGCACCGAAGGCGGCACGGGTGGCTTCGGTGGAGGAGGCGGCTCGGCCGCGAATGGGACCGTGCTCGGCTCCGGGCATCCGGGACCGGGCGGAAAATTCGGCGGCAATGGCAACGCGACTTTTGGCGCGGGCGGCGGGGCGTTGGGCGGGGCGATTTTCAACGACAGCGGCACGATGCTCATACAGAACAGCACGTTCAACGGAAACTTCGTCACGCGCGGCAACGGTGGCAATGACGGCAACCCTTCCGATGGATCGGCGGACAACGGCGCGGATGCGGCCGCGGCGATTTTCTCCTACAACGGCTCGACCACTCTCCAGGAAGTGACCATCAGCGGGAACGAGAGCACGGGCCCGCTCGGCGGCGTCTACATCTACCAGGACCCGAACAACCCGCAGCCGACCACGTTCAATTTGTGGGACACCATCATCGCGGACAACGGCGGGAATCTCGACGCGCCCGATGAATGCACCGTCGACGGTTCCTCGATCGCGATGAGCGCTTCGGGGAACCTGATCGTCGGCAACAACAACTGCGGCGGCGTTGCAACGGCGAACGACCCGGGGCTGCGGCCGCTGGCGAACAACGGCGGCCTGACGCCCACGATGGCCATCACGAAATTCAGCGCGGCGTTCAACGCGGCTGATGGTTCCGTTGGACTTGAGTACGACCAGCGTGGCGTGTATCGGCCACAAGCCGGCGCCTACGATATCGGCGCGTTCGAAGTATGCGTTCCGGTCAATCAGTTCGTGGCGCCGTGCCTGGCAGGGCCGCAACAACTACCGCCGCTGGAAGTCACCTTGAACATTCAGGCGAGTCCCGCAACCGGCGGCACAACCGATCCCGCGCCGGGCGCGCACGGAATCGACTTGGATAGTGTGGTCGTCGTGCAGGCCACGCCAACGCCGGGCAATTCGTTCCTGGGATGGACGGGCCCCGTTGCCGATCCGACGAATCCAACCACCACAGTCGTCATGAACCAGTCCCAGACTGTGACCGCGCAGTTCACGTCGCTGACGACGACTATCGCCGGAAACATCGCGGCAAAATCGGGCCCGGCGAACGCGCGGCTTTGGACGCTCTCGCTCTATGACAACGGCCCCGCGGGCGCAGGGAACGCGATCATTCCATCGTTCACGCTGACGCAGACAGCAGGCGCCGCGTGTACGCCCGTGGTGAACACCGGGTTTCCGCTCGCCGTCGGCACCATCAACGCCGGGCAGACCGGAACGGCAAGCGTCCCGATCGATTTCAGCAGTTGCGCGGCCTCGGCGAGATTCACGGCCACGTTCACGTATTCGGCGAACAACGGGACGGTAACGGGTTCGGTGGTTCGCACCAATCAGTTCGAGTAAACGGGAAACATGAGAACAGGGGAACAGGAGAACAAAATGAAAATCACGTGCCGCGCGGTATTGCTTGCGACTCTTTGCTTCTTGGCCCTGGGAATTCGCGCCAAAGCGGACGACGTCACTCTCACGCTCGATCCCGCGGGTGGCGCCGTCACGGGCCCTGCCGGCTCAACGGTAGGTTGGGGCTTCACGCTCGCGGACTCGGGCTCTGACTTCGCGGTGGTTACCAGCTCCGACTTTTGCGTCGCCATGGTGAGCTCGCCGTGCAGCAATCCCTTCGGCGTCTACACGGACTTCATTGGGCAGCAATTCGTGGTCGTCGGGCCGTCGCCGGAGCCGGGTTCGGTCGCGCAGTCTTTCGACGACTCGGCGATGACGGGCGTGGGCAGCTTCGCCATCAACCCGGCGTCGACGGGCACACTCGACGGGTTTCTCGCGGTGACCTACGATCTCTATAGCGTCGATCCGAATTCGCCAAGCTTCGATCCAACGGTGGACACCGTTTCGACCGGGAATTATTTGTACGCGACGGCGTCCGTCACGATCGGCTCCAGTTCGACGGGCAACGTGCCCGAACCCGGAACGATGACGTTGTTGGCGGCGGGGATCGCCGTGCTCTTGCTGGCGGCGACGATGGGTCCTCGCCGGCGGAAACTGCTGAGCGCATAGTGCGGCGGGGCTGCGGTCCGCCGCGAATGGCGTCCGCGACGCCAGCCTCTCTCGCGCGTTCTCGACATGTTGGGGCCGGGCGCGCTTCCCACTTCACGCCCGGCTCGTCGCGCTCGGGAATCCGGAATCACTATCGTAGTCATCACAAGTTTGAGTTGGACAATCCTGCCGCAAAGCCCTAGAGTCACCGCCGACGTCGCACTTGGGCGTTGTTTTTTTGTTTTGTCCCGTGCCCCAACGCACGGAGAGCACCGGAGCAAGCCTTCCGGTCTCGTTCAGTCGTTCTTAGGACACCATGCCGTGTCCGTTCAATTACTAAAGTCTGCTCAGTGTTGAGCAAATAGCTGGCTCGCGCCTTTGAAGCGCCAAAGGCTTTCGCGGCGGTTTTGCCGCGTGTGCGGTGGTGTGTCGACGAGCGTCCCGCGGCGGACCGCCAGAGTCTGTCACGCCGTGTGCGGGGAAACGAGTTTGTTCGGAAGGAATGGCCGATGAATCACGAAACGCTTTTGCTGGAACTGATACTCGGTGGCTTCTTCGCGACCGCGTGCATCCGCTGCGCTGTGCCCTCCACGCGAGAGGGCAGAGTGCACCTCATGGATCTGGTGAGGCTTCCGCGGCGACTGGAACGCCTGCGCCGGTCCCGATGGCAGTGGTTCTCGATGGTAGCGCTGCTTCTCGTCGTTCGGCTGCAAATCGGAGCGCCGGTCGTTCTCGAGTGGATGGTCGCCTTGATGTTCGTGGTGTTCATTGCGCTCCCGTCAAGATCGCAGACTCCCGCGGCAATCCGTTCACGATGAAGCAGCTCTGGGAGGCGGGCAATTTTGTCAGGGGTTTGCGCTCGCGCATGCGGTTCGGAGAACTGTCGCGCGCGCCTCTGACGCTCCTGCGCCTGGAAGTTCGGGGCGACAAGGCTGAATGCGACTGGCTCACGCGGCCGATCGATCCGTGGGACGCGTCGATGCCGCGGGTGGTGCAGGAGCGGCACTCGTCGACTCAGGCGCTGCACGACGCAATCGGCATGCGCGAGATGCTCTTCCTGGCGATTTCCGATGCGAACAGCGCTGAGCTCCGCGCTTACCGCCAGTCCGCTCGGGAACCTCCCCACCTGGTCATTCGCGGGAGCGTCACCAGGGAGCGTCCCATGGGGAACATCAAGCGAGTCACTTCGCTGGTGATGAGGGCCAAGATGTACGGCTTCAAATTCTGGATGGACAACGGGATCTTGGCGCCTCTGGAGACCGTTGATCGCAGATTCGGATTCGCGACTTAGCAGCAGACCCCTTGGGGTCGAGGAGGAAGATCGAATGGCAGCAAATAAATCGCAGGGCAGCTATTACACGCTGTTCTTGGTGGCGGCAACCATCCTCTGCGCCGGCATTTTCTTGTGGGCCGGGGCGATGGGGAAGTTGCTGTTTCTCGTGGGCCTGGTGGGCATAGCGGGTTCGTTGTTCGGGATGTTGAGCATCAAGTCGCTCGAGGGAAAGAGCGCACTGAAGCCATCGCCGCTTTCGATGAAGCTGCTGGGCGCGGCGGCGGCGGCTTTGGGCTGGGCCATCACCCTTTTCGGCATGCATCTGACGCCGAGCGTGGGCGGGCGGCTCGTCCTCTCTCTCGTCGGCATCGCCGTGAGCTTGTTCGGAATTCTCGTGATCTTGCCGGCGGCATTCAACAAGAACGCCGTCTGGAAGAGCTAGCCGGCTGCCCAAACGCGGCCTAAACGACAGGAGCGAAAAAATACGATGAAAACGATGCGCAACCTTTCCCTATTACTAGTGGTGCTCGCGTTGGCGCTCGCGGCTGGCGTTGCCGTTTACGCTCAGACCCCGGCGCCCGCGGCGGCTCCCGCCACTGCACCGCCTTCGGCGACCACAGCCGAACTTGCAGCCGACGCGGCGAAGGCGCCGCAGACCGCTGATCTGGCCAAGGGCGATCCGGGAGGAACAATCACCGGTACCGTGAATGACGTCCCGGTCGCCGATTCCAAGGCCGGCCTCACCCTCGGCGACGTAGCCAATCAGGTCGGCCAAAACAAGATCGCGGCCAACTTCATATGGACATTGGTCACGGGCTTCCTGGTCATGTTCATGCAGGCCGGGTTCGCGATGGTGGAATCCGGATTGTGTCGCGTGAAGAACGCCAACCACACCTACATGATGAACTTCTTCGTGTACACGGTCGGCCTCTTCTCCTACTGGTTGATTGGATTCGCCATACAACAAGGAGGTTCAGCCGGCAACGGCAACCTGGGCGGGCTGAATTCGCTCACGGCTGAGCACTCTTTGACGCTATTCGGCAAGACGTGGGGCCTTTTCGGCCAGACCGGTTTCTTCCTGTCGGGCCACACGTATGACGTTGGCGTGATGGTGCTGTTCCTCTTCGAAATGGTGTTCATGGATACGGCGCTCACGATCGTCACCGGCGCTTGCGCGGAACGCTGGAAATTCCTGGCGTTCGCGCTTTCGTCCTCGTTCATGGGCGCGCTCACCTATCCGCTGTATGCCAACTGGGCGTGGGGCGGCGGCTGGCTCTCGCAGCTCGGCTCGAACAACCAGCTCGGCCACGGCTATTGCGACTTCGCCGGATCGGGCGTGGTGCACGCCGTCGGAGGCATTACGGCGCTCGCTGTCTGTCTGATCGTCGGCCCGCGCATCGGCAAGTTCAACCGCGACGGATCGAGCAACCCGATCATCGGCCACGACGTATCGGCCGTGCTGATCGGCTGCTTCATCCTGGCGTTCGGCTGGTTCGGATTCAACCCAGGCAGCACGCTGGGCGCTTCGGCCAACGGCAACCTGCGCATCGGCACGATTGCCGTCGATACGATGCTCGCCGGCTGCACCGGGACGTTCGGCGCACTCCTCTTCATGTGGATCAAGAACGGCAAAGTCGATTACTCGATGAGCGGCAACGGACTGTTGGCCGGCCTGGTCGCGATCACCGCGCCCAGCGGCTTCGTCAACACGGTCGGCGCCTGCATCATTGGCTTGGTCGCCGGCGTTCTGGTCTGCCTCAGCTGCTCCTTCTTCGAGAACGTACTCAAAGTCGACGATCCCGTCGGCGCCATCTCGGTCCACGGCACCAACGGACTATGGGGCGTGCTCTCGGTGGGATTATTCGCTGACGGCACGAGCAATTACGGCGGCAGTTGGAACGGCGTAGCGGGTTCGGTCACCGGGTTGTTCTACGGCGATGCGAGCCAGCTCGTCGCTCAGCTCGTCGGCATATCCACGCTGATCGGCTTTGTCTTCACCTTCAGCTTCCTTCTGAACCTGGCGATCGAGTTCTTCGTCGGTCATCGGGTTTCGGTGGAAACGGAAATCGCCGGTCTCGACCTTCCGGAGATGGGCCAACTCGGCTACCCCGAGTTCGTCGTTAAGCCGGAACCGGATGTTCTCCGCCAGGCCGAAAAAGAGTACGCGGTAGCTTGATCTAGCGGTAAGCGGCCGTCCGGCAGGATGCGAATCGGCCCGCATCTTGCCGGGGCGGTCGTCTCATTTTTTCTCGGCGCGGTTTTGCCGAAAACGAAGGAAAACAGAAAATGACTGATAAAGCTATCGTCCCCCTCAACGACGAGAACAACTCGCAAGCCCTGGTCTCCTCATCGCCATCTTTTTCGCTGTCTCTCATTCCGAGCCAGGCGCGCACTCCGTTGATGCGGATGTTTGCCGACCCCAGCACTCTCGCCAAGGAAGAGAAAGTCGATCTCGTCAAGTGCCTGCGCGAGTCGGTTGTCCGCAATCCCGAGAATGCCGACCTTCGCGTAGTGCTCGGCATGGCGCTGTGCGTCAATCTCGAGGCGCAAGCGGCCATGGACGAGTTGGGCGAGGCCGTCAGCCTCGCGCCCGACAGCTTCATCGCGCACCTCAAGGCGGGAGAACTCTGGATGCGCCTCCGCGTGATGAATAAAGCCGAAGACCACACGCGCCAAGCCAGCTTGTTGGCCCGCAACATGGCCCAGGCCGAGCTGGCACGCCGCCAGGCCGCAATGATTCGCACGATCAGACGAAACGGCATCGAACGCGACGGCTATCGCATGCCCTGGCTCTCGCTTGCACGCATCAAGCGTTTCTGGAGTCGCAATCGCCGCGCGGCTGAGACGGAAGCTCTCGCCACAGTCGACGCGGGCTAACTATGTCACCGGCTCTGCAGCTGGCTCTGCTTCTGGCGATCCTGCTTCCCGCCACGAAGCTCGCGGCGTCTTTCTGCGCGCGCTTCAACATTCCTCCGATCATTGGCGAGCTCATGGTCGGCGTCGTGCTCGGGCCCGGCGCCTTCAACCTGATGCACATGCGCGTCTTCGGCGGCGAAGCCACGGGCGCGCTGATGTTGCTCGCGCAAGTCGGAGCGATGGTTCTGATGTTCATCGCCGGGGTCGAGACGGATATCGACCGCATGCGCGAGGCCAGCGTGACGGCGTTTCTCGTGGCACTTTCGGGCGTGATCTGGCCGTTCCTGCTCGGGGCGGGCGTCGCGCACCTCTTCGGCCTTTCTTGGCGCACGGCTTGTTTCCTCGGCGGCGCGCTGACCGCGACAAGCGTCTCGATTTCCGCCCGCACCCTGATGGACGCCGGGCGCATGGCTTCGAAGGAAGCCACCGTGATCCTCGGCGCCGCCGTCATCGACGACGTGATGGGCCTCTTTGTCCTCGCGTTTCTCGCCGCGTCGATCACCACGGAAAAGGGAGCGTCGTTCGGAGTCGCCTCGGGCGTCAGCGCCTGGCTGCAGCAGAGGTACACCTTCGCCGCGGGTCATCCGCTTATCGTGCAGATGACGATGATCAGCCTGTGCGTCGCGGTCTTTTTCGTGGCCGGCTATTCGATCGCCAAGAAATGGCTCGATCCTCTCGTCCACCTTTTGCGCAAGCTGACGGCGACCGAGGCCGTGCCAAGCTGCGTTCTCGCGCTCGTCCTGGTCTACGCGATTTCCGCCGAGTGGCTCGGCAGCGTCGCGGCGATCACGGGCGCCTACCTGATCGGCTACGTATTTGCCGGCTCGCAATTCAAAGCCGATATCGAGCGCAGCTTCTACGCGATCGGGCACGGATTGCTGATCCCGCTCTTTTTCGTGTCGATCGGGCTCACGAGCGACTACCGCGCGCTCGGCGGGCACTGGCTGCTGCTTGGAGTCATTCTGTTCGTGGCCGTCATCGGGAAGCTTTTCGGCTGCGGCCTTGCGGCGCTGGGCTCCGGAATGGACCGCGTGCGCAGCCTCCGCGTCGGTTGCGGCATGATTTCGCGCGGTGAAGTCGGACTGATCGTGACGGCGATGGGGGCGAGCACGGGAATCTTCGGGGAAGCCGAAATCGCCGTGATGGTGGCCGTCGTTTTGCTGACGACCCTGCTTACGCCCCTTGCGCTGCGGGGCGCGTTTCATCTCCGGTCGCCGCAGGACGTCGAGGAAGGCCTGCTGGAATCGGACTTCGGCGCGGTTCCGGTTGCCGGCAGCCCTTCGTTCTCGCCGCCTGAGTCGCGCGCGGCCGATTCTCTTCGCGACGACGCGAGTTTTAGTATGCTGACGCCGAGCCAATCGAATCTGCTCGTCTTCGGCACGAACGATGGCGCGCCCAAATCCAAGTAGGAGTGCGAAGATTACCCCGGGCGAAAAATTGGACCACTACCGCATCGACGCGGTGATTTCGCGCGGCGACGTCGACACCGTTTACCACGCCACGGACCTCCGCACCAATCTTCCCGTGGCGCTCAAGGTTCCTCACCCCGAGATGGATCGCGACGTCGAATTCATGGAGCGTTTCCAGCGCGCCAAGGAAATCGGCCGCCACCTTGCCAACCCCGGCGTCCTCAAGGTGCTTCCCGACGATCATCCCAGCCAGAGCTACATGGTGATGGAGTGGGTCGACGGGAAGCTGCTGCGGCAGATTCTCGACGAGCAGAAGAAGCTCCCGCCCGCGCGCGCGGTGAAGATCGCGCTCGGCATCTGCCAGGCTCTCTCCTACATTCACAATCACGGCGTCGTGCACCGCGACTTGCGCCCGGAGCACATCATGGTCGCCCCGGACGACCACGTGAAGCTGATCGACTTCGGCCTCGCGGGCCAGACCGGCGCGCCGCGCATTACGTTCACGAAGCTGCCGCAGGCCATGAGTTCGCCGGAATACATCTCGCCCGAGCAGGTGCAAGGGAAGCGCAGCGACGCTCGGAGCGATCTGTACTCGCTGGGCGTGATGCTCTACGAGATGGTCACCGGGCGGAAGCCGTTTCACGGCGAGAATGCTTTCGAGGTGATGAACGACCGTCTGCTCGAACATCCCGTGCCGCCGCGCGAAATCGATTCGTCGATTTCGCCCCACCTCCAGGAAGTGATCTACCGGGCCATGGAGCGCGAGCCGCAGTATCGCTATCCGAATGCGCACGACTTCGCTTTCGACCTCGAACACCTCGATCAGGTGGGAGTGGCGGCTCGGCCGGAGCTTCAGGAGTGGAGAAAACGCCGCGCCAGCGGCGCCAGGAAAGCCATGCTCTATGCGGTGATGGTCTTCCTGCCTCTCGCTATTTTCGCTCTGCTGTTCTACTTCGCCCGTCGCTGAGATGCGCATCGCCTCGTCGCTCGGCGGTCGCAGGCCTTGTCTTCTTCGAGCAACCGAAGCTTCCAATGTTCGTTTCGGCCCCTTGGATTCGGTGGTAGACTCTCGCCCGCAAATCGCGCTCAAGGGGGAGAGGGATCATGAATCGGATTATTTGTAAGTGGATCGTGTTCGCGGCAGCGCTCTTCGTGCCCGCGGCGAGTTTCGCGCAAGTTTCCTGCACTCGAGAGGGGCTGCAGGCCGCCACAAATCTCTACATCGACGCCCAGACGAAAGGCGATCCTTCCGGGATGCCGCTGGCCACCAGCCTCGACTACATCGAGAACATGCAGACCATCGACATCAAAACGGGCGTGATCCAGAACCCGATGAAGATCGATTTCCATCGCACGCTGATCGATCCGGTCACCTGCCAGACGTTCACGGAAGTGATCGTTACGGACAAGGAGCATCCGTATGTCCTCGGGACGCGCCTGCGCGTGAATCACGACAAGATTGTGGAAATCGAATCGATGGTCACGAAGCCGGGTGACTGGCTCTTCAACGCCGACAATTACTACAAGTGGTCGCCCAACGAAGACTGGAGCGAGATTCCGCCCGATCAGCGGGACACGCGCGAAACGCTCGTTTCCGCGGCCAACGCGTATCTCGATGCGTTTCTGGAGAAGAAGCTTGACCTCGTGCCCTGGGGAGAGCCCTGCAACCGCACCGAAGGCGGCGCCCATACCGGAAAGGGCGCGCCGGATGATAGCTGCACGGTCGGAGTGCCCGCGGGCGTGAACATTGTTGCGAGGCGCTTTATCGTCGATCCCACGATTGGCGCGGTCGTCGCGTTTTGCACGTTCGGCGTCGGCGGAATACCGGACAGCCACCTCTTCCGCCTGAATCACGGCAAGCTGCGTTACGTCCACACGCTGACGCATGTGCCAGCCGGCTACCACGTCCGCACAGGACCGCCGCCGGCCAATCCGCCTGCATCCGGCGCCGCACCGAATTCTGCGCCGAACGCTCCGCCGAAGTAGTAGTAGGGAATTGAGGCCCGCGAAGGGCGAAATCGAGGATGTGACGGACTTGCGCCGTCACATCCTCGTCTGTTCTTAGATCGAAAGCAGCCGCGAAAAGAACGAACGGTACCGGCGCAGAGCCAGCCGAAAATCCTCCGTCGAGGTATCTTCGCTCCGATCCCACTGCTGCTCCAGGCGCTGCCGCTCGTGCGCGAAGACTTCGCTCAGGCGGTTCATCGTGGCGGAAACGAGCGCGTCGGCCTCGGCTACGGCCTTGCGGGGCTCGTCGACAAAACCTGTTTGGATGCTGTCCCATCGCGCTCGCAGCTCGTTCGCTTCGGTAGATGGGAAGAGCGCGATTCTTTCTTCTTCCACGGCGCGAGCCGCGGCGGCGCTCGTAACCGCCCCGCCCGTCGCGGGTGGAGGCGTAATGAGCGCCCGGGACTCGGTAGCGGGCACCGTCCGACTTGCTGAGGTTTCTGGCACTCCGGGATCGACCCGCCTCGGCTCGTCCGGAACGATTGCTTCCCGGTCCTTGCGAAAGAACTCTGTCATTGGACTCTCCCTTTCCTCGATATCCTGCAAACCAGAATCTCTTTGCGCGACCGGTCAGCTCGAGCCTGCGGCCTGAGCGCGCGCCCGGGCGGGTTCTGCCGTCAACTCGTCAAACAGGGCGCGGTAGTGAATCATGCCCTGGCGAAGGTCCTCCGTGGTGGCCTCGCGCCGCGACTGACGGATCGCGATGTCGTGTGCGGCGCGGTAGTTTTGAACCACGGCGGCGTGGTCCACGGAAATCTCCGCCGCGCGCTGCTCGAAATCGTTCATCGGGTATCCGCGGGCGGACATCACCCGAATCAGGAGGTGATCCGCGTCGGCCAGCGCTCCGCCCGGATCGTCGACGAACTGGCCCTGAATCGTGCGCCAGGACTGCTGGAACTGGTCGCGGTCCGCGGAAGACAGCGGAAAAAGAGGATATGCGCTCACGCGCTTTTCGAGCCGTTGGAGTTCGGCTTCGGCCTTCAAGCGGCTCCCGGTTTCCAAGACAGCGCGATCGTATTCCGGGCCGAATCGGGTGCGAAGCCTCTTGGTCCGCATTTGAAAAAGGAACACCGCCGCTAGCGCCGCCAGGGCGATGGCGATCACGAGAATCACGATGAGGTGCGTCAGGGGCATTCGAATACCTCTCAAACCAACGTATACGCGCTGGCTCGGCATATTCGAAATCGGCGATTGGCTGTAACGTGGCCGCAAGGAACCTGTAGCGGCACCTTACGAGAGCCCAGGCGGGAACTGACGACGCCGCTCGAGAACCGGCGCGGGCAGGTTGGTTGTGTCGGGCCCGCGAGAAGCGTACGATGCGCGGGGTTGCACAGGCGAGGTTTATATGACGACAAAAGGCAATCATCACGATCGCCGCGCGGTGCTCAAGGCTGCGATGTTCAGCGGCGGCGCCGCGGTGGCCGGTTTTTTCGCTGGTCCGCTGGCGCAGGCCGCCCCCACAGTCAAGGAGCAGGACGGCCACGCGAAATTCGAACAGGCGACCCGCGGCATGCCCGCGCCGCTTATTAGGGATGTCAGCGTGATCGAGACGGGCGGCGGGGGCAACAACGACTCGACTGTCGTCAAGGTCACAACCGATCAGCCGGGGCTTTACGGCTATGGCTGCGCGACTACGACATTCCCCGGCGGGCGCTCGAAGCTCGTCAAAGCAGCCGTCGAACAGTATCTGAAGCCGCTAGTCATGGGCAGGACCACCGACCGGATCGAGCAGATCTGGCAGCTCTGCTACATGAGCTCCTACTACAAGAACGACAACGTGCAGAACTGCGCCATTAGCGGCGTTTGCGACGCGCTATGGGACATTAAAGGCCGCCAGGCGGGCATGCCGGTGTACCAGCTTGTCGGCGGCAAGGTCAGAGACGCCGCGGACATCTATTTGCACGTTTTCCTGGCGCCGCAGGACACAAACGAGAAACTGATCGAAAGCTCGATGAAGCTTGTCGAGGGCGGCTGCCGCAATCTGCTGATCGCGATGTTCGTTCGCGACGGCGCGACCAACAACGCCTACGGGCAGCCGAAATTCGACGACGGGTCGATCCCCTTCGATCGCGACAAGGAAATCGCGAAAGTTCTCTCCGCGTGCGAGACCTTCCGGAAGCAGATGCCGCCTGAAATCGGGCTGGGCATCGACGTGCATTCGCTGCTCGACAGCATTCGCGCAACCGAGTTCTGCAAAGACGTCGAGCCGTTTCACCTCTTTTATTGCGAGGATCTCTTTCCGCCCGAAGAGTCCGGACATTACAAGATCGTCCGGCAGATGTGCACCACGCCTCTCGCGATCGGGGAACTGTGGAACAATCCCCACGAATGGCAGCCGCTAGTGCAAGACCGGCTCATCGATTACGTCCGCCATCACGTGTCGCACATCGGCGGTTTCACCGCCGCGCAGAAGATCGCGGCGTTTGCCGATAATTACGAGGTGAAATTCGCATGGCACGGCGCTCCGAATTCGCCCGTGGGACATATGACGAATCTCACGCTGGGCCTGACGAACAACAACTTCGGTATTCACGAGCACTTCGACTACACGCCGCTCGTCCAGGACATTTTTCAGGGGCACCTCGAAGTGAAGAACGGTTATGCGTGGATCAGCGAAAAGCCGGGGTGGGGAATCGAAGTCGACGAGGCGCTCGCCGCAAAGCATCCGATCACCGATGAGCGCCCCAACGAGATGCGAGCGCCGGACGGCTCGGTGATCAATGGCACCGGCTAGATTCGGGGAATCCGGAATGAATCCATCAGTCACAGCTATTAAAAAGTGCGTTCTTGTCGTGCTGTCACTCGCAGTCGTGGCGTGCGTGGCCGTGGGTGCGTCCTCAGGCACGGCGAAGATCGGCTCCGATGCCCGCGCGCGGGAGATCATTCGCGTGTTGAAGCTCACCGTGCTGCCGAAGGAATCGGGCTATCTGGGGATCATCGGACGCTCCGCACAGATGGTCACGGTCGACGGCCGCGCGCTCGCCGTGCAGAGCCAGAACTATTACATGCTTACCCGCGACCGGCCCATCAACTACCTCCACTGGCTCGCTTCGGACGACACGCACATCCTGATCGAGGGCGGGCCCGTCGATTATTTCATTTTTCATCCGGATGGCCGCGCCGAGAAAACCACGCTCGGCTCGGACGTCGCCGCCGGGCAAGTGCCGGTGGTGGCGGTCCCCGGAGGATGCTGGAAAGCGCTGCGGCTGCACGATGGCGTGAGCTACGCGCTGATGGCGAATGCACTCTCGCCGGAATTCACTCCCGGCCGCGTGAAGATTGGCGCCGGCCAGGACTGGGTGAAGCGCTACACGAATTCCGCGCCGTGGGCGACGCCCAAGGCGCTCCGCGAAATGATCGGCCCGAATTGGATCTCGCAATAGAGCGCGGGGTTTCACTCGTGCGGAGAGGGTTCCTGCCGGAGTCCGAAGCTAGAACCAGTCGCTGCGGTACGCCACCCACCAGCTGACGAAGCCGATTGGGATCGTCGCGAAGAGAGCCCACCAAAGCGGCAAGAACATGTCCGCCGCCAACCCAAGGACGCAGAAGCAGGCCCAGAACACCTTCTTCTCCATGGATTCATTCTAGCGCCGCACGCCGACGAACATCCTCTACTTGGCGAAAGCGTCACGCCTACGGCAAATCCCCTACAGGAACACGGCTCGCGAGCTAAGTGTTTCGCGTTATGGCCGTTAGCTGACCGATTCCCTAGCATCATGCGCGGGAAAGAAACGCCTGGGAGCGCGACGACACAATTTGTTGAGCGATCCGAGGAGGCCTGCGGTTCATGTTCAAGCGTGCAATTTCGACTGGGGAGGGAATGCCAATGAAGACGAAAGCTATTCGTTTGGTTGTGGGCGCTGTTCTAGCAACCGCTTTCACCATGGGAGCGGCCAGAATCACGCTCGGCGACGTGAATGATGATTGCCACCGCAAGCTCGAGGCCGATCGCGCTCGCATCGATCGCGACGCCGCGAAGTACGGCAACGACAGTCCAAAAGTCGCGCACGACGTCGGCCGCATGGACTCCGACCGCAACTGGTGCCGAGACCACCACGCAGACTGGGATCACACGCGGTTTGACGTCGGCATCTACATCAAGCACTAGACGGGATGAACGAATCGGATGGAAAAACTGTGGGGCCGCTTCGCCAGGCTGATTTGGCGGAGCGGCCCCTCGTCGCTTTCGGCCGCTAGAAAATGTCGAGGACCATCAGCACGATCACGATCAGCAACAGCGCGCCCAGCCCTCCGCTGGGGTAGTATCCCCAGTGAGCGCTATAGGGCCACGCGGGCAAGCTTCCGAGCAACAGCAGAACGAGAAGAATCAGCAGTACGGTTCGGACCACGGTGGTTTGCCTCCGGGAGCGATCCTAGAGCAACGGCGGCTGGCGTCCATCCAGACTAGCGGGTATTTCCACTACGATTTCGCCGCAGAAAGCATTCGCGCGCTTGGCGGTGCGTAGCATTTGGGCTTTGATCCGAATCTCATGTTGTGAGCTTATTTTCCGGAGGACGATTCCATGGGCTGTCTCGTGCTGATTCTCCTGCTCGCGTTTCCGCGCATCGCGCTCGTGCTGCTGTTCCTGTTCTCGAATTACTTGCAGCGCGCCTACCACGGGCTGCTTTTGCCGGTTCTCGGGTTCCTCTTTTTGCCGCTCACGACCCTGGCCTACGCCTGGATGGTGAATACCGGGCAGCCTACGACGGGCATAAACCTGATCATCCTGATCGTCGCGGTGGTGATCGACGTGGGCGGTCTCGGCGGCGGTGCCTATAGCCGGCGCCGAGACTAGGAAGATGAAAGGACGGTTCGCGCGGTCGGCGGGCGCCGCGCCCAAGGCAGCGCTGCCTTGGGATGCCGCGCATTGTGCGATAAAATCTGCTCAGTGAACATTCGCCAAGGTTCGATCCGGCTGTTCAGATTCTCCGGCATCACTGTCTTCCTGCATTGGTCGTGGCTGCTGGTGGCGGCGTGGGCCATCAGCGATGAAGCGAGAAGCTATTCCTCTCCGATTTGGAGCCTCTTTGAATACCTGACGCTCTTCGCGATCGTGCTCCTGCACGAATTCGGTCACGCGCTGGCTTGCCGGCAAGTCGGCGGCACGTCCGAGCAGATCGTGCTGTGGCCGCTGGGCGGCGTGGCGTACGTGAATGCTCCTCCGCGACCCGGTGCGAACCTTTGGAGCCTCGCGGCAGGGCCTCTGGTAAACGTGGCTCTCTTTCCGATTCTGTACGGTCTCTATTGGGCGGCGGGAACGGCGGGATGGAAGGACTCGCGGCCCGACGCCTTCCACTTTCTCTTCATGGCCGTGGCGATCGACGTTGGTTTATTTGTCTTCAACATGCTGCCGATCTATCCGCTCGACGGCGGGCAGATTCTTCGATCGCTGCTTTGGTACGGCGTGGGACGCGCGCGAAGCCTGATGATCGCGACGATTATAGGCTTCATCGGTTTCGGCGGGTTCGTTCTGTTCGCGGTGTTGACGCGTTCCGTGTGGTTCGGAGTGCTCGCGGCCTTCATCTTGCTCAACTGCTGGAGCGGGTTGCAGCACGCGTTTGCGCTGTCGCGTTTCGCCAAGCTGCCCCGGCACCAGGGGTTCGCGTGCCCGTCGTGCAAGACGTCGCCGCCGATCGGAAACTTCTGGGTCTGCGGTCAATGTGGGACTCCGTTTGACACCTTTCAGACTCAGGCGGTGTGCCCGCGTTGCGGCGCCCGGTATTCGACCACCGCCTGTCTGGATTGCGGCCGCTCGCACCCGATCGACGAATGGGTTGTTCCGGTGATCGTGTACAACGGCGAGCCCCAATCCCTGAAAGGACTGCGATGACGATGCGTTGGATTGCGATCGCGGCCATGCTCGCGGCGCTTGGCGCGAGCGGATGTTCGAAGGCGAATCAGCCCGCGTCGTCGAGCGGCGCGGCGCCCATCGATGGCTCGAGCTCCGCGGCCGAACCGGGCGCGATGCCGCAAGCCTCGGGCTCGGATGCCGACGCGATCCGCTCCGCCATCGAGGAACACGTCCGCAACGACCACAGCATCAACATGGACGTGATGGAAATGAGCGTCGACTCAGTGAGCGTGAACGGCGATCAGGCGCACGCCGAGGCGGCGTTTCGCCTGAAGCAGGGTGGCACCGGAATGGCGATGACTTATTTTCTCGCGCGGCAATCCGCTGGCTGGGTCGTAACGCGCAGCCAGCCGAGCGACGGCCAATTCGTCCATCCGCCCACGGACGGCTCGCACTCCGGAATGGCGCCCAATTCGGGCGACTCAGGAATGCCGGACGTCACCGACTTCTTCAAGAATCATCCGCCGGTCAGCAAGAACTGATCGCTTTCCCCGAAAGGAATTCGCAGCCTTGCGCCAGGAAGCTCAGGCGAGAGCGCCTTGAGCTTCTTCGACGGTGGAAAAGATTCGGAAGAAGGGGCTGACCTTCGACATATCGAGCAGCGCCTTCACCTGCGTGTTGAGAGCCGCGATCGCCAGGGGACGATTCGCCTTCTGAAGTGCTACGCGGGCGCCCACGAGAGCGCCGAGCCCGGCGGAGTCCATGAACGGGACGTTACTGAAGTCGATGATGAGCGCGGATGTGGATTGCTCTCGAACTGCCGACTGGAAATCGAAGATCGTGTGGATCGTGAGCGGGCCCTTAAGCGTAAGTACTTTCTGTCCTTCGCGTGTTCCCACAGTAGTAACAATGTCCATTTTTTCGGGTGCCATGGCGCGGGATTGTAACCAAAGTGGCGCAACCAAAGTGTGAATATTCGGTTACAGCCACTTCATTCGGACGTGACGCCCGAGGGATTAGTCTGCCGCTGCAGCTGGGGCGTTTGCGGGTTGGTAGCGCACCAGGAGCAGAGTAATGTCGTCCGCCTGGCTGGCGCCTCGCGTGAATTCGCGCAGTGAGGCGAGCGCCGTTTGCTGCAAATAGTCCAAGCCGGGATTGGCCTGGCCTGCGAAGAGCGCTCGCAGGCGGTCGATGCCGTACATTTCTTCCTGCATATCGACCGCTTCCGTAATGCCGTCGCTGAAGAGAACCAAGGTGTCGCTCGGCTGCAGCTTCACGCGGGCGACGTGGTAGTCCACTTCGGGCAGGAGCCCGACCGGGCATGACCCCTCGGTGAAGGGCTCGGTGGCGTCGCCGCCCCGAAGCAGGAGCGGCGAAGGATGCCCCGCGTTGATGTATTCGAGCGTGCCGTCGGCATGAAGAATTCCGAAAAACACGGTCGCATATCTGCCGACCTCGGCGTGCTCGCAGAGGAAATTATTCAGGTGAACGAACATCGGCGCCGGGTCTGCTCCCAGCATTAGCCCGGAGAGAGCCCCCTGGAGCATTGTGGTAAGTAGCGCGGCTCCGAGACCTTTGCCCGACACGTCAGCGATCAGGAACGCGATCCGGCCGTCCGCCATTTTGAATACGTCGAAGTAGTCCCCGCCAACGGCGAGGCAGGGAATGTTGATGCCCGCAACCTTCAGATAAGGGAAATCACGGAGGCCGCGCGGAAGCAGCGCTTGCTGAATGTCGCGCGCGATGTTCACTTCCTGTTCGAGACGCTGCCGCTGGCGTTCGCGCTCGACCATGCGCGCATTATCCAGAATGCTGGCTGCCTGGACGGCCAGCGCATCGAGGATCTGCCGGTCGAGCTTCGAGAAAGCGGCCCGCCGCCGCGAATCGAGATACAGAGCGCCCAGCAGATCGCCGCCTTTGTGAACGCCCGATTCGGTAGTGTGCGTGCGGCCGCCGGCGTAAAGCGGAATCACGACCACCGCACGGAGTTGCTGCGAGACGATGCTAACGGCCGCCTGCAGGCCGCTATCGGCCTGCGCGAGGTCCTCGGTGATGATGCTCGCGCGGTGCTCGAGCGCCATGCGGATCGCCGTTTGGCTGGGCGCGAAACTTTCGGCCGGAAGACGCACCAGGCCCGCGCCCCTCGCGAAACGGGGCTGGAGCGTCCCCGCGTCGTTCGGTTCGAGCAGAAGCGCGCGGTCGGCGTCGGTGACAGCGATCGCGTGATCCAGAACGGTACTCAGCACGGACTGAAGCGGCAGGGTCGAGTGCAGAAGCATGCTCGCTTCTAGAAGCAGATTCAATTTGCTCAAGCCGCCGGCGGGGCCCGGTGATAATTGTGTATCCGGAACTTTCCCGATCAGGGTCATCATGTCGGGAACCACGGCGCCATTGCCGGCCGAACGGAAAATCATCTCGTAGGAATCGGCGAGGCCGAACGAGATGATGTCGCCGTCGCTGAGCATGCGGTGCTCGACTTTTTCGCCGTTGACGAAAATTCCCAGTTTCTGGCCCCGATTCTCTAGGTAGTAGTGTCCTTCCTCGGAGACGATGGCGGCGCATTGGCGCGAAATGCGGCGGTCGTTCAATTGAACGTGGTTGCCGCCTTCGCTGCCCCGCCCGATTAAAAATGGAGATGCGGCGATGCGGACGACCTGCCGCGAGCGGTCGGGTGAGATGACCTCGATGCTTGTACCTTGTTCGACGGGCATGTAGAACTGGCCAATCTTGCTTGAACGCGGGATTGTAACACGCGCCGCAAATGCGCGACAGTCGCGCTTGCCGCTGTAGATTGGACCTGTAAGCGTTTCAGATTGAGTTCAGTGCCGTCGGAGCGCCACGGCCCCACTCGCCCGGGCAACTGCCGAAGATATGCAAACATTTGCATGCCGACGATTCGGGCACAATTCTGAGTGTGAATGCGGTATGAAAGTACGGTGTTTAGGGTAGGGGGAAGGCCGTAGCTTTGGCACCCGAAGTGCTGTATCTTCGGCTGGTCGTGTAGTGTAGCTCTTGGAGGGTATTCTCTTGAAGCTGATCAACGCTTTGGTGGTAGCCGCGCTGGTCCTGTTTACGGCAGGTGTAGTACATGCCGACGACATTAGCGGCGGCGATTCACGAATCGTAATTGTGCCTGGCGATCCACCGCCAGCGCCCGGCTGCGGCGGGATTCAGGTGACTGCGGGGGGCGACGGTACGATTGCGGACACAGACTGCCAAGTGACGGGCTCTGCCGTTACCTCGATCACGTTCGCCGTGCCGGCAAGCGAGGTTTTGGGTGGCGGACTCTCTTGCAATCTCAGCGTTGGTGGAGTTCCGCTGTCGCTGATCGGCTGGACGTCGGCAAGTTCGGTCATTTCGATTGGTGGCGTGTCGGCAGACGAGTGCAGTTTCACGGCCCCCACGACGTTGAGTCTGCCATCGTGGGTCGTTGTCGCGGCCACAGGAGACCCGATCCCGATTTGGTACATCGGGAGTTCGACGCCGTACAACGACGGTGACTGCGATCTCGATGACTTTACGCTGGGTATCCCGGTAGGCTGCGACATCGGTATCAGCACGCCCTCTGGGGCGACCATCGGGAACACGCAGGCGTTCGCGGCGGATGCGACGGTGGATCTGTCCGGGTCCGGCGTGACGGGGCTCGCGATATTTCCGGAGCCTGGCACCCTGGGTATGCTGCTGATCGGCTTGGCGCCGCTGGCTTTTCTGCGTCGCCGCGTGTTTCAGCGCTAGGCATCTCTTCTTTCTCTTTCGGCCCTCTGCGAGACCCTCGCAGAGGGCCGTTTCGTTTTTGGCCGAGGCGCCCGCGGCGGTCGGAGTCGAGCGGGGCGATACAATTCGACCAGCTGGCCCCCTCCACGGCTAAGAGCGTTTTTCTTTAGTTCCCGGAGCTTTCGATCTGCCCCAGATGACACTTCCGTGGTCGGCGGTCGCTTGCGAGTTTAAAGCGGGACTCCAGAACAGCCTGATTCGCGTCGCTTGCGCCGGTGCGTGTAAGCGCCGGCGGCTCCTATCCCATTAAGGTCGAAGGCAAATCGCTCGGGGTTAGTGCGCGGGCTGGCTGTATTGCTTGATCAGCGCCTGGAAGTCTGGCCGGTTCTGGACGGTGGCGAAGTCCGGGTTGGACTGGGCGTCTTTCACCGGGTAGCCCTTACTCAGGGCGTCGTGCAGCGTAGCCATGGCGTCCGTGGGCTTGTTGGCGAGAGCCTCCACGGTCGCCTGCGTGTAGATCAGCTCGACATTCCTCTTATCGAGGTTGCGCGCCCGCTGGATGAACTCGATGCCGCGCGCGCTGTCGCCCTTCTTCACGAAGTAGAGAGCCAGATCGCCCAGATCGTCCGTGTTTTGCGGATTCACCTGCAAATCCTGGAAGGCCAGCGCGATCGCCTTCTCATAGGTCTCGTTGGCCTTGGCCGTCTGGCCGGAGTACCGGTAGGCATCCGCCAGATTGCCCACGCAAGCCTCCTGGTTGGGCGCAAGGGCGACCGATTTCTGCAGGGCGTCGATGGCCTGGGGGTACTGTTTCAAGACCGTATAGACATTGCCCAGGTTGCAGTAAGCCGCCCAGGTGGGCGCGATCTCGATCGACTTTTGGTAGGCCGGAATGCTGTCCTGATACCGGCTCACGCGCTCGTACATGCTCGCCAGGTTGTTCCATCCGGTCACATTGTCCGGCTCGAGCTCCGTGACCTTCTTGAACTCGTCGAGCGCCTTGTCATTCTGCCCGATCGAGAAGTAAGCGTGCCCAAGCTCGTTGTGGAGCACCCAGTAGTACGGATTGACCTCGATTCCTTTGTTGAAGGTGGCGATGGCTTCCTCTTGGCGCCCGGCCTGCGCGTAGACCGTGCCTAGCCGTACGTATCCGGCGTCGGAATTGGGCGCGAGCTTGAGGCCGCGGTCGAGCTCGGCGATGGCCTCGGCCGTCTTGCCGGTTTGCCGGTAAACGCCACCCAGAGCGAAGTGAACTTCGGGCAGGTTGTCTTTGAGCTGCTCGGCTCGTTGCGCCGCGTCGGTGGCTTTCTGCGCCCAGAAGCTGTCTTTGCTGTTCTCGTACATCATTAGAGAGGCGTCCGCAACGCCGGTATAAGCCAGCGCGAAGCCCTGATCCTTCTGAATAGCCTGCTGGAAGAAGTCGAGAGCGGATTGCGCCGCTTTAGACCGATCGGGGCCCTTCAACGCCTGCCGGCCGCGGAGGTAGAGGTCATACGCGTCGATATTGTCCGTCGGACGCTCGGCGGCGCGCGCCATTTCATCATCGCTCGGCTTGATCTGCAGCGCGCTGACGAGCTGAGCCGAAATCTGGTCCTCGATCGAGAGGACGTCCTTCGGGACGCCGGAAAATTGCTGGCTCCAGAGTTTCTTGCCGTCGGCAATGTCGTGCAGATTGACGATGATCGACATCTTGTTCGCGTCGCCCTGAATGAGGCCCTCAACGATCAGGTTGACGCCCAGGCTGCGCGCGATCTTGTCGAGCGGGTCCTTATCGGAAATATTCGTGAGGCTTGCGTCCGAAGCCATGCGCAGATCTTTGAGTTGAAACAGTTTTGCGGAGAGCGCTTCGTTCAAGCCTTCCGCCACGTAGCCGAGAGTCTGTTCGTCTCCGAGGACTTTGAACGGAAGAATCGCCACGAACTTGCCGGCCGAAAGCGCGGGAACTCCGGCAACCTGCGAGCTCGACTGGCCGCCACCGCCCGAACTCTGATGCAGGATCAGATGGCGCACCGGGGGAATCGCGAACGCCAGCGCCGCAAGGACGAGCACGCCGCCGGCGGTCCACCAGATCCAGCTGTTGTCCGAGAACTGCGGCAGAGTAATTTGAATCGACCGGCTCGCGGAGGCGGTGGCTCGCGTGGCGCGCAGGTCCGTCACGATTTCGTCGGCGGACTGATAGCGATCCTTGGGGTCTTTCTCAAGGCAGCGCATGACGATCCGGTCGAACCACGCCGGAATCTGCGGATTCTGTATGCGCGGATTCTTGGGCCGGGTCTTTAGCCGGTCGTACATCACCTTAAAGGTGGAATCACCGGTGAAGGGAACCGCGCCGGTGGCCATTTCGTAGAGGATCAGGCCGTAGGAGTACAGGTCGCTGCGCTGGTCGGCGGGCTTGCCCTCCACCTGCTCGGGCGACATGTACAGCGGTGTGCCGAGGAAGACGCCGGTCCGCGTCATCCCGACCGCGTCCTGCTCGAACGATTTTGCGAGGCCGAAGTCGGATACGTACAGATGGTCGTCGTTCGCGACGAGAATATTTTGCGGTTTGAGGTCGCGATGGATCACGCCTTCCGAGTGCGCGGCGGCCAGGGCGTCGGCGAGCTGTTCGGCGAAACTCAGGATGCGCTCGAAGGGCAGCGGGTTCTGTTGCACGATGATCTTGTTGAGATCGCTGCCTTCGACGAAGGCCATCGAGATGAACTTGGTGTCGCCGACCTCGCCGAGGTCATGAATGCGGAGAATGTTTTTGTGCGAGACCTTGCTCGCGAGTAGGAGTTCCTGCTTGAAACGCTTGAGGGCGTCGGACTCGGCCATCATGCCCGGGCGCACGACTTTGATCGCTACGGCGCGCTCGAGGTCCTTATCGAAGGCTTTGTAGACGCGGCCCATCGCGCCCTGTCCCAGCAGGGAAACGATGCGATAGCGGGTGCCGAAGTCAGTCCCCGCCGAGAGGGCGGTGGTATCCGTAAATTGAACGGTATCCGTGTTTCCGGAGATGAGGCTGCCGCAGTGCGAGCAAGATTCAGCGTAGTCCGGGTTGACGGTGCTGCACTGGGGGCAATTCATGTTGCTGGCACGGGCCGGGCAAGTGTCGACACCACTCCGCCTCGATTCGCCAAATTATCCGGCACCCGTGCAAACCCTGCAACTATATTGTGGTTTAGCGTATACCAGCGTTTCAAAGAATCATTAACTGGCCCGATGCGGGCAGGCTGGCGCCTGAGGCATGCGCGATCGAGTGCCGCGAAGAACCCGAGAAGCTACCGGGTCGCCTGCAGCACCCACTCGGAAGTTGTTTCGACGAATTGGAAGCCGTAGCGCTGCCATGGCGCGCCACGCGATTCGCAGCGCACGGCCTTCGCGCGGCCCGCGAAGCGCTCGCCTTCTCCCGAAACGAATACCTCGACCACGCCGCCTTGATTCAAGGGCGCCAGGCACCCGGCCAGAAAGCCTCCGGGGCTCACGTTTTCGGTGACGGTAGGGAGCTCGAACGGCTTGCCGTTGGAATCGACGCCCCGCAGTTTCAGGACGACCCGCATCTTCACGCGCACGTGTTTCCGGCGCTCGGGCTGGTTCGTCTGCAGCGCCTGCGCGATCCGCTTCTTCAGTTCCTTGTAGTCGACGGGCTTCTCGAAGAAGGCGCTCGCGCCGAGTCCTTCGCAATGCTGCTGATACTTCGCCGCCGACTCGCCGGTGATGACGAGGATCGGTATTCGCGACGTGTAGCTGAGCGTGTGCAGCGTATGGCATAACTCGAAGCCGGAAAGCCGCGGCATCATCAGGTCCAGCAGAATGGCCGCGGGTTTGTGCTCGAGGGCGAGCCCCAGCGCTTCCTCCGGGTCCTCCGTGTCCAGGATTTCGTAAGTGTCGCTCAAGCGCATCTTGTGCAGATTGCGCATGTCCGCGTCATCGTCGACGATCAGGATCTTAGCCATGTCGAGGCCCTCGATTCGGTTTATCTCGGTCGTTCTTTGCGTTGCTCGATCTCAGGAAACGGGCGCCGTGCGGCTGACGTCGAGCGCTTCCCGGACTTTCCGTGCCAAGCCTTCCCGCGTGAATGGTTTCTGCAGAAATGCGCTCCCAGGCTCGAGAATTTCTTTGCCGCCCACCTGCTGTCCCGTGTATCCGGACATGAAAACGACCTTGATGTCGGGACGCTTCTGCTTGAGCTGATCCGCCAGCGTGCGCCCGCTGATTCCCGGCATTACCACGTCCGTGAGGAGCAGCTGGATTTCGTCGGCCGATTGGTCGCTGAGCCGCAGCGCCTGATTCCCGTCGCACGCTTCCAGAACGCGGTAGCCGTACAGCTCGAGCAGGTGCCGCGTTAGGGCGCGCAGCGTGTCTTCATCCTCGGCGAGGAGAATCGTTTCCGTGCCGCGAAGCTCTTCGGGACGATCCGGCCCAATGGTTTTGGTCTCCACGGCGTTCTGCCCGACGCGCGGCAGGTAAATGTTGAACGTCGTGCCTTTGCCGCGAGCGCTCAGCACATCGATGTATCCGCCGCTCTGCTTGACGACGCCATACACCAGCGACAAGCCCAAGCCAGTCCCTTTGCCCTTTTCCTTCGTCGTGAAAAACGGCTCGAAAATTCGCTGCTGCGTCGCCGTGTCCATGCCGACGCCGTTGTCGCTGACGATGAGCTGCACGTAGGAGCCGGGCAGAACCGGATAGGCGTAGCGTCGCGCGAACTTCTCGTCGATTTCGAAATTCCGCGTTTCGATGGTCAACTTGCCGCCGTCCGGCATCGCGTCGCGTGCGTTCACCACCAGGTTCATGATCACTTGCTCGATCTGTCCCTGGTCCGCGCGAATCTTGCCGAGGTCCGGCTCGAGCGTCGTTCGCAGCTCGATATCCTCGCCGATCAGCCGGCGCAGCATCTTTTCGGTGTCGGAGACGACGGCGTTGAGCACCAGAACTTTCGGCTCCAGTACTTGCTGACGGCTGAATGCCAGCAATTGCTTCGTGAGTGACGACGCCCGGCTGCCCGCCTTGATAATCTGGTCCACCGGCGCGCGCATCGCGTCTGTTTCGGCGATGCGCTCCTGGAGGATTTCGGCGTAACCGATGATCACGCCCAGCAGGTTGTTGAAGTCGTGCGCCACGCCTCCCGAAAGGCGGCCGATGGCGTCCATCTTCTGCGATTGCCGCAACTGTTCTTCCAGGCGCCGCCGCTCGCTGATGTCGCGGTTCACGATGACGAGGCTTTCGACTTCGCCCTTGGCATTCACCACCGGGCTCGCCGTCGACTCGAGGTAGACCCAGCTGCCATCCCTGTGGCGCATCCGATACTCGATCCGCTTGCCCACGCCCGTTTTCCGGGCGTCCGCGGCCGCGTCCACCACGATCTGGCGGTCGTCCGGGTGCACCTGCTCGAAGGAGGACGTCGACTCGAGTTCGGCGACCGAGTAGCCCAGGATCCGGTGATACGAGGGACTGTTGTAGATGCGCTTACCGTTTGAGTCGACCACCGCGATCATGTCGACCACGTTATCGCTGATCAGCTGAAAGAACTCCTCACGCTCCATCAATCGGCGGCGCATGCGCATGATTTGCAGCTGCTGATACACCACGTACAGGTCAAACACCAGGACCAGGCTGATCAAGCCTCGAACTGCGACCACCAGGTCGATTCGCTCAGTTTCGACCGAGGTCGGATGGAAGACGCCTAACGCAAAAGAACTGAGCCCGGCCGTCAGCAGCAGGGTGACGGCGATCCCCGCCCACGAGAGAGACCACTCCCGCTTCTCGATTTGGCGCATGTGAACGCGCTCTGGCGTCGCCGTTTTGGATGAAACGCTCATTGCAACTCCGGAAGTCGCGCCTGGGCGGTCGGACCGGGATGGCTCAAACCACTCAATAGTAGGAGAAATCGGCCAGCGCTGAATTATTTTCAATGAGGTTGTCGCCGAGTCAGTAAATATACGGAGCGGGAGCGTACCCTGTTGGAACAGTTGCCCTTTGGAACAGGTGAGGAAGGTCGGGAGGAAAACATGGGCGGGATGTGGTCACCCCGCCCACAAAACCGTGCAGTTGGCGCTTACTTCGTGAAGACGGCCGTCATATCGAAGTTGCCCATGCCGCTCTCGACGTGAGTAACGTCGGTCAAAGTGCTGCCGTCCGCGCTGACCGTGTAGGTGTCCTTGATCTTGACGTCGCTGCCTTGGAAGCTCGTCTTGGCATCGATCACTAGGGCGCCGCCGCTCCACGCAGCAGTGCCGGTGACCTGGCTGCCGCCCATTCCGGGCCACGTCGCACTCTTACCGTCCGTGGTGAGCGATTCGGTGTAGGCCGTATCGCCCATCATGCCGCCCTTCTGGTCAATCGCGATTTTGACCGTGGAGCCGTCATCCGTGATCGTATCGACCTGGCTGGCCGGCGGGGGCATCTGCCCGAACTTGCTCTGGGCCGGATCGAGCTTCCACGTGCCGCTGAGGTTCGGCTGGCCGCCGGTGTGAATCATCGCCGAGGCGCCGGGGGTTGCCGCCATGCCACCATTTGCTGGCGCTGTCGCGGCCGCCGCGGATCCGCCCTTGTCGAAGACATACGTTCGGTCGCCGTTCATGTTGGCCGAGGCGATATGTCCCGTCATGGTGAGAGTTGAGCCGTCCGGCGCGACGGAGAAAGTCATTTTGTCGGTGAGAACCGCGCCCTGAAACGGAACCGTCTCCAGGACAAACACCGAATTCCCATCCCAGCCGCACTGAAGCTTGCTGAGCTTAAGGCCTGGCATGAGCTCGGCCTTGGGGTCGTCCGGAGCGAAAGTAACTTCCTTTCCGTCGAGCGCGCATGCGCGGGTGTAGTTCTGCGTGCCGCGGGCGCTTACGCTGGTCACCTTCTGTTGGAAGTCGGTACCGCTGATCTGGACCATGTCCGTTTCGCTTTGGGGCGGGGGGAACTGTCCGAAGTTACTCTTGGCGACATCGAGCGTCCAGCTTCCGTTGAAATTGGCGCCTTGCTGCGCCAGGGCGGGCATCGCGACCATTGCCGCGCCGAACAACACGACTAGAAACTTTCGATGCATGAACCACCTCCTGCGTGTCTTATACGCTCGTGGCGTGACGGTAGTTTCAGCTGATTGTAGGAATCAGCAAGCGGCGGGGATTATACACCCCGGGGAGTCTCAAGCGACTGTTTTAGGCGTTGAGGTGCTGGCGAAGAATCCCTAACATGCGGCGCAGCGGCTCCGCGGCGCCCCACAGGAGCTGGTCGCCCACCGTGAAGGCGCCCAGGAACTCCGGCCCAAGGTTCATCTTATGCAGTCGCCCGATAGGGACGTTGAGAGTGCCGGAAACGGCCGTCGGCGTAAGGCAGCGAAGCGTGGATTCCTTGTTATTCGGAATCAGGCGCACCCAGGGATTGGAACCTACGATGAGCCCTTCGACCTCGTCCAGGGGAACATCCTTCTTGAGCTTGATGCACAGCCCCTGGCTATGGCAGCGCATCGTGCCGACGCGTACGCAGATGCCGTCCACCGGCACCGGGGGATTGAGCTCCAGGATCTTGTTGGTCTCGGCGATGCCTTTCCATTCTTCGCGGGTCTGGCCGCCGGGCATGTCCTTGTCGACCCAGGGAATCAAGCTGCCGGCGAGGGGCGCGCCGAACTCCTTGGTCGGAAGGCTTGACGCGCGCTGCGCCTCGATCACCATTCGGTCCACCTCGAGCGCGCTCTCAGAAGGATGGGCGCGAGTCGGATCGGTGAGGCCTTCCATCTGTTTCACCAATTCCAGCATGGTGGCGGCTCCGGCGCCGGAGGCAGCCTGGTACGTCATGGTAGTCATCCACTCGACGAGGCCCGCCTTGAAGAGCCCGGCCACGGCCATCAGCATCAGGCTGACGGTACAGTTGCCCCCGGGAAACGTCCGAATGCCCCGGCGCAGGCCGTCCTGAATTACGTCAGCGTTGACCGGATCGAGAATGATAATGGCGTCGTCGGCCATGCGCAACGCCGAGGCGGCATCGATCCAGTAGCCCTTCCAGCCGCTCTGGCGCAAAGGCGCATAAACTTCCTTGGTGTAGTCGCCGCCCTGGCAACTGATTACGACGTCGCACGACGCCAGCTCTCGCGGATCGCTCGCGTTCTTCAGAGGCTCGCCGTTTGCCTCTCGCGGCCCCGCGCCGCCTGCGTTGGACGTCGAGAAAAAGACCGGCTCGATGTTCGTGAAGTCGTTTTCCTCCCGCATTCTCTGGAGAAGCACGCTCCCGACCATACCTCGCCACCCGACAATCCCTAGACGCAGCACGTTTCCGCTCCTTGGTGTTCAGTCATGAATGCACAAAAGTCTTCTTTCAGGCTGGCATAGCGAGCCTGAAATTTCAATTCGATGTTATTCGCTTGCAGCGCGGGCGATTCGGAAAGATCAGCCTGCTTTACGCTTGGATTTTTTCGCCGGCGCCTCGGTCTCGACGACAACAGGCTTGGGCACCGCACGCACGAGCGTTTTCCGCTCGGCGGCCGGGCCCGGCTTGGCGGCGAGGCTATTCTTCAACGCCTGCATAAGGTCGATCACAGGAGCCCGCGCCACATGCGGCGCCGTGGTGACTTCCATGCCTTGAGCCTTCGCGTCGATCAGCTCCTGCAGCGCGGTCTGATACGTATCGTGATATTTTTCCGGCTTGAACGGCGCCGCCAGGCTCTTGATCAGCTGTTCGGCGAGCGCGCGCTCCTGCTCCTTCACTTCCACCTTGTCCGTGCCCGCTTCGACGGCTGGCCGGATTTCGTTCGCATAGAACATCGTGTGCATCGTCAGGCCCTTGTCGTGCGGGCGGATGATCACGACGTACTCCCGGCTGTGCATGCTGACCTTGGCGATGGCGGCGTATTCGGATTCGCGCATCGCGGCCAAAAGCAGTTGGTAAGCCCTACGGCCTTCGTCCTCCGGCGCCAAATAATAGGACGCGTCAAAGTAAATCGGGTCGATTTCGCTCAGCTTCACGAACTCGAGAATCTCCATCGTGCGCGCGGATTCCGGCTCGACCGCGTCGAGCTCTTCCTCAGTGAAAAGCAGATATTGGTCCTTTTCGTATTCATAGCCTTTTTCGATTTCGTTGCGCTCGACCATGCGATTGCAGGTGGGGCAGAAGAGCGGCTGCTTGAGCCGCGTGTGGCACACCTTGTGAAGCTGATTGAAGCTGATGCGCTCGGTGCGCGCAGCCGGCGAGAGACGTACCGGAATCGAAATCAAGCCGAAGGCCAGAAAGCCCTTCCACGAGGATGCGGGCATCGACGAACTCCTTTATTCAGGCCGCGCGTAGCTCCTGCCGCCAAGTCCGTCGATTATACGCAGCACCCATGCGGCGTGCCATGCTGTCAAGGGTGTAGGTGCGCTTTTCGCTACGTCTTCGCCCGGAAGCGGGTAGGCGCGGTCGGGACTACTTTTATGCGCGAGAGGGAGTGGACTTATGGCGCGACAAGTATAGAATGGCGCGGTCGGAACGGCGAGTCCGCGGGCCCGGGGTCTGCATCAGAAGCCTGGTGGGGCATAGACAGTGATCGTCGGCGTTCCAAAAGAGATCTTTCCGGGCGAGCGGCGCGTGGCGCTGGCGCCGTTGGTAGTCCCCAATCTAAACAAGGCCGGCCTGCAGGTTGTCGTCGAAGCGGGAGCGGGAAACGAAGCAGGCTACCCGGACGCTGCTTACGTCGAGAAGGGCGCGAAGATTCTCCCCGACCGCCCCTCCGTATTCCAGCAAGCCGATATCATCACGCAAGTGCTCTGCTACGGCTCGAACGATCGGACTGGAAAAGCCGACCTCCCTCTGTTTCGCCGCGACCAGGTGCTGATCGGTTTTCTGCGGCCGCTTGGTTCCAAGGAAATCGTGCAGGAGATCGCCGGCGCGGGAGTCACTTCGTTCGCGGTCGAGCTGATGCCGAGGACCACGCGCGCGCAAAGCATGGACGCGCTTTCGTCGATGGCCACCGTCTGCGGCTACAAGGCGGCGATCATCGGCGCGGACACGCTGCCCAAATTCTTCCCGATGCTGACGACCGCCGCGGGCACGGTGACTCCGGCGCGCGTGCTGATCATCGGGGCGGGAGTAGCCGGGCTTCAGGCCATTGCAACGGCACGCCGGCTGGGAGCGGTGGTCTCCGGGTATGACCTCCGGCCGGTGGTGAAAGAGCAGGTACAAAGCCTCGGAGCGCGCTTCGTCGAGCTGCCTCTCGAGACGGGCGACGCACAAGATGCGCGCGGCTACGCGAAGGCGCAGGACGAGGCGTTTTACGCGAGGCAGCGCGAGCTGATGGGCAAAGTAATTGCCGAAAACGATGTCGTGATCACAACGGCGGTCGTGCCGGGCAAGAAGGCGCCCGTGCTGGTGACCAAGGAAATGGTTTATGGGATGGCCGCCGGGTCAGTGATCGTCGATCTCGCCGCCGAGCGCGGCGGAAATTGCGAATTGACGCGCCCGGATGAAACCGTAGTCGACCACGGAGTGACCATCATCGGGCGGATCAACCTGGCGAGCACCGTCCCGCACCACGCGAGCCAGCTCTACGCGCGCAACCTGACGGCATTTCTCCTCAATCTCGTCAAAGACGGCAAGGTCAACCTGAATCTTCAGGACGAGATCGTGCGCGACACCCTTCTAACCCGCGGCGGGGAAGTGGCCAATGCCCGCGTGCGGGAGTTTTTCGGCCTGCCGGCCCTCGCGGCGCAAGCTTCGTCGTAAGGAGGAATCGTGCCTGCGGATTTCATTTCTAATCTCTACTTATTCATACTGGCGGGATTCGTCGGGTTTGAGGTGATCAAGCGGGTTTCGCCGCTCCTGCACACTCCGTTGATGTCCCTCACCAATGCCCTTGACGCGATCGTGGTCGTAGCGGCGATCATTATCGCGGGGCGTCACGAAACCGTGCTTTCCACCACCCTCGGAGCCATTGCCGTGGCGGCATCCTTCAGCAACATGGTGGGCGGCTTCTTCATCACCGATCGCATGCTGCGCATGTTCAAGACCGGCAGGCCGCAAAAGTGACTTCCGCCGCCGCGCACCAAATCCTCGAATTCGCTTTCATTGCCTCGGTAGCGCTTTTCATTCTGGCGCTTCGCTGGCTGAGTTCGCCCGTCACGGCTCGCCGCGGCGTCCTGGCGGGTGAAATTGGGGCCGCGCTGGCCGTCGGAGCCACGCTCCTCAATCCCGAACTGGTTCAATACCGCTGGATCGTCATCGCCCTGATCGTCGGCGCGGGCGTGGGCATTCCGCTGGGCATGGTTCATATGACGGCCGTCCCTCAGCGGACCGCCCTCAGCCACGCGTTCGGCGCTCTGTCGGCTGCGATGATCGGAATCGCCGAGTACTACGTCGGTGTCCCGCATGTCACGCGCTTCGAGATGGGCGAGATCAGCCTCGAGGTGATCATCGGGTCCCTCACCTTTACGGGGAGCCTGATCGCCGCTGGAAAGCTCCAGGAACTCCTGCCGCAGCGCCCCATTACGTATCCCGGGCAGAATTTCGTCAGCCTCTCGGCCCTGGGCGGGGCGCTTCTGATCGCCATCGCGCTCACGGTGAACCCGAATCACACGTTCCTCTTCCCAATCATGGTGGGAGTGGCGCTGATCTTCGGCGTGCTGCTGGTCACCCCCATCGGCGGGGCGGACATGCCGACCGTCATTTCGCTGTTGAACTCATACGCCGGATTCTCGGCCGCCCTTCTTGGATTCGTGCTGAACAGCAAGGTTCTGATCGTCGCGGGCGCTCTCGACGGCTCTTCGGGCTTTATTCTGTCGGTCATCATGTGCAAGGCGATGAACCGGTCGTTTACGAACGTCATGTTCGGCGCGTTTGGCCAGGTGCAGGCCTCGGCGGCCGCCGTCACCGAAGCCAGAACCGTGCGAAGCGCCTCGCCGGAGGAGGCGGCTGCCATTCTCGCCGCCGCGAGCAAGGTCCTCATCGTCCCCGGCTACGGAATGGCCGTCGCGCAGGCTCAACACAAGGTCCGGGAACTGTACGACAGCCTCACCAAGAAGGGCATCGACGTGAAGTTCGGCATCCACCCGGTCGCCGGACGCATGCCCGGGCACATGAACGTGCTCCTCGCCGAAGCCAACATTCCCTACGACCACCTGCTCGAAATGGACGACGCAAACTCCGAACTCCCGCAAACCGACGTGGCTCTGATTATCGGCGCAAACGACGTGACCAACCCCGCCGCGCGTACCGACCCCAGCAGCCCTATCTACGGCATGCCAATCCTCGATGTCGACAAAGCCCGCACAGTGATGGTCATCAAGCGCAGCATGAGTCCGGGATTCGCCGGCATCGACAACCCCCTGTATTACTTCGATAAGACGCTCATGCTCTTCGGCGACGCCAAGGCCTTCGTCGGCGACATCGTCCGCGAGCTTTCCGGCAGCGTGCAACACTAAGCAAGCCCCGAATCTGCCGTCGTTTGCTTGGTATACGATACGAGACGCTTCGTTCGATACCCTACCGAGCCTTTGCCTGGGCGACGCTCCCGTAAGTCCTCTTTTCTGAATGTGCGCTAAACCTAAGGGGGAGTGCATATTTCGCGGCAATCGGTAGTCTTTGGCATTGTGGGTTCTAGTACGCCCCTATAGATTGGTAATAACCGATCGCGCTTCGAATCGTCGGGCAAGCGCGCTCACAAATCGTCAGCTGCTTGTTATAGCGAGCAGACGGTCCCGGGGAGACGTAAAAACCCGTGTCCAGGAGTGCAGTCTTGGCTGGTGTCGGCATGCGGAATCGCAAAGTGGTGTCTCGGGTGGTGGCTAATGAAGCCATCGTCGTGCCCGTTTGCGAAGACTCCGCCAAGGCCGGCAGCGTTTATACCTTCAACGAGTCGGGCACAACCATCTGGTCGATGATCGAAGAGGGGCGTAGCGCGGCGGAAGTGGCCGCCTACCTCGAGTCGGAGTACGACATCTCGGCGGAACAGGCAGCCGAGGATACGAAGGCGTTTCTTGCCGCGCTGGCTAAAGAAGGCTTGATCGAGCCGGCGTAGCAAGTTGGGGCAGAGCAGTCTGGGGCAAACCACGGCCAAGGCAGCCGGGGCTTGGGATGAACAACACGAACCATATCGAATCTCGTCGTGTTCGCGCGAACGGCCGATTCAGGCGGCCCGTTCCCTTCGAGAGCTCCCTGGAACGAGAAGCAGCGCAAGCCGCCGGGCGGGTGTGTGCCCGCAACCGCGCCCTCGGGAGCAAATAGCGATGCGTCGGCACGGTGTATCCCGCCGCGCGCTCTCATTCGCGGCGGTGTGTCTCGCGGGAGCCCTGTCCTGGCCGCTCGCGGGGCAGCGAATTGAGCTTCTGCCGGAGCGTAATCCGGCATTTCAGGATTGGAGCATGCGCCACGTGGTCTATCCCCGTGTGGGATCAATGTCCGCGATGCAAGCGGCCTCCCGCGATCCGCGGGCGCGTTTCGCATGGTCGCAGGCCCTTACCTCAAATCGAGGATCGGTGGTGAGTGTCCTTGCGCCGCTCAGCGGGCGTCCTAGCATGCCTCTTATGCCTTGGCGGCGTCCCTTTGTCGAGCCGAGCAAGGTGGATCGGGACTGGGCCATCAACTTGGGAGCCGGCGGAGTTGCCCCGGCCATGTATCCAGCGAAGTTCGGGTTCGACATCACAGCCGCGCCGAGCTGCATGAACGATTACGTTGTTTTCCCCGTTGATGCGGCGGGCAGCTCCAGCCAGCCTAACATCGTCGCCCTCAACTACCTCTACAGCGGCACCGCAGGCGCGAACGGTATCTGCAACCGCAACGCTACCGCGAGTGATACCGGCGTGGCGGCCGAAGTTCTGTGGTCCTACAACGTGCAGGGCATCACAGGCGGTGGTGCGGTCACGACGTCGCCGGTGATCTCTTATGACCTGCTCACGCCCGCAAACTCGGGGACGAAGATCGCCTTTGTCGAGTCGCAGCTTGGAGGCCCAATTCTGACGTCCTCCGTCGCCAGCGGCGGTACAGGCTATGCCGCCGGAGACACTGGAACAATTGCCACGGGCACTACCCTCGCGACGTACAAGGTCACTACGGTGAGCGGGACGGGGAGGAACGGCGGGGTCGTGACAGCCTATACCCTGACCTCGAGCGGCGCGGGCTATTCCATCGCAAGCGCGGTCGCCACGACTCGCACGAGCGGTAACGGCAAGAATTTCACGGTCAACATTCTTACGGTGGGTAGCAGCGCGGCGCATTTCCACGTACTCGCTCCCAAAGCCGGGGACGGCCAGAACACTGGCAATCTGCAGAGTGCGCTCTCGCCGAAGACGATCCTGCTCTTCTCGACGACCAGTCCGGCCGCCGGCAGCGGGGCTGCGACCGACCTGGCCCTTGGGTCGTCCACCGCAGGAACGGACACCCTTTCGTCGCCTTTTGTAGACTTCAACACAGACAAGGCGTACGTCGGCAATGACATCGGCGTCCTCTATCGAATCAAGGACGTCTTCTGCACCAGTAACAATGCGGATTGCTCAGGTTCGAGCAAGCCTGTACCCAGCCTCGATTCCACGTGGGGCACGGGCGGCGCCGTGACGGTTTGCTCGGGAACGCTTACCGCTCCGGTCATCGACTTCGTAACGCTCAACGTTTTCGTCGGCTGTTCCGACGGCAAGCTCTACGGCTTCAGTTCGAGCGGCAAGCCGCTTGCGACTCCGTCCGTGACCGTCGGAGACGGATCCGCGCTCGGTGGGATCGTCGATCCGCCGGTGGTTGACGGCGTCGACGGCTTCGTCTATGCGGTGAGTGGATCGAGTGGCAGCAGCGCGGCCTTGGTTCAAGCGAGCACGACGCTCGCCTCGCATACGACGGTGCCTGTCGGCGCCGCCGGCGTTTTCAACCTGCACGAGCCTGCTTTCAGCAACGCTTATTACACGAGCCCAACGGCGTCCGGCGCCCTCATCTACGTCGCGGCCTACGACACTGCCGGAGACCAGATCGAGCTATATGCCTACTGCTTCAATTCCTCGAGCGTCGTGTCGAATTGCCCGGGCGTCACGCCCGCTGGCCCCGAAGCGGTCAGCCTCAACACCCAATCGGGAAGCCAACTCGAATACGCGCCGCTCACGGAGTTCTACAACACGGCAACCTCGAACGATCTGCTTTTCGTGAGCGTGCTGCAAAACCGCAGTCCGAATATCGGAGTCTTCAACATCAACTCGTTTCCAGCGTCCGCGACGCTCGCCGCCAGCACCCAGGAAGGCAGCGGCGCCTCGGGGATGATCGTCGACAACAACAGTTCGAGCGGACAGGCATCCAGCATCTATTTCGGTGCGCTCGACACAACTGCGAGCTGTGGCGCCGGCGGCACCGGCGGCTGCGCCGTGAAACTAACGCAAGCGGGGCTCCAATGAGCGAAAAAGTCCAGGCGCGCTCCGCCGACGTCGAGACCAAGCCTGCCAAGGGCAAGAAGCCGCGGAAGTCTTACCAGAAACCGGCGTTCGAGCACGAGCAGGTATTCGAAACGATGGCTTTGGCGTGCGGCAAGCTTTCGCCGACCCAGTTCACGTGCCATTTCAACCGCAAGACCTCCTAGCGGGGCAAGGGGCAAGGACGTGACGCAAGAACGTGAAGCAGTCGAGATGGCGCTCGCCGAAGAGGTGCTGCGGTCTTACGGCAGGCTTCGGATGGTTGCGCGCGGCTCGAGCATGGTGCCGAGCATCTTTCCGGGCGATGTTCTCGTAATTAAACGCGATCCGCTCGCGCGCCTTCGGCCAGGGCACATTGTGCTAGCCTCGCGCGATGGCCGCTTTTTCGCGCACCGCGTCGTGCGTCTCACCGCTCTCGGTGGCAAGCCTCGGGTCATCACGCGCGGCGACGCGCTCAATCAGAACGATCCCGCGTTCCTGCACGACGAAATTCTCGGGCGCGTGACGGCCGTGATCCGCGGCCAGAAAAACATCCAGCTTGTCGGCGAGGACGATCTGCACAACAAACGGTTCCTTCGCTGGGCGATCCGCAATTCCCGGCGCGTCGCCGCGGGAGTTCTCTGGTTCCATTCCTGCTTCACCGAGACGAGCCCGGCTGCGGAGGCTGCACCCGCCGCCGTTCCAGTGAAACTGGCGGATTGTTCCTAATGAGCGCGCTTACTTCAGCATCGCTTTTCGACCCCCGCGTTGCCGCGAGGATGCGGGAAGGCGTCACCGTGGAAATCGGCGGCATTCCGATTTTCCTGCGCTCGAGCAATGCGGAATTCTGCGAAATGATCGAGCAGCGTTACGCCGGCTTCGTGAATCCGCTGGCCTCGCCCGAATACGAATTCGAGATCGACCTGAATCCTCCGTCCGAGCCTTCCGATGAAGATGCGCGCGTCTGGAAGCGCGACGACGTGTGGTTTTTCGACCGCGGCGATTTTCACGCCGAATGGGATTCGCGGACGCGCCAGGGATGGGTTCGGCAGGCGCCCAATCCCTACGCCATCGACACCGTGCTGCGCATCGTTCACTCGCTGGTGCTCGCCGAGGAGGGCGGTTTCCTGCTGCACGCCGCGAGCGCGGTCCGCTCGGGTCAGTCCTTCATTTTCACCGGCATCTCCGGCGCCGGTAAGACCACCATCTCGCGCCTGGCTCCGGCGGACGTCGTGGTGCTTACCGACGAAATTTCCTACATTCGACGCCGCCCTAGCGGCTATCGCGCCTACGGCACGCCATTTGCCGGGGAACTGGCGCGCGTGGGTGAGAACATCTCCGCCCCATTTGGCGGCCTCTACTTTCTCGAAAAAGGGCCCGTCAACAGGATCGAGCCGATCGACGACCGCCGCGCCGCGCGCGCGCTTTTGCGCAACGTGCTGTTCTTTGCCCGCGACGAGCGGCTCGTGAATCGCGTCTTCGACTCGGCTTACGAATTTGTCGCCCGAGTTTCCACCGGGCGGCTCATCTTCACGCCGGACGAGCGTGCATGGAGGCTGATCGGATGAACGACATTTACATTGCGCGAAGCGGCGCAGTTGCCTCGCGTGTCCTCGGCGGCGAAATCGTGATTATGTCCGCCACCGACTCGACCCTGTTCAGCCTGAGCGAAGTCGCGACCATCATCTGGCAGGCCGCCGACGGGAACACACCGCTCTCGGAAATCGTGCGGCAGCGCATCTGCTCGGAATTCGACGTCGCGCAGGACGCTGCCTATCGCGATGCCCAGGTGTTCGTCGACGATCTCGCTCGACACGGCATCCTTCGCGTATCAGACGAGCCGATCGATTCAAACGAGCCCGGCATCGCCATTCCGGCCGGCGCGCCCTCGATGAAAAACCCATGAGCCTGATGCAAAAGCTCAACGGCAAGGCCCTGCGCATGGGCGTCCCGCTGAGCGTGCATCTGGACATCACCTATCGCTGCAACGAGCGCTGCGAGCACTGCTACCTCGATCATGAAGATCACGGCGAGATGACCGCCGCCGAAATCCGCTCTCTGCTCCGCCAGCTCGCGGACGCCGGCGTATTCTTTCTGGTCATCAGCGGGGGTGAGCCGCTCGTCCGGCGCGATTGCTTCGAGATCATCGAATATGCTCGCACGCTGGGCTTCAACGTAAAGCTGAAGACGAATGCCATCCTCATCCGCGAGGAAGAAGCGCAGCGTCTCCGCGCGTTGGGCGTCGAGCAGGTTCAGGTGAGCGTCTATTCGCATCGCGACGAGATTCACGACGCAATCACCAAGGTTCGGGGATCTCTGAAGCGTACGCTCGCCGGAATTCGGTGGATGCGCGCCGCCGGCCTGAAAGTCACGCTGGCCAACGTCCTGATGCGCAGCAACTCGGGCGACGGCGACGGTGTCCGCGCGATCGCGGCCGAGGTGGGCGCGTTTTACACGCTCGACCCGACGATTACGCCGATGATGGACGGCGGCACCTCCGTCCTGCAGCATCGCATTTCACGCGACGAGCTGAAGGCCGTCTTCAGCGACGCGACTCTGGTGGGAGACGCGGAGAGTTTTTGCGCCCCGCCTCCGCCGATCGACGACGAAGTGCGCGAGGGTCTGCCTTGCAGCGCCGGGCACACGGCCTGCTACGTCTCGCCGTACGGCGACGTCTACCCGTGCGTGCAGTTTCCCCTTGCTTGCGGCAATATCCGCAAGCAGGGATTTCTCGACATCTGGCGGGATTCGCCGCAGTTCGCGGAGGTCCGCTCGATTCGCGGCAAGGACCTCGGCACGTGTTCGTCCTGCGCGCATCTGGGCACTTGCACGCGCTGCCCCGGCTTGGCCTACATGGAGGGCAACATGCGCGGCCCCTCCACGGCGGATTGCGAGAAGTCGTTTGTGCGCACAGGAATCCCGACCGCGGGAATGCTGGCGCGCGCCAAGTCGGGACAATCGGCGCATTCTGCGTCGCACGGCGCGGCTTCCGGTCTCGTGCAGATTCAGTCTCTCTGAAGCGGCTACTTCGCGCCGCGCTCTCCCGAATGCCTCGCGCCGTATTCCTGTTTATAAGCCGCAATGGCATCCGCGATGATCGGAAAAGCATGCGCGGATGACTCGATGTGATCCACTCGCACGTCCTTCTTCTCGAGCTTCTTGTAATCCTGGAAAAACCTGCGCACCATTGCCAGCTTGTGCGGCGGCAGTTCCTTTGCCTCGTGATACGGGTTGAATTCGGGGTCGGCGGTGGCGACGGCGATGATCTTGTAGTCCCGGTCGCCCGAGTCGATCATCGTCATCACGCCGATGGCGCGCGCGTGAACGATCGTCAGCGGCGCGACCGATTCCTGGCATAGCACCAGCACATCCAGCGGGTCGTGATCCTCCGAGAGCGTCTGCGGAATGAAGCCGTAGTTCGCGGGGTAGTAGACGGCGGAATAGAGAACGCGATCCATCCGGATCAGCCCGGTCGGTTTGTCGAGTTCGTACTTCACGCTCGACCCCAGCGGTATCTCGATTACCGCATCGAATTCCTTTGGCGTGCGCTTTCCGGGACTCACGTCATGCCACGGGTGGATGATCATCAGGGTCTCCGTCGCGGGTTTGAGTGCCCATCAATTGTAGCGGACGCACCGCCGATTGCGCCTGCACTGTGGCGCGGCAGGCGGCGTATTGATCTTTGCCGCCTCCGATGTCATGTTTCTTGTATGAGCACGCAGAAAGCGCAGCCGGGCCGCGCCGTGACGCACACGATTCGCGTGAAAACATCCCGCCGCACGGAACTGAAAGACGTCACCGGCGAGATCGACGCTTTCATCCGGGAGTCGGGCTGCGCCGGCGGAGTGTGCCATCTGTACGTGCCGCACACCACGGCCGGAGTCCTCATCAACGAAGGCGACGATCCCGCTGTCGCCCGCGACATCGAGTCCACGCTCGATCGATTGATCCCGCACAGCGGCGACTACACCCACGCGGAGGGTAACTCCGATTCGCACATCAAGACGGCGCTCGTGGGTTCTTCGCTAACGGTCTTCATCGAAAACGGCCGCTTGGCGCTGGGGCGCTGGCAATCCATCTTTTTCGCCGAGTTCGACGGCCCGCGCACCCGCGATCTTCGCGTGAAAATCGTTCCCGATTCCATCGCCTAGTTGCGGCAGGATCACCTTGGCTGGCGTACAATTCTTGTAGATGCCATTCAAGTCCGGTTTCGTAGCCATCATCGGCCGTCCGAACGCAGGCAAATCGACTCTCGTGAATACGCTGGTCGGGCGCAAGGTCTCCATCGTTTCGCCGCGTCCGCAGACCACCCGCAATCGCATCCAGGGCATCCTGAACCGCGACGACGCGCAGATCGTCCTGATCGATACGCCCGGCATTCACAAGCCGGATAGCGTCCTCAGCCGTCAGATGATGGACGAAGTGCAGCAGTCGCTCGAAGGTATCGACGTTCTTTCGCTGATCGTCGACTCTACGGCCGATTTCGGCGCGGGCGACCGCTTCGCGATCGAGTGGGTGAAGCGCTTCCACGGCCCCGTCTTCCTGCTGCTGAACAAGATCGACAGGATCCGCAAGGAGCTCTTGCTGCCGCTGATCGACCGTTACCGCCAGGCGCTCGACTTCGCGGAGATTTTTCCCATCTCCGCATTCTCCGGCCAGGGCTGCGCCGCGCTCGTCGAGGGCTGGCTTGCGCGCCTGCCCGAGGCGCCGCCGTATTTTCCGCAGGATCAGTTCACCGATCAGCCTGAGCGTTTTTTGGCCGCCGAGATCGTCCGCGAAAAAGCGATCCTCGCTACGCGCGACGAAATTCCGCACGCCGTCGCCGTGCTGATCGATTCCTTCGAGGAAACGGACAAGCTGATCAGGATTCGCGCCACCATGTACGTCGAGAGGGAAGGGCAGAAGGGAATTCTCATCGGCAAGGGCGGCGAGGGCATCAAGAAGATCGGCACTCAGGCGCGCAAAGAACTCGAGTCGATCCTCGGCGCGCACATTTTCCTCGAGCTTTTCGTGAAGGTGCAGCCCAACTGGCGCCAGAAATCCGCTCTGGTCCGCCAACTCCATTGGCACCGCCAGCTCGAGCAGCTCGGCGAAATGCAGGAAGAAGAGGCGGAGCAGTAGTCCTCTGCGCAGCGGCTAGGGTTGAGTTGCGGGCGCGACTGGCGTCGCGGGTAGTTTGGCCAGGTCCAGCGAATACACCATCTGGTCTTCCGTCAGAACGAGCAGCCGCGTGCCATCCGCCGAGAAATGCGAATACGCAATCTGCCCCGGAAAGTCGTACACGTATTTCTGCGCCCGCGCCTTCAGATCGTAGAGCTCCAGATGTCCGTCGTCCGTTGCAACGCTGAGCAACCCTGTTGCCGCCGATATCGCCGGGCCATAGCCCGTTTCCTGCGCAATCTGCTCTCCCGTCGAAAGCGAGTAGACCATCGCGCTCCGCCCGTTTTTCTCGAGCACCAGCCAGTCGCCCTCGGAAAATGCCGAGTCGAACGTGTCTGGCCCCGCGCCCGTTTGCACCAGCACTGCTGCCACGGTTTTGCCGCTGCGCGCGTCGAGCACTTCGAATAGGGAATCATGCGGCGAAATCTTGGCCTGCTTGAAGAGCCGCTTGGCGGTCGCATCGTGGCCGGCGGCTTCCTCGCCCGCTGCCGACTTCGCCTGCCAGCCCAGCACCACGCGGTCTCCCTGCGGATCGGTGAATGGAATGGGCGTGTTCTTCTGCGTGTTGATCCGGCTGATATCGCCGCCGAATGCGCGCATCCAAAGCGTCTTTCCCGTCGCCTCGTCGAGCCCGTGAAGCTCGAAAGGCATCTCCTGCGTCTCCATCAGAACGGTCGGCCGCATGACGTAGTGCGAGAGCAGCACCGGGCCGGAGAAAGTGTGCTCGTTCCTCAGCGGCATGTTCTCGATGGAGATAGGGTCCGACACCGCTCCGCTCCCAGCGTCCACGTTTTCGAGCGTGAACGACTCAGGCTGAGCGCTGGGAACGCGAATGCGGCAAGTTCGCTCATCCGTGAACCACGCGCCATTCATCGCATCGAAGCTTGCGATGCGCTTGCCGGTCGCGACGTCGAACATGGTGCCCTGTCCCAGCACTCCAATCGCGATTGTCGCGAAGCTGGGCGAAACGGCTGCCGCATGCATGGTCGCCAGCGGCGGGATCAGCCCGCCTGCGCGCACGAACGGCTTATCGTCTCCGATTCGAGTGAACGCAAGGACGCCGTCGTCCGTGTACGAGACGATCTGGCTTCCCCAAACGTCCGCTCCCAGCTTTGACGGGTTCGCCACCGTTTTACCGGTCTCCACGTCGATTACGCTCGCGATTCTCGCCGTCCCGCTTCCGCTAAAAGTGAGCAGGTAACGCGGATTGTTCGTTCCCGCGAGTGTGCCGCTGATATCGAGCTTGCGTACGGTCGCGCCGGAAGGAAATGAAAGCAGCGCTCCGTCATCCGTCTTGATTGGATCCGCGGCAGCCATTTGGTCCGCCGCGACGAACGCAATCGATTCCTCCGTGATCGCGTGCCGCAGCGGTTTTGGCAGATCCACTTGAGCGCCGCGCTGCAGGTCGACGACCGTCGCCGAGTCTCGCGAAAGGCCGCGGGCGATCAAGTAGCGTCCGTCGGGCGAAAACTTCAGCATCGTGGCGGTTGCGATGAAGTCGGCGGGATCGGAAGGCGTGTGCGCCATGTAGTACCCGAAAGGCTCGGACCTGGCAAGGTTCGCGTGGTAAGGCGACGGGAAAAAGACGGGCTGAGCCGCCTGTCCCAATTGCTCGCCCACTCGCCCGTCAAATATCTGGTCGCCCGTCCGGACTCGAAAGATTCGCAGCTCGGACTGGTCGTCGAGGCACGCGTAGCTCTCCCCGTCGGGTGAAAGCCCTGACGCGTAGCACCGGCCCCCGTTTCCCAATGTCCGATTGTCGACTTCCTTGCCGTCGCTGACGTTGTATCGCGCCACCTGCATGTTGGGTGTGGCCGAAACGATCGTCTTCGAGTCCGCCGAGAATCGCAGCGGTAGCGCCGCATACGTCGCGAGCTGAAGAACGATGCCGAGCGGGTTCGTCGAGATCACGTACGTGATCGTCTCGTTTTGCAGCAGGACGTACGCGCCGTTCGGGCTAAATCGCAGTTCGCGAACCCGGCTGCGCATGGGAGGATTCAGTCGCGCCTTGCTGATCAGGCCCGGAATCTCCGCGGATCGCCTGACGAGAGGCGCCTGCGCGCCCAAAGCCGTCGCGGTGCCGGCGACGAAAGCGATCGCCATCGACACCCATCGCGACCTTGCGCGGCCCACAATATGACTCAATGGTTCAGTAAACGTGGATGACATATCGTCGCGTTGAATCGCGAACGATATCGTGCAAGCTGTGAAATCGCAATAGGAAGTCCGGCCTACGGATGCCCGGTCGTATCCAGGAGATAAACGGTCTGATCGTCGGTCATCACCAGGAGGCGCTTGCCGTCCGCCGAAAAATGCGAATACGCGACCCTGCTCGGAAACGTGTACTCCCGCTTTTGCCCCGGCGTCTTGAGGTCCGCAATCGTGAAATGTCCCGCGTCTCCCGAGAAACTGACCAGGCCCGCCTCCGCCGAGATGGCCGGACCGTTCCCGCCGCCCTGCGCCACTTGCGACCCCGTCGAAAGCGAGATGACGCTCACGCTTTGCCCGCCCTTCTCCAGCACCAGCCAGTCACCCTCGGAAAAGGCCGAATCGAACGTATCCGCGCCGCCCGCCGTTTGCACGAACGCCGCCGCAACGGTTTTGCCGCTTCGCGCGTCCAGCACCTCGAATACAGAGTCGTGATCGGTGACCTTCACCTGCTTCATCAGGTTCTTCGCCGTTGCGCTGTGATCGGCCGCTTCCTTGCCTCCGGGAGTTCTTGCGCCCCAGCCAAGCACGATTCGATCGCCCTGCGGGTCGGTGTAGACAACCGGCGTGCTCTTGATCGACGGAGTCTGGCTGTACGGATCGATCTCGAACGAGCGCTGCCAAAGCTCCTTGCCGTTCGCGGGATCGAGCGCGTGGATCTCGTAGGGGAAACTGCGCCCGCCCATCGCCGGCATCGCGCCGAGCACGGGAGGCTTCACCCGATGCGCCAGAAGCACGCTGCCTGAGGAGATGTTCTCGTTCTGATAGTTCATCTCCTGCAGCGTTGCGACATTCGCGGTCGCGCCCGTCTTCGAATCGAGGCTCTCAAGTGTCGAACTCGTCGGCCCCATTCCCGGCGCTCCCGGGATGCGGAGATAGCAGGTTTGGTCATCCGGACACCACGCGCCGCCCAGCCCGGGAAAGCCCACGACCCGTTTGCCCGTCGCGGCGTTGTAGGCGCCGGCGCTTCCGTCGATCCCCAGCACGATCGTTTGGAGCCCCGGCGACACGCTCGCCGTCCGCAGCAGCGAAATCGGCGAGGCCGGCATCCGGGCGCGCACGAACGGCTGATCCGCGCCGATCTGCGTCAGCGTCAAAAGCCCGTCTTCCGTGTACGACGCGACAAGCCTGTCGCTCACGTCGTTGCCCGCCATCGAGAGCGCAGCAACCTGCTTATCCGTCTGCAGGTCCACCAGCTTCACCCCGGTTGTGTCGAAGGCCACATCGATCGCGTAGCGCGGATTGCAAGTGGCCCGGAAAATGCCGGCGAAGTCGAGCTTGCCCGTCACGTCGCCATCCGGAAGCGAAACCACGCTGGCCTCGTTCCTCTGCGTAAAGCTGGTCGTGATGGCGCGATCGGGCGCCACAAAAGTGACCGAGCCGGTTTCCGCGGCCGCACGAAGCCCCTTGGGTATGCCGACCGTTTTTCTGCTCTGCAGGTCGATCATCTCCGGCGGCTGCTGAAAAAAAACGCTTCGCGCGAGCAGATAACGCCCGTCGGCCGAAAAATTCACCATCGGCGCCGTGAACTCCGGATCGGCCGGCATGTAGCTGCTCGTGAGGAAATAGCCGAAAGGCTCCGAGCGAGCCAGGCCCAGGTGATACGGCGCCGGCAGAGGGAAAGCCATCGCGGGTGCCTCGCCGATCGTCTTATCGAAGATCTGCTCGCCCGTGCGCGTGCGGAAAATGCGCAGCTCGGATTTCTGATCGAGGCACGCATAGAATTCCCCGTCATTCGAAAGGGATGCCGCGTAGCATTCCCCGCCGTTCCCGAGAGTCCGCTGCTCCGGCGCGCCTCCGCCGTGTATTTTGAAGCGAACCACCTGCATGTTGCGCGTGACGGCCACGAGCTCCTGCGAGTCCGCCGAGAATCGAATGGGAAGCAGGCGGCTTGCCGCGAAATTGAGCTGCATCGCCACCGGGTTTGTGCCCACGATGTACGCCGCCGAGTCCGACTGCAGCAAGAGGCTTTGGCCGTTGGGACTGAAGCGCATCTCGCGCAGCCGCGCCGTCAGCGGCGGATCGAGCTGAGCCTTGCTGATCAGGCCGGGGATGTTGGCTGAGGCCGCCGTTGCCGCGGGAGCCTGCGCACCAAGGCGCGGCTCGCTCCACAAACCGGCCAGACAAACCAGTAGTGCTGCGCCGCAAAGATGTCGTCCTGATTTCACGGTCTCCACCACCCCTGAGGATCTTCGATCGGAGGCACAAAATCCTGCCGCTTGTGCGGAGCGAACCATATCGTAAGGCGAGGTGAACCGCAAGCGAGAAGGGCGTGCCGCTACGAGGCTTTCGACGGGGCGATTCCAAGCGATCGCATTTTTCGATACAGATGGCTGCGCTCGAGCCCTAAAGCGGCCGCCGCCTTGGTCATGTTCCAGCGGCTTTCCTCCAGCTTGCGCAGGACGAAATCGCGCTCGTACGCCGAACGCGCCTCCTGCAAGCTCTCGTACGGTTTTTGCGGGCTTTTCGCGGCGCCCCGAAAAAGCTCCGGCGGCAGATGATGCGGCTCGATCTTCGGCGAAGGGCACATGATCACCAGCCGCTCGACCAGATTGCGCAATTCCCGCACGTTTCCCGGCCACGGATAGGCGAGCAGCACTTCCATCGCCGGAGCCGTAAATTCCTTCGCTTTCTTTCCGTAGGCCACGCTGAATTCATCCAGGAAGTGCGCGGCCAGGATGGGCAAATCTTCGGTGCGTTCGCGCAACGGCGGAACGTAAAAAGGGATCACGTTCAACCGGTAAAAGAGGTCTTCTCGAAACGTGTTTCGCCCGATTTCGTCTTCGAGTTTCTTGTTGGTCGCCGCGATCACCCGCACGTCCACGTTCACCTGCTTGTTCGAGCCAAGCGGTTCGACGCGCTGCTCCTCCAGCACGCGCAGCACCTTCGACTGCGTCTTCAGGCTCATGTCGCCCACTTCGTCGAGGAAAAGCGTCCCGCCGTCCGCCTTCTGAAACTTTCCCACCTTGTCTTCGCTCGCGCCGGTGAAGCTGCCCTTGCGGTGCCCGAACATCTCGGACTCGATCAGCTCCTCCGGAATCGCCGCGCAGTTCACTTCCACGAACGGCATCGCGCTCCGCGGGCTATTCGCGTGCAGCGCCCGGGCGACCAGTTCCTTGCCTGTCCCGCTCTCCCCGTAGATCAGCACCCGCCCGTTCGTCGGCGCCGTCAGCGCGATCTGCTGCCGCAACGCTTTCATGGGAACGCTTGCTCCGAGAATCTGATGCCGTTCCTCGAGCTCCGCGCGCAGCCGCCGGTTTTCTTCTTCGAGGCGCAAGTATTCCAGCGCGTTGCGCGCCACCAGCACTACCTTCTCTATGGAAAGCGGTTTCTCGATGAAGTCGAACGCGCCCAGCTTCGTCGCGCGCACCGCCGTCTCGATATTGCCGTGTCCCGAGATCATGACGACCATCGGCGCGCCGCCCTGCTCCTGCATTCGCTCGAGCGTGTCGAGCCCGTCCATCCCGTTGAGCCACACGTCGAGCAGCACCAGATCGAAGCTGCGCCGCTTCAGCCGCTCGAGGCACTCCTCCCCCGATGCAACCGCCTCGGCGTCGTACCCTTCGTCACGCAAGAGCGCGCCAAGGGACTCGCGAATCCCGTTTTCGTCGTCGACGATCAGAATGGACGCTGGCATGGCTTCGCTTAATTCACCGATGTTGCTGCTGGAGCCTGCGCCGGCACGGCTGTCGGCTCGGCTGCCGGGAATCGCACAACGAACCGCGTTCCCACCGGCATGTTGTCTTCCGCTCGGATCGTCCCGTTGTGTTCAGCCACGATTCGACTCGCGATGGCGAGGCCCAGGCCGGTCCCGCGGTCCTTCGTCGAGAAATGCGGCAAAAAGAGCCGTTCCTTGTCCGCCGGCGAAATTCCGTGGCCGCTGTCGGAAATCTCGATCTCCACTGCGTCGCCGTCGCTGTCCACGCGCGTCGCCACGCTCAGGCGTCGCAGCGACGATCCCTCCATCGCCTCCGCCGCATTGTCGATCAGGTTCGCGATCACCTGCCGCATCAGCTCCGCGTCAGCCTTCACCGGAGGCAGGTGCGGCGCGAGTTCCGTCCGCAGCGTCACGCCGTCCAGCCGGTCGCGAAACAGCTCGAGCGCGCTCGTGACGATCGCGTTCAAATCCGCGGGCGCCAGCCGAGCGGCGGGGAAGCGCGCGAACTGCGAGAACTCGTTCACCAGCGACGCCAGGGTTTGCACTTCGCTCTCGATCAGCTTGGCGCACTCGGCCGCCAGCTTCTCGAATTCCGTTCGCGTCCCGCCCAGTTTCGCCGCCGGAGTGCGGTCCAGATAGCGAAGCAGCCTTTGCGCCGAAATCTGAATCGGCGTCAGGGGATTCTTGATCTCGTGCGCGATGCGCTGTGCCACTTCCTGCCACGCCGCCGTCTTCTGCGCGTGCAGCAGGTCCGTGAGATCGTCGATCACCACCACGAATCCCGGATTCGCCTTGCGCGGCCCGAGCGAACTTACCGTCACCGCAGTCCGCACAAGCCTCCCACCCGCGGCGATTTCGATTTCGTGCGATGCCGCGCCCATCCGCAGCGAGCGCCGCATCAGATGCAACACGTCGCGCGCCGCGTCCTCTCCCAGCAGCTCTTGCAGCGTCCCCGCGCTCCGCGCGTAGTCGCCCAAAATCGAAACCACGGCCGTATTCACCCGCGCAATTTCGCCCGCCGCATTCAGCGAAACGACTCCGGTCGGAATGTTTTCGAGGATCGCTTCCATCAGTTGCCGCCGCCGCTCCCGCTCTTGAATCGCCTGCTCGAGGCTCTGCGTGAACTCATTGATCTGCCTGCGTCCCTCGCCGAGCTGCTCCGTCATGCGGTTGAACGACCGCACCAGCATCCCCAGCTCGTCCCGCGCGCGCACGTCCTCGATGCGGTAGTCGAAGTTGCCGTGCGAAATTTCGCGAGTGGCCTCCGCCAGAGCCTGAATCGGCACGGTCACCTGCTTGGAAAGGAAGAGCGCCGCCCACGTGGCCGCGAACACCAGGAGCAGCGTCATCAGCATCAAGCCGAGCAGAATCTCCCGCTTGTAAGCGCGGTATCGCTGCTTCTGCTGCAGGTACATCTCGGTCTGCGATTGGATTTCGTCGTACCGGCTCAGGAAATCGTCCGGCAAGCGGCGCGCCACATAGAGCGTCCCGCCCATCACCGGCGCGCTGCCTGCGATGTAAAGGTCATCGCCCGCCTTCCAGATTGGCCCGCCGCCTCGCAGCGTTTGCAGGAACTGCGGCGCGAGCGCCTTGGGCGGCTCGATCAGCTCGACGGCCGTGGGCGCAGTCGCTTTCGCGCCCGGCGGCTGCGTCTCTTCCGCCGCGAAGTCCTGCGAAGCGGTGACTGCGCCGCTCGCATCGGTCACCCACATGGCGTCGACCGCATGGCTCATTTCGAGGAATTTCTCATCCGGCGAGCCTTTGGCCGACGCGACGGCGGCCAGCTTGTTGAGCCGCGTAAGCTCTGCCTGGCCGAAGTGGGCCAGCAGGCTTTGGCTCTTTTCATTCGCTGTTTCGAGAGGCCGCGGGAACCAGGAGTTCAGCGTCCGGTTGACCAGCGCGTAGCTGAAGAAGAACAGAAAAACGACGGGCAACAGCGACACGCCCATCGCCCCCATCACCATCTTTACCTTGAAACGCGAGCCCATCTGCCCGCTGCGCCGCTCCAGCCACAGCCGCAGCAAGCTGCGCGAAAGGATCAGCCCGAAGACCAGCAGCGCCGCGAAGATGAACACCGTGACCGAGAACAGCATCACGAACGCGGTGCCTTGCTCGAGGTGCAGAGGAAGAGTCAGCGAGCCGAGAGTGAAGACGGCCGCCGCCAGCAGCACCACGACCACGCCGCCCACGGTCGTCCAGAATTGACGTTTCGGCGGAAGCCTCATCTCAGCGGCCCTCCTCCAGATAACGACCCAGCGGGCACTCGCCGCACAGCGGTTCGCGTGGCCGGCAGAAGTTCTTTCCGGTATTGACGATCAGCGCGTGGAATTCGTTGAAGCGCTCCGCGTCGCCGGGGAATTGCCGCTCGACCATCCACCGCACGTCCTCGTACTTCGCCTCTTCTTTCGCCCATCCGTGCCGCGCCAGCATGCGCTTCGTGTAGGCGTCCACCACGAACACAGCATGCTCGCCCGCGTAAAGCAGGATCGAATCCGCCGTCTCCGGTCCGATGCCGAAAACCTTCAGCAGCGCCTCCCGCAGTTGATTTGTCGGCGTTTCGAACATCCGCTTCAGCGACCCTCGATGCTCCACGCGCAAGAACTCGCAGAAGGCCTTCAGCTTCCGCGCCTTCTGCCGGAAATAGCCCGATGGCCGGATCAGCTTCTCCAGCCGGCGAAGCGGCGCCTGTTTGATCGCAGCAGGCGAGAGCAGCCGCTCACTCCTTAGATTGTCGATTGCCCGCTCGACGTTCGCCCAGGACGTATTCTGCGTAAGGATCGCCCCGACGATCACCTCAAACTGGGTCTCGCCGGGCCACCAGTGCTGGGGGCCAAGAGCGGTAAACAGGGAATTGTAGTATTCGTCGAGCGGAGGCTGGCCCTCGCGTGGACGGCTCCGCCCCTGTTCGGACGAGGCGGCTTTTCGCGTTGGGCGTCGAAAACCGTCCTTTTGCATCGTTTTGGCCGCTAATCGCATCGAAATAGCACGATAATGGCGGGAAACCGCGAAGTCAAGCCAAGTGTTGTAATCATGCAACACTCTGTGGCATTCAATCCATATCCGCCCTGGCAGCGTCACGCGATCGGCCTACGCACGAGTCACGAGTTACGAATCACGAGTCACAGCTTTTCAGCCGTTCTTCTTCTGAAACTCGCTCATGAAACTCAGAAGTGCGTCTACCGCTTCCGGCGCAACGGCGTTGTACAGCGACACCCGCATTCCGCCCACTGACCGGTGCCCCTTCACGCCGATGAGCGCGGCGGCCTCGGTCTCCTTCGCGAATTTCTTTTCGATGTTTTCGTCGCCGCCGGCCACGCGGAACACCACGTTCATCTTCGATCGCGAGCTCTTCTCCACCGGGCAGCGATAGTACCCTCCGCTCCCATCGATTGCCGCATACAGCTTCGCGGCCTTGGCGTCGTTGCGTTTCGCGATACCGGTCAGGCCGCCTTCCGATTCGATCCAATCGACCATCAGCCCGACGATGTACACCGCAAAAGTAGGCGGCGTATGGTAGAGCGAATGTTCTTTGATGTGCGTTTTGTACTGCAGGATTTTCGCGACCTTGTCCCCCACGCGCTCGGCCAAATCGCGTCGCATGATCGCGATCGTTGCGCCCGAAGGCCCCAGATTCTTCTGCGCGCCCGCGAAGATCAGTCCGAACTGCCGCACGTCGATCGGTTTCGACGCGATGTCCGACGACATATCGGCCACCAGCGGCGCCGCGCCCGTATCCGGTATCTCGCTCCACTGCGAGCCTTCGATGGTGTTGTTCGTGCAAATGTGAACGTACGACGCATTCGGCGCAAGTTTGATCTCGTCCGGGCGGGGCACGCGCGTGAACTTGTCGGCCTCCGTCGACGCCGCCAGCCGCAGCTCGGCGAGTTTCTTCAGCTCTTCCATCGCTTTCGCCGTCCACGAGCCCGTGTGCAACACGTCCACCGGCTTTCCCGGCAGGTACAGGTTCATCGGCGCCATCGCGAACTGCCCGCTGCCGCCGCCTTGCAGGAACACCACCGCGTAATCCTCGGGAATGCTCAACAATCGCCGCAGCCCCTGTTCGGTCTTCGCGTTGATGGCCTCGTATTCGGGCGAGCGGTGGCTCAGTTCCATCACCGACATCCCGGAGCCGTTATAGTCGAGCAGCTCTTCGCGGATGCGCTCGAGCACCGCAAGCGGCAGGGCCGCCGGTCCTGCGCCAAAGTTGAATGCGCGCTTCACGCCGCGCGAGGCAATTCCCGAAACCCCGGAAACACTTGTCGAACTCACGTCAGTAGACTCCCTGGCTGTGCGATTTACCGCTTCTTTCTAATGATCGTCAGGCGGCAAGGGCCAGAATAGCAGAATCCGCTCACGCCCGGAAACGCGCTTGGAAGCTCGGCCGGACGCCACCGCGCTCCTCGCCGATGTCCCGCTCCACACCGCCCCTTGAAATTCTCAAGAGCAGGGATGAAACCGCCCTTGCCCGGCATTCTAGTGTTCGTAAGGCCCGCTCCCCCGCGGGGAACCGAAGAGGAGAATCGATCGATGAGGATTTCACGCAACCTTGCGCTCGCCACCCTGGCCTGCGCGCTTTTGGCACTGACGCTCTTCGCAATCGGCCACCAAACGGCTCATGCCGATGACCAGCCGTTGGTCGTCCCGGCAGTAGGCACGGTCGCCCCCGATTTCACCCTGGAGTCGCAGGAGGGCCCGGTGAGCCTCCACGAATACAAGGGCAAATGGGTGGTCCTCTACTTCTACCCGAAGGACCAGACGCCCGGCTGCACGATCGAGGCTCACGGCTTCCAGACCGACCTCGAAAAGTACGACAAGATCAATGCCGTCGTCCTCGGCGTCAGCGTGGACACCGTGCAGTCCCACAAGGACTGGTGCGCGAAGGACGGACTCAATTTCAAGCTCCTCTCCGATGCCGAAAAGAAGGTCTCCGCGATGTACGGTTCGCAGATGACCATCCCGGGGATGCCGCAGCTTGGGACGATCGCCGCCCGCAACACCTTCCTGATCGATCCCCACGGCAAAATCGTGAAGGAGTTCATCAAGGTTAATCCGACCGGGCACAGCGCGGAGGTGCTCGCGGCGCTCTCCGATCTCCAGAAAGGCGCAGCCAACTAGCGCCGGGAGGTCGAGCCGTGGTATCAATGGGGCGGGCAGGCGTTCTCCGACTCCGCCTGCCTCATTCCCCGGAGCGACCCGAGACCTGTGGAGACGCGGCAGAGCGAATTTGAGAACACAGTCATGCCGCACTCGCGAAGCCTGCTTCGAGTGGCCCGCCGGCTTACGCTCAATTCCGCAGCGGCCGAAGACATCGTCCAGGAAACCTTTTTGCGGGCTTGGCGCAGCTTCGATCAGTTCGAGGCAGGCAGCAACGCGCGCGCCTGGCTCTTCCGTATCCTGTTCAACGTTTTCTACGCGCAAGGTCGGAAGGCGCGTTCCTCCGCGCGGGTGGTTCCGTTCCCGGCGCCCGAATCGCAGCCGCGCGGCGGAACCGATTTCTCGGCGCTCGATGCGGCGATGCTCAGCGCCGCGCTCGACGATCTTTCCGAGGAGCATCGCACGGTGATCCTCCTGGCGGTCGTCGAAGGCTTTACCTGCCGCGAATTGGCGGAGATTTTGTCCCTGCCGATCGGCACGGTGATGTCGCGGCTGAGCCGGGCGCGCCAGTCACTGCGCGAGATTCTCGAGCCTCCCGCTCCCAGGCTGGCGCGGGCGCAAGCGAGCGCGAAGTGAGAGACGGAATCGTGATGGATTGCAACCAGGTCGGCGAACTCGCGCCGCTCTATTTGACCGGCGAACTCGACCGCGAGCGTGCGGGCGCGATCGACGCGCACCTGAAATCGTGCCCCTCCTGCATGTGCGAGCTCGAAAGCCAGGCGCAGCTCGACGCGCGCATCCGGGAAGTGATCGGCGGCGAGAAAGTCGATGCCGGCGGCGTGGAGGAACGGGTCCTCGCCCGCATCTCGGCGGAGCGCCTGAGCATTGTCAGGCCGATCTCGGGGCGTCCGGCGCCGTTGCATCGCCGGCGCTGGGCAATCGCCGCGGCTGCCGTTGCGGCCGTCCTGCTGCTGGCCGCGGTGAGCTATCTCGACCTCATTCGCCGCGCCGCGCGCGTCTATGCGGACGCCGCGAGCGACCACCGGCGGGAGGTGATCCAGCAGGAGCCTCGCCCCTGGCTCTCGGATCGTGCCGCGATCTCGGAACTCGCCGAAAAGCAGGGGATCGCGCCCTCGGCCCTGTTCGCCCTCTCCTCGGCTCCGTATCACATCGAGCGCGCGCGGCTCTGCTTCCTCGACGGCAAAATCTTCCTCCATGCCGTCTACACCGACGGCGAGCGCGAATTCTCCGTCTACTTCCGCGTACGCGGCGACCAGACGCTCCCCGGCAGGGCGCGCGAAATCGACAATGGACGCATCCTGCACGAATCCACGCTCGGCAATCAGCAGGTCGCCGGGGTCCAGACGAAGGACCTCACCGTCATGGTCGTCAGCGACCGCGACTCCGATGATGCCCTCCATGTCGCCCGCCTTGCCGCTGAGACTCTGTGATTAGTGAGTGGTGATTGGTAAGTAATGAGCCGCCGCCCGACATGTAATTGACGCGGCGCTTCTCTCCTTCTCGATGGCCTCGCCTTGACCTTCTTGGCTGCAAACCTTAGACTGAATTGTTTGCGTTTGTGTCGCGGAGCCAATGGGGATGCTTCTCTCTCGGGATTACGTCGGCTACATGGCCAAGGAAGTGGTGAAGCGCCTGGTGGCCGGTAAGATGATCGAAACAAAGAGCGTGGACAACCTGACCACGCAGGTGCGCCAGGTCATGGCCGAAGAGGTCACGGTCGAAGACCGCCTCAACGAGGAAGTGCGCGAGATTTTGAGCAAGCATTCCGAAGAGATGCGCCGCATGGGCGTCTCTTACCAGGAAATGTACAAGAAGGTGAAAGGGCAGCTCGCGCGCGAACGCAAGCTGATCCTTCGTTGATCCGATTTTGGCGTGACGCCGGCGCGAATGAGGGCGCCCACTAAGACATGCGACTGACGCGCGAAAAGACGGTCCGGCTTTCCCACAAAATCATCGATTTCCTGGTTTCGAGCGCCGAAGTGGATTTCGTCGAGGACCGTGACACGATCCGCCAAGAGATCGTCAATATCCTTACGTCGCTGCTGAAACTCGAAGAGCAGGTCGACACGGAAGTCCGCGCCAAGATCGCCTCGCAAAAGAAGGAAATCCTCGAAGGCAGCGAAGAGTGGGACATCCTCTACCGCAAGTACTACGCCGAAAGCCTCAAGCGCATGGGCGTCGCCGAAGTCCACGCGCACTGAACCAGCTTAGAGTTCAGAGTTGAGAGTTTAGAGCCTGAGAAAAACAAAGGCGCTCGGATACCGAGCGCCTTTTCCTTCTTTGAACTCTTAACTCTGAACTCTCGACTGCCGTCGCTAGTTCTGGTTCCCGCTGTCCGGACGCCGCTGCAGCGTCGGCCGGTCGCTATCGTCGCTCGAACCCTGATCGGACCCGCTGGACGTATTGCCGTTGTTCGAATTGGGGTCGTTCGACGTGGTGCTGCCGCCCTTATTCTGCGAGGTGCGCTTGCGCAGGGTCGGCTTGTTGGGATTCTTGTCGTTGACCTTCACGTTGGCTTCGATCAACTGCAGGCGGTGCTTCACGTAGTCGAATTCCGAAGTCGTCACGATGTACTGGTCGCGCGGCGGCAGGATCGTGGCGATCTCCTTCTGGACGGCCTCGATGCGGTCGGGCGTCGGCGGGTGCGTCGAGAAAACCTTGGGGATCGTGCCAGGTTCCTTCTTTTCGTCCGCCTCCACTTTTTCGAAGAATGCCACGAAAGCATTCGGATCGTACCCGGCCTTGTACATGTACTGCGTGCCGAGGTAATCCGCTTCGCGCTCGTCGTTGCGCGAGAATTTCAGGAAGGTGAGCGGAATCGCGAAGTTCATGCCCTGGTAGATTGCGTAACCCGCCCAGCTGTAGGGAATGAAGATCATCGCCGGAATCGACGCCATCTGCATGATGTCGCCCTTGGTGGCCTGCTTCGTGCCGTGGCGCGCGCAGACGTGCGCGATTTCGTGGGCCATCACGCCGGCGAGTTCCGCCTCTTCGTCCGCGTGCAGGATCAGGCCGCTATCGACGTAAAAGAATCCGCCGGGCAGCGCGAAGGCGTTCACCGTGTCCGAATCGATCACCTTGATCGTGAAGGGCACGCGCGCGTCCGAATTGCGCACCAGGTTCTGCCCGATCCGGTTCACGTATTCGTCCACCACCGGGTCGTCGATGAATTTCGCGCTCTTGTCGACTTCCTGCGCGAGCTGCTTGCCGAGCGCAATTTCCTTTTCCAGCGAGTAGAAATCGAGGCCCTTGCCCACGCTGCGATTCCCGATCGCGCTGACGTCCGCCTCGCTGCCGGGTTTGACGTTGGGCATGGGCGTATCCTGCGCCGCCAGTTGACTGTCGGGCTGGCCGCTCGCGTCCGAAGTCGCTGCCTGGTTCTGCTCGGCCGCGGGAGATGAAGCCTGCGCGGGCGATTGCGCGGGGGCCGAAGGCGCCTGGGACGACGGAGCGGTTTGCGAAGGCGCGGTCTGCTGGCCCTGAGCCGCCGCCAGCATGGGGGATATCATGAGCGAGGCCACCACGACCATCGCCATCGACTGCCCGACCAGTGATTTCGTCATCGGGACCTCCCGGAAGGAACTGGCCCGCATTATACACCCCGCTGGCGGGCAATCCGATAGTCCCTTCGATGGCGCAAGCGGCGAAAGAGTTTTCCGGCTCAACGGGCCGAGTTTCGCCAGAGCCAACGAGTCGCGGAGCGGCGATTGCAGCATGTCCGGCACGTAGCCCGCCTGCCGGCGAGGCAGGCACGGCGGAGTGCCCGGGTAACCTGCGGCGCGAAGACCCCAGCCCCGGGGAAGGGGCGATTGAACAGTCCGCCCACACCGCAGCGTGGCGGGCCACGGAGCAGGTTCCCAGCTAGCGCTCGCGAAGCTGCTGCTTCAGGCGGTCGATTTCTTCGCGCAGCTTGCCGATGCGGCTGGCGATCGAGAACTCGTAGACAAAGAACACCGCCCAGGCCGTCATCCACGCGGCGAACAAAAAGTGGAAGTTCTTCATGCCGTGCTCCTCGTAACTGCGGAATTCGCGTCGGCTGCCTGCTCCTCGGCTGCCAGGCGCAGCTCCTCGACCTCATGCCTCATGCGCTCGAGCCGGTAGCGATCCATCAGCAGAAAAATCATCACCGGCAGGATCGCGGCGATGCAGACCATGAGAGCCTTTGCCATCGTGGGATCGAGATAGGCATTCTCGCCGCCGAACATCACGGGCGCAGGGTGCTGCGTCCTCCAAAGCCGGTTCGATGCGTAGACCAGCGGCGCATCGAGAAACGCGAAGATCCCGAACACGGCCGACAGCGTGGCGCGCCTCTGCGGGTCTTCCAGCAGTCCGCGCAGCAACAGGTAGGCGATGTACAAAATCCACAGGAGGAACGCGGTCGTCAGCCGCGCGTCCCACGTCCACCAGATGCCCCACGCCGGCTTGCCCCACAGGACGCCCGTCGCAAGCCCGCCCGTGCATGAAACCACGCCGACTTCGACCGCCGAGACCCCCAGCCAGTCCCACTTGATGTTGCGCGTCGCCAGCCACGCGACGTTCGCGACGAACGCGATCGTGAGCGCCGAATACATCGACGCCCACAGCGCCACGTGGACGTAAAAGACGCGCTGGATCGCGTGCATCGTGCTTTCGTCCGGCGCGATAAAGAGCGCCGCGTAGCCGGCGAAGAAAATCAGCGCGGCCGAGAGCACCGTGATTGCAAATCGCTTCATGCCGGCAAACCTTTCTCGCCCCTCAGCCTCGCCCGTTATTCTTCCAGGAGAAAATCGCACAGCAGCCACGAGGCCGTCAGAAACACAATATCAAATCCGCCCAGAAACGTAAGCCAGGTGCGGTCGAGCGCGGGCTGCTCGGCAAA
>DATJRU010000246.1:0-12288 GCA_035504455.1 Vulcanimicrobiaceae bacterium
GAAGAAGGAGCAGGTAGACTTCCTCAACAAGACGGTTTGGATTCCAGACTCAAAGACCCCAAACGGTGTTGCGGAGCTGCCGTTGACGGACCTTGCGATCCAGGCCTTTCGGAACCAGATGGTTCTTGCAGGACCCGGAGAATATCTGTTTCCGAGCGCGCTCAACCCAGGCGGGCACCAGCGAACGTTGAGGACCGTCTGGCACCTTACTCTCAGGCGGGCAGGAGTCCTGTATTTTCGTCTGTATGATCTCCGCTCGACCTATGCGACTAGGCTTAGTGCCGGCGGGGTCGCAGACGAGTGGGTAACTCAGCTACTTCGCCAGGGTGATTCGCAAGTGTTCAAGAAGTATTCTCGGATGAAGTTGCAGATGCAGCGCGAAGCACTAGCCAAACTCAACCGACATGCGAACGAAATGTCGAGCCGAGGGACAGAGTCTGTGTCGGAACCACGGGGTTTTGACACAGTTCTGGCACAGTAAGGGGTAAGAAAGTAACAAATGGTGGTTTTGCGAGCCGCAAGCATTTTAGAATCAATTGAGCGCCCGTAGCTCAGGTGGATAGAGCATCTGCCTTCTAAGCAGAGGGTCGGGAGTTCGAGTCTCCCCGGGCGCGCCACTTCAAGAATTTAATGCTTGGCGGCTGCGTGTTTGCGCACCTCGGCCAGGCCGCCGGCGTCCTCCATGTGCTGTTCGGGTTTTTCCTTGAAATACTTCGCAAAGAGCGCGACTCCCATGGCATCTTCCAGAATCTCTACTTGGACGCCCTTCTGGCGCAGCATCTCCTCGTTGCCCGAAAGATTCGTAACATCGCCGACGACCATGCGCTGAAATTGCCGCCGGTGGATCAGCGCGGCGCAGATGTCGCACGGGCTGAGCGTCGTGAATATGGTCGTCTTGCTGAAGTCGATGCGTCCCGCGTCTCGCGCCGCCGACGTCTCGCCGTGATTGTACGGATGGTTCTCCTGAACCAGCGTGTTGTGCCCTTTCCCGACGATCTTCCGCGTGTCGTTGTGAACGATCACTCCACCGATCGGAGAGCCGCCCTCGTCGTACCCCTTCTGGGCCAGCAGGACGCCGATCCGCATGAAGTCGCGATCCGTGAGCTTCTTGAAAAATCCATCTTCGACAATGACGGAAAGACTCTTCGTCGGGAGATGAGCGATCGTATTCAGCACTTCGTCGGTAACGGCAGTGTCGCTCGTGATGAACGCCTTCATGGAAGCTCCTTGGATGCCCTCGTGTTAAGGGCGGCAATCCGGACGCTCATTCTCCGCGAAGTGCCAAGAAAATAGAAGAGGGGCAATCGAGCGAACAACGCGATGAGGTAGTAAAGTTCCACTCTGTTCCGCACAAAGTTCACATATCGCGAGCCAACGGCGAATCGCAACTCCGCCGCCCGAGACGCGCTTCTGCGAGGCACACCGTTTTCGCTGCTGCAGCAACTCCAAGCCGGCCCTGCCTGCCTCTCTATCTCATTGTATTGATTGACGTTGGCACTTCGTCAACCGCGGCGCTGCCGCCTACGCGGTTCGCTGCTCGGTCGACCGCTGTTCCGCCCGGAATCGCCCGTCCAGCCCATCTTCCTGTTCCTTTGGAAAAGTGATTGCATCTAATGCGGATATCTGGCAAAACTCTTCGCACACTACGAAAGGTATTGTGTTTATGGCCATTTCGATCCGGCAGAACGGCAGCGCAACCATCGTCGACGTCGTCGGCGACATCACGCTTCACAATACTCCCGAGGTGCGCAAAGTGCTGCTCGATCTGCTCCGCGAAAAGCACGCCGGCAAAGTCGTGATGAATCTCGGCGCGGTGAAATACATCGATAGCGCCGGCGTCGCTTCGCTCGTCGAAGGTCTCAAGGTGTCGCGCGAAATGAAGAGCGCATTCGCCCTGTTCGGATTGAGCCGCGCCGCGCGCGAGGTGCTCGAGCTCACCAGACTCATCAAGGTGTTTCAGGTGTACAACACCGAGGAAGAAGCCGTGCTCGGCGTCGCGACAGCGTCCGCATCGTAGCTCGCAGCCTTCGAGATCTGAGCGTCCGGACATTCTGAATATATCCCCGAGATGGCACTGACCGAAACAATCGGCGAAGCGACGATTAATGGACTGGCCTACGTCGGCGGCCTGGCCCAGTTGACCGGCGGCGCCGCCCGCGCTGTTTTCATCGAGCCCTTTCGCGGCGGCAAGATGCGCTTCGGCCCCGCCGTTCATCAAGCGATGGCCGTCGGCGTCGAGGCCCTCCCCATCGTTTCCCTGATTTCCTTTTTCATTGGAACGATCCTCGCGCTCCAGGGCGCCTACGAACTCCGGAAATTCGGAGCCTTGAGTCAGGTCGCGAGTGCCGTCGCGGTTGTGATGACGCGCGAACTCGGCCCGCTCATGACGGCCGTCGTCGTCATCGGCCGTTCGGGTTCCTCCTTCGCGGCCGAAATCGGCACGATGAAAGTGAACGAAGAAATCGACGCGCTCGAAACGATGGCGCTGAATCCCGTCCATTTCCTCGTTGCGCCCAAATTTCTGGCCATGCTGCTGATGCTGCCGTGTCTGACCACCTGGTCCGACTTCATGGGCGTTCTCGGCGGCGCGTTCTTCGGCATTGGCGAGGCCGGCTTCACGCTCCGCACCTACATCCAGGCCACTCTCGATTCGCTCATCCTGCGCGACATCATGACCGGCCTGATCAAGAGCGTGATGTTCGCTCTCGTGATCACCGCGGTGGGTTGTCACGAAGGCTTTTCGACCGGCCTCGGCTCCGAGCAGGTCGGCCGCTCGACGACCTCCGCGGTAGTGAAGTCGATTTTCCTCGTCGTTCTGGTCGACTTGGTCTTCACCGGAATCTTTTATTTCACGGCGCCTCGCTAACGATGCCAGCGAACCTCATCGACAAGAATGACACGCCTGACGCCCCGCCCGATTGCGCGATCGCCGTCCGCGATCTGCGCGTGCGATACGGCGCCCGCGAGGTTCTCCACGGAATCAGTTTCGACATTCCCGCCGGCGACACCTTCGTCATCCTCGGCGGCTCCGGCTCCGGCAAGAGCACGCTCCTGCGCACGCTCGTCGGCCTCGAACGCCCCAGCGGCGGCGAAGTCACCATCCGCGGCAGAAACTACTCCACGATCACCGACCCCGAGCGCGACGACCTTCTCAAGAAAATGGGCATGTCGTTTCAGCAGGGCGCTCTCTTCGGCTCCATGAGCGTCGGCGACAACGTGGCCCTTCCTCTGCGCGAGCACACGCAACTCGACGAATCGACGATCGAAATCATGGTGCGCCTGAAGCTCGACCAGGTCGGATTGACTGGCTTCGAAAACTATATGCCCGCTCAGCTCAGCGGCGGCATGCGCAAGCGCGCCGCCATCGCCCGGGCGCTCGCCATGGACCCGGAGATTCTTTTCTTCGACGAGCCCTCCGCGGGACTCGACCCCATCATCGCCGCGGGCATCGACGAGCTCATCCTCAAGCTCAAGAAAGCCTTTCGCATGACGATCGTCGTCGTCACGCACGAACTGGCCAGCGCCTTCCTGATCGCCGACCGCATGATGCTGGTCGACAAGGGCCACATCGTCGCCAACGGCACCACGGCGGAATTGCGCGCGAGCAATCATCCGCGCGTCCGGCAATTCCTGGACCGCGTGCCCGAGCCTGAAATTTCGGAGGAGATCGACTACCTCCAGATGCTGACGGGCGAGACCCCTCCGGACCGGCGCTAGCACTGGCGATCCGCGGGACTCGTGATATACTCCCCGCCCTGTGGCGGGGCGTCTTGACCCGGTAAAACGGGGCTAATCGAGGAAACGAATGGACGCAAAGCGAGAGCAGGCTCTCGTCGGACTCTTTGTGTTAGTCGCTTCGGGCCTGCTGATCACGGTCGTGCTGCTTCTCTCCGGCTGGCTCACGAAAGGCGACGTTCCGTTCCGCGCCTACTTCAGGAATGCTGGCGGACTCGAGCCCGGCTTCGAGGTCCACTACGCCGGCGGCCCGCCGATCGGCCGCGTCACCAAAGTTCAGAACGACCCGCAGGATCCCACGCGCATGGAGGTCGACTTCGCGGTGGAGCCCTCCGTTCCGGTGAAGACGGATAGCAAGGCCGCAATCACCAGCAACAGCCCTCTTGGCGATAATTTCCTCGAAATCGAGCCGGGCAGCCCGTCCGCTCCGCGCGCGCAGAGCGGCGCAACGCTCAACGCGAAGGACTACACCAGTCTCGACGAAATCAAAGACACCATTGTGGCTCTCGGGCCGAAAGCGAACGAGCTCATCGACAATTTGAACGCTCGTGTCGTCTCGCTGAAGGACACTCTCGATCGCGTCAACGATCTTCTCGATCCGCAGAATCGTGCCAATATTTCCGGCACTCTCGCGAACATCAACGGGATGCTCCAGGAAGACCGTCCCATGATTCATTCCACTCTGAACCACGTGAATGACGCAAGTGCCAAACTGGGCCCGCTGATCGACGACTTCCATAAGACCTCCGCGCAGGCCGACGACGCGATCAAGAATCTGGACGCCGCGCTCTCGGAAGATCGTCCCGATCTCCACGAGTCGCTCGAGACGCTCCGCAAGACGCTCGTTTCGGCGCAGGCCCTTACCGATCAGCTCAATCAGACGGTGAACACCAACGCGGAGAACCTCGACGAAATTCTCGATAATCTGCGGCACATCACCGAGAACATGACCGAGTTCACCAATACGATCAAGACGCGGCCCTATACTTTGATTCGTGCGTCGACCCCGAAACCGCACGAGCCCGGGGAAGCGCCGCCTAAGTAGGGCGAGAAGGAGTCCGGAGTGTCGAAGCAACGCATCTGGCAGGTTGCGCTCGTTATGTTGCTGGCGGGATTTTCCGCTGCGTGCGGCGCCGCTCGCCCTTATCAATACTATGTGCTCGACGTCAATCCGCCTGCGCCGGCAGCCCCGCAGGCACAGCCGGAGTATCCCGTGAAGCTGATCGTCGGCCGCGTGAGCACTCCCGAGCTGTATCGCGACTCGCGAATCGTTTACGGAACTGGCGATGTGCAGCTCGGCGCCTACGAATACCACCGCTGGGCCGAATTGCCTCCCGAAATGCTGCAGCAGGCGCTGATTTCCTCGCTCCGCGCTACCGGCCAGTATCGCTCCGTGTCCGCAATCAGCAGCACCAACCGGGGTGACTACATTCTGCGCAGCCAGCTATTTTCCCTCGAGGGTGTCGACAAGCCCAGCCTCGTAGCCCGCTTCTCGATGGAGGTCGATCTCTTCAATACCAAGTCGGGAGAAACTGTCTGGAGCGACCGGTATTCGCATGACGAGCCCGTCGACGGCAAGACCGTCGCCAACGTCGTCGAGGCCATGGATCGCGACGTTCGCGCCGGCATGACGCAATTCACGACGAACCTGGGCCAGTATTTCGCCGCCCACCCGCCGCAAACTCAGAACTGACTGTAGGGCTTGTTCTCGAACGGAGAGACGTCCTGCGAGTTTGAGTGTACGTCGCAGATTCCGGCCATCGACGTTTGGTCGGAATCGAAGTATGCATCGCACTGGTCGGTCACCCAATCTGCCTGATGCGTCATGGGATCTTGCGGGATCGCGCCGATATATTTGTTGTCCACCAGGTCCTGCAGCGAGCTCGGCGCGGTACCCTTGTCGCGTGTGTATTCCTGAATGGAGCGGCGCATCACGTCGAGATCGCTGTGCAGAGCCGCTTCGCGCGCGTGAATCACGGTCTGGCGGTAGCCGCCCACCGCCAACGTAGCCAGGATCGCGATGATCACGCACACGATCATCGCTTCGAGCAGCGTGAACCCCGCGCTCCTTCGATCAGCTCCGCGTGTGTGCGTATCGCGAATCATGAAAAAGCCTGGCAGCTCTACCAATCCGAGTATTTCGTGCCGTCGAGGGCAGTTCCCTGCGATTTGCTGTACACGTCGAAGACGTCCTGCCCGCCCCATGACGTCGAGTCCGCGTCATCCTGCACCGACCGCAAGCCCCAGTCCGCGTTCCCGGTCATCGGATCGATTGGGATTTCGCGCAGGTAACGGATTTTCTGGCTCTGGCCGCTCAGCCCGGTAGCGGCGGACGAACCGGCCGCCGCGCCGCCGAGCAGTCCGGCGGGCGTGCTTCCCGGAATTCCTCCGCCCGTGCTGGTCATCTGCACGCCGTCCTTCAGCGTTTCCAGGTCCGGCGGATAGTTCTCCGTTCCCGCCTGCACCTGGAATTTTCCCTTCTCGGCGTCGTCGTGATACTGGTCGATCGCATCCCGCATTTCGCGAAGGTCGTAACGCAGAAGCTCTTCCTTCGCGCTGATCAGTCTCACGCGCTCCAGAGGCAAAGCCACGGTCGCCAGGACTACCAGGATCGAAGCGGAAATCACCAGCTCGAGCAGCGTCATCCCGGCTTCGGTTGTGTGTGTGCGTTTCTGCATGACGGCTTCCTACGGCACCACGATCGTGGCTTCGCCGGATACCATCGGAATCGTCTGCTGCTGCGAGTTGCGCGCGTTCACCTGGAGAATCTGCAGCGGGCTCTTCCCCGGCGCCACCGCCCGGACTACCAGCCCGAGCAGCGTGCCCGACCCGTTCACGCCCGGCGTATTTGGCTGGCGCGTGGCGGACACTACGACCTCGCCCTTCTGCGGATCGATTCGTTGCACGATTGCGATTTCCTGCTTTCCGCCCGAAAGGAAGCCGCCGTCGCGCACCTCTTCCACCTGTATCACCGACGGGTCGTAGTGAATCAGCAGCGGAATCGAATAAAGATCGGCGACGTTGTTGACTGCCAGGGCCAAAGTCGTGCGCTCGCCCACCTGAAGCGTCGGATTCGACGGTTCAAAGTGAAGTTGCGCCGCCGCCGTCACGCCCGGCTGCGGCGTTGCCTGCGACGCGGAGGGCAATGCGGCCGGCCCCGTCCGGCCTGTGACGGGCGAAGGAGTGTCGGTCGTCTCATCCTCGTGATAGACGCGCGCGTTCGAATCTGTTCCCGCTGCCAGTGTCCGCAGATTGTCCGCCGTAATCGACGGGAAGCGGATCACGTGCGGCGTCATCACGATCAGCACTTCATTCTCCTGCGTCTGCGTGTTGTTGTCGGCGAAGAGATAGCGCAGCAGCGGCAACTGCGAGAGCCCCGGATAGCCGTTGACGGTGTTCGTATTCGTGCGCTCGATCAACCCGCCCAGAATGCTCACCTCGCCGTCCTTCAACCGGATATCGTGGTCCACGGTGCGCTGCCCGATCACCGGCTGCTCGATTCCGCCGATGTTGCTTTCGCTGTCGATTTCTGAGACCTCGACCTTCACTTTCATGCTCACATCGCCGTCCGGATGCACGCGGGGCTGCACTTCAATGTTCACACCGACATCAATATAGGTGAATTGGGTGTTCACCAGCGGGTTGACCACGCCCGCGCCGCCGCCCACTCCAACGCCGACTCCAGCCTGGAAGCTTCCGGTCGCTACCGGCACGCGTTCGCCGACTTTCAGCGTCGCCTTTTCGCCGTCGCTCACGCGGACTTCAGGGTCCTGGATGATCTTCGTGTTGCTGTCGGTGAGGATCGCGTTGGCCGTCGCGCCGGGCAGCGTCAAGCTGTAGTCCGCCGTCGAGAGGTTCTTGATGTTGTTCAGTGCGATTTGCGTGGGCGACGTGCTCGTGGTGCTGGTGCTCGTGCCGCAGCTGCTGCTGGAGCTCGCCGGCTGGTTCGCGCAGGTCGGATTAAACGCCAGGGTCACGCTCTGCCCCGGAAGGATGCCCAGGTCGCGCAGCCGGTTCACGCTGGCGGTAAGCACCTGCACGTGAATCAGCACCTCCGGCTTGGCCATGTCCGTGTCGCGGATGATTTTCGCGGCCAGCGCGATCTTGTCCGGTGTATCGCGGATCACGATGGCGTTCTGCTCGTTGATCTGCGAAACGCGCCGCAGATCGAGCAGTTGCCGCAGGCTCGTCACCACTTCGGTCAAATCCTGGGGAGTCAGCGTGTTGGAAAGATAGAATGTTTTGACTTCTTCGTCTTCGAGATCCCGTCGCTTCTGCGGATTGTCCGGGGCCACCAGAATCACGCTGGGCGTCATCGGCTCCCAGAAAGCCTTGCTCTCGAAGCTCACTGCGTCGAGTGCTTCCTCCAGCGTTACGTTCGGCAAGTCCACCGAAACCCGGCGCGACGTGAAGTCGGGATCGAAGATCACGCTCAGGCCCGCGAGTTTCGCAATCGTCTCGAACACCTGCCGCGAGTCGTTCGTCATCTTCAGGTTGATGGGTTCGCGGGAAAGCGGCTTGAGTTCAGGGGGCGCCGCCAGCAGGGTCGAATCGTCGCTCGGATTGGGGTTTACTTTAGGCGCTTCCGCCGCCGTCTTGGCGGTCAGCAGGTCCATCGTGCGCTTCAATTCCTGATCGGCTGCTTCGTTGGAAGGATCGATCGAGTGCGCCTTCTGGAATTCGCCCAAAGCCAGTTGCAGGTCGTTCTGCTTGAACGCTTTCTCGCCCTGCTCCAGGTGGTATTGGCTGGCCTCGAATCGCGTGTGTGTCTCGCGCAGCTTGTACTCGGCGTTGGTGGGCTCGGCGCGCAGGGCTCGCTCGTAATGAACGAGCGCTGTATCGTAATCCTGCACCGCTTCGGCCTTTCGGCCCGCATCGTAGTCGCTGTTTCCCTTGGGGCAGCCCGCAAGAAAGCAGACAAGCGCCAAGACGGTTATCCACCCTGAACGGCGCAACAAAAATCCTCCGGAATCACCCCGACCGAGCCTTGTGAAGTCTAGCACCCGCGTTTTGATGCGGCAAGGAATCCTCCCTGTTGCCGGGCATCTTGGTTAATATAGGAATTGCGAGGTTCGCGGTGGTTACAGCGCTGTGAAAGTCCGCTAGCAGCAGCCCGGAAATCCACGAGACAGCACAACTTGCGGGTGCCTGCCGCCCGCCGCTATCATGGCCAAACCAGTGAAATCCACGGCGAAAAAGAACGGCCGCGAGGGTGTGAACATCGTCGCCCAGAACCGGGCCGCATCCTACAACTACGACCTGCTCGACAAGCTCGAGGCGGGCATCGTTCTCGTCGGCACCGAGGTCAAAGCCCTCCGCGAAGGCAAAGGAACCCTCCGCGAAGCCTACGCCGAGATTCGCGCCGGGGAGCCCTGGCTGGTAAACTTCCACGTGCCGGAATATCAGCCCGGCGGCTTTCGCAACCACGACCCTCTCCGCAAGCGCAAGTTGCTGCTGCACAGCCGCGAGATCGAGCGCCTGATCGTGCAGACCCAGCAGAAGGGCATGACCCTCGTCCCGCTGAAGATTTACTTCCGCGATGGAATTGCGAAGTGCGAGCTGGCCATAGCCCGCGGCAAGAAGTTTCACGATCGCCGCGAATCCGAAAGACGCAAAGAAGCCAAACGCGAAGCGGATGAAGCGATTTATCGCTCCCGCCGCCGGTAAGAACCAGACGAAAGCGAAAGGAAGACATGCAGATCCAACTCGAGTCCCAGCCGTACCAGGATGTACAGACCGACGCGCTCGTCACCTACATTTTCGACAAGGACGATAAGTTCGACGGAGCCCTCGGCGAAGTCGACCGCGCCATGAATGGCCGCCTGGCCTCGCTGGCGTCCTCCGGCGAGGTGACCGGCAAGTCGCTCGAAATGACGCTACTGCACTTCCCGCAAGGACTCGCGGCCAAGAAGCTGCTTCTCGTTGGCGCGGGCAAGCCCGCGAAGTTTTCGGTATCCGACTTTCGAAAGATTGCGGGCTCTGCAGCGCGATACCTCAAGACGCGCGGCGTGAAGAAGCTGGCTTTCCTCACGCGCGAAGGCGAGCGCGGTCCCGCCGCGGCGCAGGCCGTGGTCGAGGGGCTCATCGTTGCCGACTTTGAGTCGGACAAGTACCGCACGGATCGCAAGAACCGCGAACTCGAATCCGTCGCGCTTCTCGGATTCGACGGCGGCCTCGGCGAAGATTTGACAGCCGCGGTGGAGCAGGGCCGCGTAATCGCAGAATCGCAGAATTTCGCGCGCGACTTGATCAACGAGCCTTCGAACAAGCTCACGCCCCGCATCCTCGCAGCGAAAGCCGAAGCGATGGCCCGCGAGGCGGGCCTCGCCGTCGACATCCTCGACGAACGCAGGATCGCCGAACTGAAAATGGGCGCGCTGATCGGCGTCGCGCAAGGCAGCGTCGAGCCGCCGCGCGTGATCGTCATCCGCTACACGCCGGAGAATCCGAAACCCGGCGCCCCTGTGCTCGGCCTTGTCGGCAAGGCCGTTACATTCGACACGGGCGGCATCTCGATCAAGCCCGCCAACAATATGGAAAAAATGAAGTACGACATGGGCGGCGGCGCCACCATGCTGGCCGCGATGCGCGCGCTCGCGAAGCTGAAGCCTTCGATCCCTGTGATCGCCGTCGTTCCCGCCACCGAGAACATGCCCGGAGGCCGCGCGCAAAAACCGGGCGACGTGCAAGTCGCGATGTCCGGCAAGACGATCGAAGTGATCAACACCGACGCCGAAGGCCGCCTGATTCTCGCCGACGCGGTTTATTATGCGCGGCAGCTCGGCGCCACCGAGCTCATCGACGCTGCGACTCTGACCGGCGCGATCGAAGTCGCGCTCTCGAACGTCCACGTGGGCGCGTTCGGCACGCCGCGTGAGTATCTCGACCGCTTCCTCGAAAGCGCGAAAGCCGTGGGCGAAAAAATGTGGCCCATGCCGATCGACGACGAATACCAGGAAATGATCAAGAGCAACATCGCGGACATCCGCAACACCGGCAGCGGGAAAGGCGGCGGCGCGAGCACCGGCGCGTGGTTCATCAAGGAATTCGCCGAGGACACGCCGTGGATCCACCTCGATATCGCGTCAACGTGCTGGGCCGACGACGGCCGCCCGTGGCTCGCCAAGGGACCAACCGGCATCGCGATCCGCTCGATTGTCGATTTTGCGCTGAAAGAATAGGTCGTTTTTTCGTGCTCCGACAGCATACACCTGGAGTAACTCGTCGGGAGCTTAGACACCCCTAGAAAGCCAAGGAAAAACGAAATTGGCGCTCTAACCGGCCTTAGACGGAAGTGCGCCGCGAATTTAGCGCGGACGGGGCCGTCCGCAGCCCAAAAGCACAGTGACGAAATGCCGTCACATCATTTCCGGCGCGGTGATGCCCAGCAGCCCGAGTGTGGTCTCCAGCTGTTGATGCACGAGGCCCGTCAGCCGCAGCAGAAACGATCTCCTCTCGGGGCTCTGTTCCGTCAGGATCGGATGCTTGTGGTAAAAAACGTTGAACGCTTGCGCGAGTTCGAATGCGTAGCGCGTCAAGAACGCCGGCTCCTGCGCCTCGACTGCGGCGCTCACGCGCGCATCGAGCGAGCCGGCGAGCAAAGTCAAATCCCACAGATCGTCTCCGGCTGAAGGACCTAGAAACTGCATCACGTCCAATTCGTTGTGCTCCATGCGAATGTAGTTTTTTACGTCCTCATTGCAGATCGCTTCGCCTAGTTCCGACCACTTGCGTCCGATGCCATTGATGCGCACGACGGCGTATTGCACGTACGGGCCGGTCTCGCCTTCGAAGCTGAGTGCGTCCTTGAAGTCGAAAGCGATTACCGTGGAGCGCGTGAAGCGCAGAAGGAAATAACGCAGCGCGCCGATGGCGAGGGCGTTCGCGATCTGTCCGCCTTCGTAGGTTCCCGCGAGCTCGGGATGCCGCGACGCGACTTCCTGACGTGTGCTCTCGAGAAGCTGGTCGATCAAATCGTCCGCTTTCACGCCTTGCCCTTTGCGGCCGCTCACTTCGATATACGGGCGCTTGGCATCCTCGGGAGGAATTTCGTAGCCCATTTCGAGGGCGCAGCGCGGCGTCAGGGCGACCACGTTGTACGAAAAATGTTTCAGGTGATCGGCTTCGTCCGCGTATCCCAGCGCACGCAGTCCCGCGACCACCACCTGCTGCGGGTACGCCTGCCGGGAATCGATCACGTTGTAGACTTCCTTCGCGTGGCCGAAATCCGGCGCGCCTGCCTCACCGTTGTCGCTCGCCGTGGTCCACGCCTCGTGCCCGTCGGGGTGCTTGTGAAAGCGGCGATAGTAGAAGTCGCGGCCGAGCAGGCCAAATTTCCAAAGGTGGTAGGCGATGTCTTTGCCAACGTACGTCACCGTGCCATTCGACCGCACGATGATTTTCGCGTCGGCGAGTTCGGCCGGCTCTTCCGTTCCGGGCGCTTGGGGCGCTTCGCCTTCGGGCGTTTCGGGCTTCTCTTTTTCCTTGCCCTCGTCCGAGGGAAGCTCCATCACCCAGCAGCCGGCGTTCTTGCCGGAGGTGGCGTACTGAATC
>DATJRU010000247.1:0-14501 GCA_035504455.1 Vulcanimicrobiaceae bacterium
GATTCGCGGCGCCGTCAATTCCCTGCTCGGCGCTTTCAGCGAGCAAGCCGCGCGCAACCTGGGCGTTCCGATGCCAGGGACGACACACATGCAGCACGCGCAGCCGCTGCTGCTTTCGCACTGGCTGCTGGCGCACGGCGAGGCCTTCGCGCGCGACGCGGAGCGGCTGGCGTCCGCCGCCGAGCGCGCCGACGCCTGCCCGCTGGGCTCGGGCGCGCTGGCCGGCTGCGCGTTTCCGCTCGACCGCAACGCGCTGGCACACGATCTCGGCTTCTCGCGCATCACCGCCAACAGCCTCGACGCGGTGAGCGACCGCGACTTCGCGCTCGAATTTCTCTTCGCGCTGGCGACGCTGGCGATGCACCTCTCGCGCCTCTCCGAGGACATGATCCTTTTCGCGTCGCCGGAATTTGGCTTCGTTGAATTGCCCGACGAATATTCGACCGGAAGCAGCCTGATGCCGCAGAAGAAAAACCCCGACGCGTGGGAGCTGATCCGCGGCAAGACGGGCCGCATGTACGGCTCGCTCACGACGTTGCTGACCACCTGCAAGGGCCTGCCTTCGAGCTACCAGCGCGATTTGCAGGAAGACAAGGAGCCGGTCTTCGCCGCGCACGACCAGGCGCTCGGCATGGTGAAGATCGCCGCGGCGACGCTCGCCGCCACGCGCTTCCGCGAAGCCCGCTTGCGCGAAGCCGCGCAGGACCCGGGCCTCGTCGCCACGGAGCTGGCCGACTATCTCGTCGCCAAGGGAGTTCCCTTCCGCGAAGCCCACGAAATCGTGGGCAAAGTGCTGCGCGCCGCCGAACAGGACGGCGCGTCGATCCGCGAGCTGCCGATCGCGCGCCTGCGGGAATTTTCGCCGGCGTTCGGCGCCGATTTCGCCGCTTCACTCACTGTCGAAGCGTCTCTCGACCGCCGCGCGGTTCCCGGCGGCACCGCTCCGAAAGCCGTCCGCGCGGCGCTCGACAATTTCAACGCGCGGCTCGCCGCCATCCAAAAGGAATCGTGAGGCCACGCCCGCTATGAACCCGAATCTTTCCGCCTCGAACATCCCGCGTGGCTTCACCTTCGCCGCCACGCACTGCGGCCTCAAGAAAACGCGGCTCGACCTGGGCATTTTCGTCAGCGACGTGCCCGCCGCCGCCGCCGCCGTCTTCACGACGAACCAGGTAGTCGCCGCGCCCGTGGTCGCGTCGCGCGAGCACCTGCGCAAATCGCACGGCTGGGCGCGCGGCCTGATCGTGAATTCGGGCAACGCCAACTGCTGCACGCGCGTCGACGGCTACCCGGCGTCCATCGCCATGACGCAAAAGCTCGCCGATGAGCTCGGCGGCGTCGATCCCACGCAAATTCTGGTGTGCTCCACCGGCGTAATCGGCGCGCCGCTGAAGGTCGACCGCATCCTGGTGGCTGTGCCGGACCTGGTCCGCGCGCGCAACACGCAGGCCGCCACATTCAAAGATTTCGCGCACGCCATCATGACCACCGACACGCGCCCGAAATGGGCGGCCGAGAAGCTGCGGATCGGCGGGAAGCAAGTTCGCCTGCTGGGCTGCGCGAAAGGCTCCGGCATGATCGAGCCGCACATGGCGACGATGCTCGCCTTCATTGCCACGGATGCCGCCATCCCGCCGGCACTGCTTTCACGCGCGCTGAAAACGGCCGTCGGCCGCACCTTCAATTCGATCACGGTCGACGGCGACACCTCGACCAACGACACTTGCGCGGTGTTCGCGAACGGCGAATCGGGCGCGCGAAAAATCACCAGCGCATCAAGCTCCGATTTCGCGGCGTTTTCCGCCGCGCTCGAAAGCGTGTGCAAGTCGCTCGCGCTGGCCATCGTCGAAGACGGCGAAGGCGCGCAGCGCGTGATCGAGATCGAGGTGCGCGGCGCCGCTTCGGACCGCTTCGCCGATCAGATCGCGCGCACGATCGCGAATTCCCCGCTCGTGAAAACCGCCTTCGCCGGCGCCGACCCCAACTGGGGCCGCATTCTCGCGGCTGCCGGCCGCTCGGGAGCGAAGTTCAATTTCGAGCTCGTGGACATTTCCGTCGCCGGCATCGAAGTGTGCCGCGGCGGGCGCGAGTATCCCTTCAACGAAATCACCGCTCACGAGAAAATGCTGGAGAAGTTCGTCCCGATCGTGGTCGATCTGCACGCCGGCTCGGGCGTAGCCCGCGTCTGGACCTGCGATCTTACCAAGGAATACATTCACATCAACGCCAGCTATCGCACGTAAACCGCCACGCGCCCAGCCGCACGCCACGCGTCAGAGCGGCCGTCGTCTTCGAGTTGCCGGTCGCAACATTCGTCACAGTTGACTCTAATGTTAACTTGCCGCAAGATGCTTCCAGAGTTGCTGGGGCGCTCGCTTCAGCCCGAGCGGCCGGCGCACTGCTGACTGCCCGCGGCCTCGATCCTGCCACTTCAGCCTCGTGGGGACGTGCCGCTCTCCGCATCAGCGGCACAGGGAGATGGACGGTGAAGAAACTGTACGTGGGCAATCTGTCATTCAAGGCTACGGAGGAAGATGTAGCGGCATTATTTGCGGAAGCAGGAGTGCAGCCGGATTCGCTCACATTGCTTCGCGATCGTTTCACGGGTCAACCTCGCGGTTTCGGATTCGCCGAGATTCGGGACGATGCCGAAGCTGAAAAAGTCATCGCAGCTCTCAACGGACGGGAGTTCATGGGCCGCGCTCTCGTCGTCAACGAGGCCCGCCCGCAGCGTGAAGGCGGCGGTGGCGGAGGCGGGCGCGGCGGTCATGGCGGCGGACACGGCGGCGGTGGCGGGCGCGGAGGTCACGGAGGCGGTGGAGGCCGTGGCGGACGCGGCGGCGGCTACGGTCGCGACCGGTAGTTCAATTTCGAGTCTCTAGGTGGTCCTACCTCGCTCGCCGAGGCAATTCGTTGCCCGGTCGAGTCATAGTCTCACACACAGCGACGGACTCGCGGATTCTCAAGCGATCGCGGTTTGTTCTTTCTCGTGCCGCCCGGACACCAACGGAACCGGTTCGGCCGATTCCACTTTTCCGCCCACGTAGGCAAGCCGCTCGAGCGTGGCGCCGCGAACGCCCATGCGGATCAGCGCGGGAACATCGAGCTTCGCTTCCGCCTCGTCGAGTTCCGCGACGCTCGCGGATAGCGCGGGATTACGCGGCAGAAACACGGGGCAGCAATCGTGAAACGGCTCCGATGAAATGTCGTACGTGCCGATCTGCCGCGCCGTCGCCAGAATCTCCATCTTGTCTGCGCCGATCAGCGGGCGAAACACGGGAATGTGCGCCGCCGCGTCGACTGCCGCCAGATTGCGCAGCGTCTGCGAAGCCACCTGACCCAGGCTGTCGCCGGTGACGAGCGCGAGCGAGCGATTGCGCTTCGCGATCAACTCCGAAATGCGCAGCATCATCCGCCGGTAGAGCAGCACGCGCATCGTTTCGGGCGCGTAGCGGACGATCTCGCGCTGGATCGCCTCGAACGGCACGCGGTAAAGCTTGGCGCGGAATTGATACGGCACGAGCATTCGCGCCAGCGCGCTCGCCACGTGCAGCGACGATTCCCCGGGCTGCGCGCCCGTCCCGTAAAAGTGGACGAAGCTCAGGTGCGCGCCGCGCTTCATCATGTGGTAGGCGGCGACCGCCGAATCGTATCCTCCGGAAAGCAGGCAGGTGATCCGGCCAGCGGTGTTGGCGGGCAGGCCGCCCGGCCCGGCAATTTTCCGCGCGTAGACCAGCAGCGGCCCCGGGGTAACTTCGATGTGGCAGGTGGTGTCCGGGTCCTTCAGGCGCACGCGAACGTCGCGGCCCTCGGCGCGCAGCTTGTCGAGGAGGTAGCGCCCGACGGCCGACTCGATTTGCATGCTCGAATGCGGAAACTCCTTGTCGCTCCGCTTCGCGCGGACGGCGAACGTCGCGAACTTCAGCGGCGCGATTTCTTCCCAGGCCTCGCGGCAGAGCGCTTCCATGGATCGCTCGACAGGCCGCGCCACCGCGTAATTGGCGACGCCGAAAACCCGCTCGATCCGGCGGATCGCCTCTTCGAGCGATGCCCCATCGCCCAGCCGTACCAGGAAGCGGTCGCCCGGCTGCTCGATCCGCTCGACCGGAATTCCCTGCAGACTCTGCCGCAACGCAACGAAAAGCTTGCCGAGGAAGAATCGGCGGTTGCGGCCCTTGAGCCACAGTTCGTGATAATGGATGACGATGACGGGTTTTGTCATTCTACGTATCGAGGATTCGGCAATTGCGCACGGCGGTCGCCCCGGCCGCGCCGGGCTGGGCCATTCGCTTGGCGCCTCGCGTGAAGCCAGTATAACAGCCGCGCACGGCGACGTGTAGCGCGCGCGGGGGCAGTGGAGCTGGCTCGGCCATGTGCGTAAAGCTCGATAACTCACTCGATACAAAGGGCTCTCGGCAGCAACTTTCAACAGCGCTCGGGGTTAGAATCTGCATCACTCGAGTCCGGGGGCTGGATCAGGACGGCGGGCAAAAGTGAGCTACCCAAACGGCGGCTCGCGCATCCAATGGCTGTCGGGTTTGGAATTCAGAATGCTGGGGTAGAGTTCGGAGCGTAGTAAGAGAGGGGGCGTCATGTGGAATCGTCGTGACTGGGACGACTTCTTCGATATCGTGGGAAAGCGGTGGCACATGCGCCGTCCCCCGCGCCCGGTGGATCGTTCGCGCCCGAACCGGCTCGTGCCGACCGAAGGATTCAGCCTCGCCGAACTCGACGACGCCGGCTTGAGCATCGAACAGGCGGAACGCCTCGGCCTGCCGGTTGATGCCGGCCGCGTGGGCTCGTACGGCCCCAACATCACGGCGCTGCGCGATTATCTGCGAGCTACCCGCTCGCGTCTCTAACCGCTGCATTTTTCAACAGACAATTTTTGGCGCCACACCGCGCGAACTAACGCCGCACTTTGACCAGATGCGCTGCTGCCGAAGCGCCCCCTCTTTTGCCGTCCACTGCAAAAACAAAAGGGCCCCGTTCCTCCCCCGGGGTGGACCGGAAGGAACGGGGCCCTTTCTTCGTCCAACTCTAGAACAGGAACTTCAGAGCAAACTGGACGATACGCGGCGTCACCGACGACGAGTCGACCAGGCCAAATGTTGCCGGCGTGCTGATGTCGACCCCTGCCGGGGGGTTGAATTGCGGATGGTTCCAGATATTGTAGAACTCCGCCCGGAACTGCAGCGTGCCCCATTCTGTGACCTTGGTGTTCTTGATCAGCGAGAGATCCCAGTTGAACTGGCCGGGTCCCACGATGGAACCGATCTTCGAGTTGCCAAATCCGGTTCCCGCTCCCGGGAAGGTCGATCCCGCGCTGCCGCAGATCGCGCTCGACGAACCCCCTGGATTCGGAGTTCCGCCGATGCAGTAAGGAGAGCTCGCGAGGAGCGTGCCGAAAACGCCGTTGTTCAGTGACGTGAACGCGGCCGGATTCACCCAGCTTGCACCTCCATTGAGCCCGCTCACTACACGCGCGTAGGAGCTGCCGGAAGTAGCGATGGGCGTGGCGGAGTTGCAGTTGCCCGTTGACGCGCTGCAGTCGACTGGATCGGCGAGAGCGGCGCGGCTCGGAATCGTGCCGTAAATCGTGCCCGCCAGGCTGTCCGTGATCGTGAAGGGCTCGCCGTTCTGCACGGTCGTAACTCCACTGACCGTCCAGCCGCCGAGCAGTTTGCCTGTGAAGCCTTCCGTATTCTTCCAAGGCAGGTCGTAGCTGTAGCTGGCCACGAAGCGCTGCGAACGGTTGAACGCCGCCGGGCCGTACTGTTGCACGAGGTCGAGCGGGTTGTTGCTGTTGCTCGCGCCGTTGGTCACCTGGCCGGGCTCTTGAATGCCGCTGCCCGCTTCGGAAGTATCGACGTTCGTCAGGTCCTTGCTCCAAGTGTAGGAGGCCTGGAAGAGGAGACCGTGCGCGAACTGGTGCCGGATCTGCGCCTGCAGGCTGTTGTAGACGCTATCCCCATTCGTGTTCGTGGTCGCCAGCCCCGTCGGAGCAAAGCCGAGGTAGCTGACGCGGGCGAGCGTGTTCGTCGTCGTATTGACCGTTACCGGCTGCGTGTTCGCCGGATCGTTGTACGGGAACGATGAGACAGGCCGAATCAAGTTGGCATTCATCGTGTCGCTCGGCTCGTTGGGCGCGCCAGCCACAAGAGGCGCGATGTTGACGTCCTGCGACCAGTTGAACACGTGAATGCTGTGCGTGCCCACGTAGCCGACGTCGGCGATCCAACCGTGCGGCAACTCATACTGCAAATCGAGGTTGTACTCCTGCGTCATTGGGAGGCGGTTGGCCAATTGCGGCGAATCGGACGTGTAGGTGAGGTTGGAACCGGCGACGGTCGAGTTGTTCGCGGTCGATCCTGGCGGCCCTATGATTTGAAGCGTCCTCGGCGTCCACTCGAGCGGTATACCCGCGACGGCGGCATACGGATCGTGGAGCGTGCCGGAGAGACTCAAGGGGAAAGATCCCGAGGTCGTTGCCGAGTACGGCGGTTCGTTGAGTTGGTTGTCGATCAGCAAGCTGCCGTAGAGCCGATCGTAGAACCAGCCGTAGCCCGCGCGGACAACGAATTTGTCGCCGAGCGGCTGCCACGCGACTCCGAGACGGGGCGCGAAGTTGTCGAGCGGCGTGCCTGGAATCAGCGTCTTGTTGCTGTTCACCAGAACGCCCGTTTCGCCATCCGGCCCCACAAGGCCGAATTGCTTCACGTCGAAGTTGGACGGCACGACGAAGCCAAGGAGCGTTGCGCCGCCGTTCAGAAAGTACGATCCGGCGTTCAGCTTGGCCGCCTGGCTGGCCCACACGTCTGAAAACTGGCCGCTCTTGTCGTCCGGGAAGCCGTCATACTCCCAGCGCAGGCCGACGTTCACGGTCAGCTTCCGATTCACCTTGATGTCGTCCTGGACGAACCAGTCGAACGAGTTGATGTCGTTGTTGTGGGTGAGAAGTCCCTTCAGGCCGATCGGAGTGGCGCCGCCGCCGCAGAACGAGCCGCAGCCGGGAACCACCGCCGTAGGCGGCGTGCCGTCGACCGCAAGACCCGAGCTGCTGGTCAGGAAGTCGGCCACGCTGTCGAACAGCACTTCGCCGCGGCCGCTCGCCGGAATCGTGTTGTTGTAAAGAACGCGCTCGCCGTCGAAGCCGAAACGGAGCGAGTGAATTCCATGGTTCCAGGAGAGCTGATCGCCCCACTGGAACGTGTTGATGTAGTTCGTCGAGGTGGCTGAAAAGTTTCCGCCCTGCCCCCAGCCGCCGGACGGCGAAGCGATGCCGAGAATATCGAGGATCGGCACGACGTTGAATTCCTTGAAAGGCGACGCGACTGCCGGGCACGGCGCGCCGTTATTGATGAGCGGGATGATCGTGGCGCCGTTCGGCAGGTCGCAGGACATCAACGTGTTCGGGTCGTTGGCATCCTCAACGTTTCGCTGATAGGTGACCCTCGCCTGGTTGACCATGCTGTTCGAAACAACGGTCGTCAGCTTCAGGTTCGCCGTGTGGCTGGTGTAGGTGACATCCTCCGGCGCGCCCGGATTGCAGGAGTTCGGAGTGATGAAGCACAGGAAGCTCTGCACCTGCGGATCGCTCGAATAAAAGTAGCGCTCGGACAGGGTGTTCTTGTTGTTGATAATGATGTCGCTGTTCGCCATGTACTGATTCTCGTTCGCGTGCGTCGGCAGCGAGATGGCCGTCGGGCAGCCGGACGAAGGAGCGAACGAAATCGCGAGCTTGCAATTGGCGGGCGCGCTCGGGAAATAGAAGCCCTGGTTGTATCCGCCCTTCAGGATTCCGGGAGCCTGCAACAAGGCAAGCGCCGTGTTGCTGATGTTCGAGCCGTCCGGAGCAACCGTCAGCCCCGTGCTGAGGCCGGTATTGCAATTGTTCGTCCCCGCGGGAGAGAAAATGGGCGCCGGGCACGGTCCGGTGGGCCCGAACACGCTTCCGAGATATGCCCGGTAGGAACCCGGGCCGAAGGCCGGTCCCGTGAGGTGCCGCGGGTCGGTGGGATCATTGGGGTCGCTCCACGGCAGCAATACCGTGGCCGACTCGTATCCGGAAGCGAAGCCCGTCGTGCCAATTCCGTTGATTTGCCGGAATCCCTGATAGGCGCCGAAGAAGAAAATCTTGTCCTTCTTGATCGGGCCGCCCAGAGTTCCGCCGAAGGTGTTCTGCTTCAGAATTTGCGGCGTATTGGGCTGGCCGCTTTCGAGTTCGCTGTGCTTGTAGAAGAAGTCGTTGGCGTTCAGAAAGTTGTTCCGGAAATATTCGAACGCATCGCCGTGGAAGTCGTTCGATCCGCCCTTGGTGATGACTTCCACGTTCACGCCCGGGTCGCGGCCGTAGCCGGCATCGTACTGCGAAGTCTGCACCTTGAATTCCTGAATCGTATCCGGATTGGGAATCGCGATGCCCGGATAGCTGCCCGTCTGGCCCGCGGTACCGCTGGCGTAGTTCACGATGGAGGCGCCATCCATCGAGTAGTTATTCTGATTGGCCTTTGAACCGTTGGCGCTCACGTCCTGCGTGCCGTTGCCGACCGCCGCGGCATTCGAAACGTTGGTGACGACTCCCGGCGAAAGATCGACGATTTGAGTGTAGTTGCGGGTGACCAGCGGCAGCTCGTTCACTTCCTGCGAGCCTACCAGGCCGCCATTCGTCGCGTTCTGCGTCTGAATCGTGTCTTGGGTGGATTGAACCGTGATCTGCTCGGACTCCGCGCCGACGGCCAGGCTGCGGTCCACAACCGGGGTCTCCGTCACGTTCACCGTGACCGGAGAAACCTCCGCGGTCTTGAATCCGCCGGCCGAAAATTTCAGGGAGTAGTTGCCCGGAGGCAGGAGAGAGAACTTGTACGACCCGTTTGCGTCGGTCGTCGCGACACGCGACTGCCCGGTGGCCAGGTTGGTCACCGTTACGCTTGCGCCGGCGATGATGGCGCCCGATGGATCGGTGACCGTTCCGGTCAGAGCGCCGGTTTCGGCCGTTTGCGCCAAGGACGGAGCGGCGCAGAAAAGCAGAAGAGCAAAACAAGCAAAAATCGAACACACCAATCTAGCTGCCAGCAGACGTGCATTCTTCACGTGGTCCCCCACCTCTGGTATTTTCAGTTCTTGATCCCAACCCAACCCGATGCGAAAGGCTCCCAGGTCTTTCGCCCTGAAGACGATTTCGACCCGGAAGATACCTAGGCGTCGAAATCTTGCGATCTGAGTACCATATCGGGAATTCTTATGTCAATCAGAAATAGAAGGACTTACATCTTTAGTGAGGTATAATAACGACCCAAATAGGGATTTAGAATTGTTTATAAGTGATGTATTTTGTTTACTATAGATTCGAAAACCCCCACTTCTGAAAAGCCGGCAAACGACTTAAGCACATATGCCCCCAAAAGCCGGCGAGGGCGACGCGGCAAACTTGTCTCGCTCGTCGCCCCGGCTTAAATCCTCACTAGCTTACAACAACGACGACAATTCGCTGATCGGGGAAGCGGGAGTCGCAGAGGTAGTCCACGCCGCCATCTTCGATAACGTAGAAGTTGTCGCCGTCGGTCCAGTCGGAGGGCCAGGCGTCGGTGAACTGGAACCAGAAGCCGCCGAACTGGAAGCGATCGTGGTCGCGATGGACGTGAAAGGTGTGCTCGCGGCCAAAGTCGGCGCGATAGCGGTCTTCGGGGATGCGGCGGCCGTTGTCTGCTGATTCGACGGGCGCGCGACCGCGATTCTGGTCGTGCTGGTCCTTGGTGGCTTGCTTCGTGGCTTTCTCTTCCTGCTTCTGCTGTTCCTTGGCTTGCTTCTGCTGATTCTTCTGTTCGTTTTGCTGAGCCTTCTCATCCGCTTTCTGTTGCTGCTGATCGTTCTGTTGGCGCGGAGCCTCGGTTTTGGGCCTGTTTTCCGTGGGTTTCGGCTGCTTGTCCATCGGCTTGGACGAGGGCTGTTTGGCCGGCTTTTCGGGGGCTTTGTCGCCTTTGTCGGGCGCGGCCGGCGCGGTTTCGTGTTGATTGTTGTCTTGATTGGGCTGGGCGTAGAGAGGGGCCGTTGCGAGCAAGCAAAGGATCGCTGTTCCCGCGAGTAGTTTCGTGGACATGGTTTTGCCTCCTGGCGAAAAAGGGTGAGGCAAAGGCGCGAGAATCGGAATGCGTGCTTCGATGTATTTCGCGCGGAAAGTTTCATTGCGGCGAAAACCTGAGATTGAGCGGGCGAGCTACTTGAGGCCTTTCTGTTGTTTGGACAACGGAATTTTGCGCAATAAGAGGAGCATGGAGCATCCCCCTGGCGGGAGCCTAAAACGGACTTACGCGGACGGAATTGGCGGCCTTTGTCGCGTTAAAGAAAAAAGGCCCCGCTTCCCCCGGGGTGGGCCGGGAAAAGCGGGGCCGCTAACACACCCCTTAGAACAGGAACTTCAACCCAAGCTGGAGCACGCGCGGCGTGACCGAGGTTGAAGTGATGGCGCCAAACTGTGCAGGGGTCGACACTGCCAAGTTGAGCGGATTGTTGAATTGCGGATGGTTGAACACGTTGAACGCATCGAAGTGGAACTCGAGCGTGCCCCACTCGGTGACCTTCGTGGACTTAAGAAGGGACGTGTCGAAGTCAAACTGACCCGGGCCGACGATGGCCCCGATACCCTCGTTGCCAAAGCCCAAGCCGGCATCGGGGTAAGTGGAACCCGCAGTGCCGCAAGGAGCACTGGAGCTGCCGAGCGGGTTGAACGTGCCGCCGATGCAATAGGGTGAGCTGGCCGGAAGCGGAGTCTGGCCTGGAGTGCATGCAGTGGTGCAGGTCGTGAGGAATGCACTCGCATTGATCCACGAACTGCCGGGCATGGCGCGCTCCGTGGTGCTGCCAGATGTGACGAGCGGAATGCCCGACTTGCAATTGCCGGTCCTGGCGTTGCAAACCGTGGGATCCGCGAGAGCTGCTCTCGAGGTGCCGGCACCGTAGATGGAACCGAGGTTCGCGTCGGTGACCCAGAAAGGCAGACCGTTCTGGATCGTGGTGACGCCCGACACAGCCCAGCCACTCAGCAACTTGCCTTCGAAGCCACGAGCGTTGTTGAAATTCGGGAAGTTGTACACGTAGCTGATGACGACGCGCTGCGAGCGGTTGAACGAAGCGAGTCCATACTGCTGCTTCAGATCCAGCGGACTATTGCTGTTCGCGGCGCCGAACACCACTTCACCGGGAGGCTGAATACCGGTTCCCGCGGCGTTCGTGTTGATGTTCGTGAGGTTTTTGCTCCACGTGTACGAGACGTTGAGCAGGAGCCCGTGGCCAAACTGATGTCGGAGTTGGGCCTGCAAGCTGTTGTAGAGCGAGTCGCCTAGAGTGCTCGTGCTAGCCACGCCGCCAGGCGCGAAACCGAGATAAGACACGCGCTCGTTGATGTTGGAATCGTCGGGTCCCGCGATTCCCAACGTGCTGGCGGTGATCGGAGTGGGGTTCGCTGAATCGTTGTAGGGGAGTGAAGACGCAATCATCTCGACGTTTTGCGCTCCGGATCCCCTTGCGAGGGTCGGGTTGTTCGGACCGCCCGGCACGAGTTGCGCCACGTTGATGTCGCGCGACCAATCGTAGAGGTGGATTCCGTGGCTGCCGACATAGCCGATGTCGGCGACCCAGCCGTGCGCGAATTCATACTGCAAATCGAGATTGTATTCCTGAACGAGAGGCAGGCGGCTCCCCATCACAGGCGAGTCGGAAGTGTATCCAAAGCCGGACGAGCAAACACCAGCGGGGCAAAAAGCGGTTGGCCCGCCCGGGTTGGTGTACATGTACCGCGGCGTCCACGCGAGCGGAAACAGAGCGCCAGCAGCCCAGGGATCGTGCAGGGTGTTCGACTGATTCTGCGGCGCCGGTCCGGACCCCGCTCCCGAGTAGGGCGGCAGGTTCAACTGATTGTCGATCAGGAGATTGGAGTAGATCGTGTCAAAGAACCAGCCGTAGCCTGCGCGGACGACAAACTTGTTGCCGCCGAGGGGCTGCCAGGCCACACCGATGCGAGGGGCAAACTCGTTCAGCGGGCTTCCGGGTAGCAGGGTCTTGGTGCCGCTCGAGATAACGCCGGTGGCACCTGAGGGAGCCGTAAGGCCGAAGTCCTTCTTATCGAAGTTCGTCGGAACAACAAAACCAACCAAGGTACCTGCGGGACCGAGTGCATTGAGTTGGGAACCGGTGTTGAGTTTGGTCAGTTGCGTTTCCCAGACGTCCGTGAACTGGCCGGAAACATCATCCGGGAAGCCGGAATATTCCCAGCGAACGCCGAGGTTGAGGGTGAGTCTAGAGTTGACCTTGAAGTCATCCTGAGCGTAGAGGGCAAATTCATTGGCCCGGTTGTAGTGAGTCAGTGGGCCCTTCAATCCGAACTCGAAGGCACCTCCTCCGATGGCGAAGAAGCCGCCATCCGGAGTTGCCGGCGTACCGTCGATCGCGGGTCCCGAACTGCTGGTCAGGAAGTCGGCCGTACTCCACATTGTGATCTCGCCGCGGCCGGAGGCTGGAATCGTGTTGTTGTATTGAATTCGAGTTCCTTCGAAGCCAAACCTAAGCGAATGCTTTCCGAGGTTCCAGGAAAGAGAATCCGACGCGATGAACGTATTGATGAAGTTGCTCGAGATCATCGAGAAGTTTCCACCCTGGCTCCATGGCACGCAAACGTTCGGGGTGTTACACGCTGGACCGTTGGGGACGCCGAAAATATCCAGCATGGGAGGAACCAAGAGTTCGGGAAATTGCTTGGCGAGGGCAGGCGTCGAAATGGAACCGCAAGCCGCGCCGTCGTAGACCATGGGAATGATCGACGCTCCGTTTGGCAGCGAGCAGGCCTGCAGAGGCTGGTTTGGATCGGTGTTGTTCTCAATGTCGCGACGGAATGCAAACCTAGCCTGGTTGACGACGTTCGGATTCACAATCCACTGCCATTCAAGCGAACCGATATGGTTTCCGTAAAAGGCATCTGTCGGAGCGCCCGGGTTGCAGTTGCCGGCGAAAAAGAAGCAGTTAAAGGGCTCGAACTCGGGATCCTTCTGGTACATGTAGCGCTCGTATAAGGTGTGCTTGCTGTTGAGCACATACTGCGTGTTAATCATGAACTGATCTTCCCTGGCAAAGAAAGGATCCGAAATCGCCTGGAGGCAAGGCAATGCACCGCAGGATTCGGGCGCGCTGGGGAAATAGAAGCCCTGGTTGAAGCCGCCCTTTATAGCACCCTTTGCTTGAAGCAGACCGACGGCGGTATTTGTGACGTTGGTGCTGTTGCAAGTCAGGTCGCCGGCCGTGCACGGCATGACCTCGGTGAAGGTGCCGCCAAAGCTGCCGGGAAAGAATCCCTGCTGACCCCCGAATGTCTGGCCTAAGTAAGCTTTGTACGCGGCAACGTTGTTTGTGCAGCGCAGGTCAGAGCATAGCCCGCTGGCCTTATCAGCGTAATCGTTCCAAGGCAGCAGCCACGTATTCGACTCATATCCCGAGGCGAAGCCAGTGGTGCCGATGCCGTTGATTTGACGAAGGCCTTGATACGATCCGAAGAAGAAGAGCTTATCCTTCATAATCGGACCGCCGAGCGTGAATCCGAAAGTGTTCTGTTTCAAAATCTGAGGAGTGTTTATGCCGCTGCCTCCGGGGCTGAGTTCGGAGTGCTTGTAGTAGAAATCGTTGGCGTTGAAAAAGTTGTTGCGGTTGAACTCCCAGGCGGCACCATGGAAGGCGTTCGTGCCGGTCTTGGTGACGACTTCAACGTTGGCGCCGGGGTTGCGGCCGGTGCTGGCGTCATACTGCGAGGTCTGCACCTTGAATTCTTCAATGGCGTCCGGGTTGGGGATTGGGATTCCCGGGAAGCTACCTTCCTGGGCAGCCATGCCGCTCACGTAGTTGACGACGGAAACGCCGTCCATTGAATAGTTATTCTCGTTGGCCGTCGACCCGTTCGCACTGACGTCCTGCGTTCCGTTGCCCACGCTCGACGCGGTGGAAGCATTGGCCACAACGCCGGGCGAAAGGCTGATCACCTGCGTATAGTTACGGGAAACGAGGGGGAGAGCCGTAATTTCCGATCCGGAGACGGTGCCTCCATTTGCGGCATTCTGCGTCTGGACCTGCTCCTGAGTCGCTTGGACCGTGATCTGTTCCGACTGCGCGCCCACCGAGAGGCTTCGATTGAGGACGGCAGTCTCCGTGACGTTGACGGTAACGGAAGGAACGTCCGCGGTCTTGAATCCCGCCGCCTCAATCTTGAGGGAGTAATTCCCGGGAGGCAACAGGCCAAACTTGTAGGATCCGCTTGCGTCGGTAGTCGCCGTACGAACCTGGCCAGTCTCGCTTGAGAGCGTCACAGTGGCGCCAGCGATGACACCGCCTGAAGGATCGGTAACGGTTCCGTCCAGCGCGCCGGTGCTACCCGTTTGGGCGAGCGACGGAGCGGCGCAAGCAAGAAGAAAGGCGAAACAGGCAAGAAGCGACAATGCAAATTTGCACACTTTTGGACATAC
>DATJRU010000248.1:0-5337 GCA_035504455.1 Vulcanimicrobiaceae bacterium
CGCTTCACGTCGAGTTTTTCCTTACTGAACATGCTTGATTCCTGTGTCAGACCCTATCTCCCCGGCTACACCGGCTCGGACAAACGTTTCTAAAATCGCTCGGAATGGCGAACCGAAATGAGCGTCGTGCGAGAGCTCTGAAGGACCGGAGCGATCATCCCGCCTTTTCGAGCAGGCTCCAGTTGATTTCGCGGCCCTTGACCATATCCGCCGTAACGACAAAGTCACGAAGTTTGCGCTGCGCCGGCAGGTGATACATCATTTCGAGCATCAGATCTTCGAGGATCATCCGCAGGCCGCGCGCCCCGACTTTACGCTGCAGCGCCAGGTCGGCCACCGTCTCGAGAGCGTCGTCCGTGAATCGCAGCCGCACGTTCTCGAATTCAAAGAGTCTCTGGTATTGACGCACCAGAGCGTTTTTCGGTTCCGTCAAGATGCGCACCAGAGCGCTCTTATCGAGATCGCTCAGCACGCCCATCACCGGCAGCCGCCCGACGAACTCCGGGATCAGCCCGTAGCGAATCAGATCCGTCGGCTGCGCCTGCTCGAGAAGCTCGATGTTGCGGCGCGTGGCCGTGCTCGGCTGCGCATCCGCGTGAAAGCCGAGCGACTTCTGACCGACGCGGCGCTCGATCGTCTTCTCCAGCCCCACGAAAGCCCCGCCGCAAATGAACAGAATGTTCGTCGTATCGACCGGCGTGAACTCCTGGTGCGGGTGCTTCCGCCCGCCCTGCGGCGGAACGTTGGCGACCGTGCCCTCGAGAATCTTCAGCAGCGCCTGCTGCACGCCCTCGCCGGAAACGTCCCGCGTAATCGAGGGGTTCTCGTCCTTCTTCGAAATCTTGTCGATCTCGTCGATATATATGATGCCTTGCTGGGCCTTTTGGACGTCTCCATCCGCGGCCTGCAAGAGCTTCAGGATGATATTTTCGACGTCTTCGCCGACGTAACCCGCTTCGGTCAGCGTCGTCGCGTCCACGATGGCGAACGGCACGTCCAGCATCCGCGAAAGCGTCTGGGCCAGCAGCGTCTTGCCCGTGCCGGTCGGCCCGATCAGCAGAATGTTCGACTTGGTCAGCTCGACGTCGCCCGGCTGCCGGTTCAGGAAAATCCGCTTGTAATGGTTGTACACCGCGACGGCCAGCTTCTTCTTCGTCTTGTCCTGGCCGATCACGTAGCCGTCCAGAAACGCTTTGATCTCCGGCGGACGCGGCAGGCGGCGGTTCGCGGGGCTGGTCTGCTCGCGCTTTTCGTCCTCGAGAATCTGCTGGCAGACGCCCACGCACTCATTGCAGATGTACGAGCGCGGATATTCCGATGGAGAGCTGATGAGCTTCTCCACCTGCTCCTGCGTTTTATGGCAGAAGGAACAACGCAACGGCTCTTCTGGGGTGAACCGCTTCACTGGTGGCGCCCCCTAACTTCCAAACCCCGTCCCACGATCCATCGTAAATCCATTCTAAGACGGAAGCCGCTCGCGATGCTGAAATTCATCGGTCCTGATACTAACCTTTTGGAACCGTCTTACCGGTGCTTCGTAATGATTTCATCCACGATGCCGTACGCCTTGGCCTGTTCCGGCGTCATGATGAAATCGCGTTCCACGTCTTTCTCGATTTTTTCTTCCGGCTGGCCCGTGTGAAACGCCAGCAGCTTGTTCAGCGCGGCGCGCGTCCGGATGATTTCCTTGGCGTGAATATCGATATCGGTCGCCTGGCCCGAAAGACCGGACATCCACGGCTGGTGGATCAGCACGCGCGAGTTCGGCAGCGCGTAGCGCTTCTTGGGCGTGCCGGCGGCCAGCAGCACCGCCGCGATCGAGGCCGACTGGCCGATGCAATACGTCACGACGTCCGGCCGGACGAACTGCATCGTGTCGTAAATCGCCATGCCCGCCGAAATCGATCCGCCCGGCGAGTTGATGTACACCGAGATGTCCTTTTCCGGGTCCTCGGACTCGAGGAAGAGCAGCTGCGCGGTCACCAGGTTCGCCACGTGATCGTCGATCGGCGTTCCGATGAAGATGATGTGGTCCTTGAGGAGCCGGGAATAGATGTCGTAGGCGCGTTCGCCACGGTTGGTCTGCTCGACCACCATGGGAACGAGCGTTGTAGCACGCGGAGTCGCGTCGTCGTGTTGTCTCATCTGGAGTAGTTTAGCGCGCTGAGGAAACCCAAATCGAAGCTACGTTTCACTTTTGGCTGTCTTTTCGATTCGGGCCGTGCGGTAGAGCCAGTCGATCGTTTTATCGCTTTGCAACTTCGATTTTATCCTATCGAGCGCTCCCTGCTTTGTCAAGCGAGCGCGCAAAGCGGTTGTCGACTCTCCACTCTGTTCCGCCAGCTTCGCTATCTCTTTCTCGACGTCTTCGTCGGTTGCATCTATGTTCTCCGCGGTCGCGATGCGGTCGAGCAGAAGCTCGGCCTTCACATCGTTCACCGCGGCATCCCGCTGATGCCGCCGGAGCGACACCCAATCCACATTCACCGCTCGCGGATCGACGCCCTGCGCCGCGAGCGACCGCACCACCCGCTCCAGCCGCGTGTCCATCTGGCTCTCGATCAGCGCTTCCGGAACGGGGAAGTCGTGCTGCTTCACGAGCTCGGCGAGAATCTTCTCGCGCGCCTGCGCGGTCTGCTGTTGTTCCTTCGCCGCGTCCAGATTTTCGCGGATTTTGTTGCGAAGCTCGGCCAGCGTCGTTAGGCCGCCCGCTTCCGGGCCCTCAGCGCCCGCCGCGTCCTTCACGAACTCGTCGTTCAGCTCGGGCAGCTTCTTTTCCTTGATGCCCTGGACTTCCACCGTGAAGTTGTACGTCTTTCCAGCCAGCTTCTGGTCCGGATAATCGTCCGGATAGCGCGCCTCGAACTGCTTGGTCTCGCCGGCGCTCGCGCCGCGCAGGTTCTCGGTGAAGCTGCCGAGCGTCTCTTCGCCGCCCACGTTCACCAGAATATTGTCCGCATGCACTGGCTCGCCGCCATCCGCCGGCACGCCGTTCAATTTAATGAGGACGTGGTCGCCGTCCTTTGCCGCGCGCCCCTCCACCGGAACGAACGTCGCCGCTCGCTCGCGCATCTCCTCAAGCGTCTTATCGACCTGCGCGTCGCCGACTTCAATCTCGTCCACCTGAACGGTTAGATTCTTGTAATCGCCCAGATCGAATTCGGGCAGCACTTCGAAGATCGCGCGGAAGCGCAGCGGCTCGCCCTCTTTGAATTCCACCTTGTCGACTTCGGGCCGCGTCACCGGCACCAGCTTCTTTTCGTCGAGCGCCTTTTCGAGATATTCCGGTACGAGCGACTGCACCACTTCGCCCTGAATGTCTTCGGCGAAGCGCCGCCGCACTAGCGTCACCGGCGCCTTGCCGGGACGGAACCCCGGAATGCGCGCGATCCGCGCGATGTCGCGCGCCACTTTCTCGGTCGCCTTTTGGACGTTCTCCGCCGGAATTTCCAGCTCGATTTCCCGCTTGCAGGTCGCTTCAGTCATGAACGAGTTTTCTTTCTATGGCAACGCCCGGAACCCTGGCTCCAATCCTCTCGTTGATCGGATTCCGGAAGGAGGAGTGCAAGGAAAGACGGCGCACCCACGCCGCTAGAAATTCGAGTATAGGAAATCCATCTGCGCGCGTCAACTCGCCGGCTGCTTCAGAGAATTGCGCTCTTGAGAGGCACGATGAAATGGATTCCTGGAATCACCTTGTTCTTGAGATGGTCGTCGTTGGTTATGAAAAGATCGATGCGAGCCTGCGCCGCACATGCCAGTTGGATCGCATCCGGGGCCTTGACGCTTCGATCCTTGCGAATCGTGGCGTAGTGCACGGCTGTATCGCGGTCGAATGGCAGCAATGTGGCAGTCTGCGTCAGCGCATCGGAGTAGGAGCGCTTGAGTTGTTCGTTGCCTTTCTCGATCGGCTTCACCAGCACCTCACCCAGCGTCAACGTGGATGCGAAGAGTTGATCTCCCCGCGCGATCATCCGCTCCCGCAACGCGAACACGTCCTTCGACAAACCGCCGTATTGCTCGAAAAGGTAGATGAAAAGATTCGTGTCCCAGAAAACGCGGCTCATTCCCAGCCTTCGCGCAATCTGCGGACGTATTCGTCCGCGGGCTCATCGGCCCAGAGCTTCTTTCCAGACCCTTGGAGTGCGAGTAGAGGATCGCTCGCCGGGGTCGCACGACCCTGGTTTAGGTATTTCTTCGTGTACCAATCGAGCAGCGACCGATACTTCGTCGGTACATCTTCCCGATCCGGCATGGTTTTCGATCCCTCACGTCTCACGTCGTACGCGTCGCCAGGCCGGAACAATCGACGATAATTCTTTCTTGTTTCAAAAAGCATCCGGTAGCGGCCAGGCTTTGGTGATCGGTTCGCCACGCAGTGATGGACTACATGCGCGTATACGCCCGGACGCAACCGGCCAACTACCGACTCTCGTTTTGTTCTCTCGACAATCTCACGCACGGTGAAATCGTCCCGTTCAGGATATTCGCGGTGGAGAAGTGCGGCAGCAATCCAAACTTCATCCGCCACGAGGACATCTTGCACAGCGGTCGTATCCATATATCTTCTCTTGGAATATTCATTCTATATTAGAGTGCCGAGAGGATCAAGCTCCAACCCAATGGCAAGAGCCTTACTGCGAACGAATTCGTAGTGATACTTTAATGCAGCCGAATCGCCACTCGCCCAGCCGGAGGAACCTACGAGATGAGGAAAGCCAAGATCGCCCTGTTCGTTGCCGCACTGGCGGCAAGTTTATTCGCCGGCGCCGCCAGGACCCAGCAGGCGAATCCTGCTGCGGCTGATGCGCAGGCAAGCGCGCTGCATCTCCAGTTCGTCTTCGAGGAATTTGTTACGCTCGGCGCCGCGATTCATCCGGGCGAGACTCCCTTCGGCGATCGCAATATCGTTCCCATCACTGGCGGAGTTTTCTCCGGGCCCAACATCCACGGCAAAGTGATGCCCGGCGGATGGGACTGGCAGCTCGCCACGAAAACCGGGTGCCATTCGCTCCACGCCGACTACATGATCCAGACCGACGATGGCGCGATCATCAACGTCGTCAACCAGGGAATGATCTGCGCCGCTCCCGGAGCGGACGCGCGCCTCTTTACCACGCCGACCTTCGAAGCGCCGCTCGGCCCACACGCCTGGCTCAATGGCGGCGTATTCATTGGCACCCTGGAGGTTACGAAGTACGACGGAAAACCTGCCGTCCACATCCGCTTCTACCAGGCTAAGTAGCGGCTTGCGTACGCTTGCTCTCCGAGGACAGGGTAATGAACCGTATCATACGTGCCCTTCTACCCCTGAGTTAGGGCATAGAATCCTGCAGG
>DATJRU010000249.1:0-8130 GCA_035504455.1 Vulcanimicrobiaceae bacterium
TGATGAACGAGCTGTCGCGCACGCTCGGAATCGCGTCCACCTCGCCCGACATCGCCATCCGGTATAACGCTTCCTTATTCGAAAGGTCGGTTTGAGCGTCCGTCACCGCCCTGCTCAAATCGGAGAGTTTCTGCGTCGTGATGTCCTGCTTCTCGTCGATCTGCCAGATTTGGTTCTCGCGCTCGTAGGCCAGCCGCGCGTCTTCGGACTTCTCCACCTTGATCCGCAGCTCTTCGAGTTCGCTCGAAAGCCACGTCGACGCCTGCGTGGTCGCGTCGTACTTGCTCTTGAAATTCTCTTCGATGAAGTTCTGCAGGTGCGCGTTCACCACCTCCGCGGCAAGCTGCGGATTCTCGGCCGCGAATCGCACTTCGATCAGCCGGCTGTCCGGCACCCGCTTCACCGTCAGGTCACCCAGGAACTCCCCGAGGATTGCCGGCCTGCGTCGCGTGCCTCCGCCTCCAAACGCCGTCACGGCCGGGCTGCCGCCGAACTCCGGGTACTTGCCCAGGTCCATCGACCGGATCGTCTCCATCGCCAGCGTCTCGCTCTCCAGGATTTTCGTCTGGGTCTCGAGATACGTGTCCATGTCGACGTATTCGTCGTACGAGTTCTGGTCGCTGAACTGCATGTTCATCTGTGATTCTTTGTCCACTTCCACTCGCGCCGCCGCCTCGTATACCGGCTTCATCTTGAACGACGCGATCGTCACGACCGTCACCACCGTCAGGAGAAACGTCAGGATCAGCCACTGGTGCTTCCGGAGGATGATGATGTAGTCGAGCAGGTGCGGTTCGCGCGGCACCGCGTCCCACGGCACAACGGCCGGTGGCGGAATCACCGTCAGCGATTCGCCGGCCTTGCGCTCACGAAGAGCGTATCTGTCTTCCATGGGTCCCACGGTTCCTCACGTCTCGACCGATTCTCGGTGCTTGCCTATTGAACGCGATAGATCGCGATGCCCGTGCCGATCCCGATCGCTGCCTCGCTGCCCCTCGCCAGTGCCTTTTTCCCGGCGCTGTCGGGGATGTAAAGGATGTCGTTCGATTTCATCGCCACGTCATCCGCCTTGCGGTTTTCGATTTCCTTGATATGAACGGGAATGGCGTCTCGCTGCCCCGTCTGCGGGTTCGTCCGCATAATCACGGCCGAGTTCGGTTTCGCGAATCCGGTCAGACCGTGCGCCAGCGCCAGCGCCTTCAGCACCGTCACCTGCTCGCCTCGGTCTTCCAGGACGTATTCGCCCGGGGTCGCCACTCCGCTGCCTAATACGTAGATGATCCCAGCAGGGGGTACGGTGATGGTGTCCCCCCCATAAATCTGGATGTTGAAAACGGAGTCGCCCGACGCCAGCAGGCTCTGCAACGGAATCGTGATTGTCTGGACGTCGGGCTTGGCGCCCGTCGTCGCGCTCGCCGGCTCGGTCTTGGCCTCTCCCGCCGGCTTCGGTCGCGTCACGATCACCACGTTCCCGGCGTTGTCCGAGACGCCCCCCGCCTGCGTAAGCACTTCGAGCAGCGTCGTCGGCCGGATCACCTGGTACACCATCGCGTGCCCGACAGCCCCCACCACCGTTACAGGCTGGCTGTTCTGCTCCTTCACGAACACCGACACCTGCGGATGCGACACCAGTCCGTTCGCCAGGAGCAGCTCTTCGAGTTTGGATTCCAGCTGGAAAGGAGTTAGGCCGGCCACCAAGATCTTTCCGGGAATCAGGGGATAGCTGATATCGCCCGTATCACTAACCCGGACGTCGCGGGAAAGTTCCGGTACATCGAATACGTCGACGTGCAGAATGTCTCCGCTTCCGATGACAGCGTCAGTTGGGCGCACGCTTCCTAAACTGGCAAGCTCCTGCGCCTTCTTCTCGGTCTTCTGCTGCGGAGTTTCGGTCGCTTCCTGGGCGGACGCCGCCTGCACGGCTCCGAAAAACAGCAGGACGCCTAAAAGTATGAAAATCTTCGCCCTCAGCCAGTCCGAAACCCCACGGACTGTTCCTACCATCGGTCGAGATGACCCCGCGTCAACTATGGCCTAGCGTCAACGCCTATGTCAATTACGAGATTGCCTTTGTGATTGCACTTAGGAATGTTCTGTCGCAAAAGATTCGCCGGCCTGCGCGCTCCTCGCTCACGGGATCGGCCGCGTCACACCTCGCTCACCTCTTGCGGCACGTCGCGGTAGACGCGCACTCGCCGTCTCGCCGGTCGCGGGCCCTCCAACGGCAGCACCGGCGTCGTCACCAGGAACACCTGTAGCAGAAAGAGCAGCGCGTTGGCGGGAAGTTGCAGGTTGAAGTCCACGAGGCTGTGCACCAGCAACCCGCCGACCGCCATTGCGGCGCCCACGTGCAGGCCCAGCGAAAAATGCGCCTGTTCCGCCGATAGGTTCCTCCGCACATCGCCCCACAGCATCCACAAAAACGCCGCCCCGCAGATCCCTCCCAGCAAACCCGTCTCGGCCAGAGTCTCGAGGTAATCATTGTGTACGTGCTCCACGACCCGCCCGTCGTAGTCCGTCTCGTAGCGCGGATACACCGCCACCAGCGTCCCCAGCCCGCTGCCCTTGATCGGATGATCCAGGAAAATGTGTACTGCGCCTCGCGCCATCGAGATGCGCCTCGCCAAACTCGTTTCCGGCGATTTCAACGCCGAGAATTTCTGGATCGCCCGGCTCGCCCCTACCCACGTCGCGAAAAACAACGCGGCAACGGCCACCGCTGCCGCCACCGCCACTCGCCCGCTGCGCAGCGCGTGCCGCTTCCACATCATCCAGCCGAGAATGCAAAGCTCGAAAGCGAAGCCGATCAGGCCCCCGCGCGAGCCCGACAGCACCAGCGCGCTCACCGGCACGATCGTAAAAAGCGTCATCAACGGCATCACGTCGCGCCGCAGTCCGCGAAACGCCATCAGCGCCAGCCCCATCGGCAGCGTCAATTCGACGAATCCCGCGAAATGGTTCCGGTTCACGTACGGCCCGTACGGCTCGCTCCCATTCACCGGCTCGACCCAGTAAATCGTCTGGCCCGCCGTGAAGTGCTGGATGATCGTCAGCACCGACACGGCGAAGCAGAAAATGATCACGCACCACGCCAGCATCGTCAGGTCCGCCCGCGACCGGAACGCCTGCCCGCACAGGAAAAAAACGATGAAGTACGCCGCCAGCTTCAAAAGCTGCACGCGTGTCAGAAACGGATACGCCGTTCCGTGAAACGCAAGCTGCAGCACCCCGATTGCGATTACGCCCAGCAGCGGCACATTGAGCGGGTTCCACTCGATCTTCGCTTCGGCCGTTCGATACGCCACCAGCGCCCAGTAAACGAAAAGCAGCGCCGCGCCCGCTTCGAGGATCGACTCCGACCACACCTGCACGGTCCCGAACGCCAGCACGCTGAACGCGATCAGAGCGCACAGTCCGATGCGCAGCGCGGTCATTGCGGCTGCGCCTCCCCGCCCGCGCCCGTCGCGGCATTCGCCGCGCTCCCCGAGGGAGCCGCCCCCGGCGTCAGCGAAATGTCACCGATCCATGCCGTTCCGCCAAGTTTGTTGTCGAAAAGCCGGCTCGGATACCGGACGAGTTGCACCAGCAGAAAATGCGTCTCCGCTCCCGTCGTCAAGTCGGCCCCGATCGACGTCCACGGCTGCGTCCCCGTCATGTTGTCCGTCAACACATTCACCGCGTCCTTGTGGTTCGGATCGCTGATCAGAAACCGCATCCCGCTTTCCGTCGTGATTCCGTCCGTTCGCATCGACGCATGAAAGTGGTAGGTCGTGCTCGGCTCCGCGGGAACGTACTCGAGCGGCGAACCAACCTCCACATTCGCTCCGCCGGTAAAGTCCAGCCGCACCACGCGCGACCCGTTCGGCCCCACCTGCGGATCGAAGTCGATCGAGGCGTCCGGCGGCGCGTCCCACCGCCACCCGAGCCCGCCTTCGGCGAAATCCGTCTTGAAGTCGCCGTCCCAGATCAGCGATCCGCCCGTCGGCCCTTGGTTCGGCAGTCCCGCCGTCGCGAGCGCTTCGGTCCACACCCGCCGCGCGTCGTCCGCGCGGTCTTCGTGAATCAGTTCATCGATCAGCGGAAATGTTTCCGGCAACGGTATGCTTTCCCGCAGTTGGCGCATCCGCTCCCACACTTCGATCGCCTCATCGCCCCGGTGCGCCGCCCCGAAAAAGTCCAACGCTTGCTCGTAGGAACCCGCGTTCGCGGGCAGCACCTGATCGAGCAGCGGCCGCACGTCCTCCGTCGCGCGCCACACCCGCGAAATCACCACCGGCACAAGTTTCGGGTCCGCAGCCGCCGCCCGCCGCAATTGCTCGTAGGCCCCTGGAAACTCCTCCTGCCGCAATAGGAAATTGCCGTAGTAGAAGTCGACCTCCGCCGAGTCCGGATACACCGCCTGCGCCCGCGCGAACGCCCGCCGCGCCTCATCCACGTTGCCCGTGGCCTCGAGCGCGCTCCCCAGATCGAGCCAATAGTCCGCGCCTTGCGGATCGTTCCCTACGGCGCGCCGGTAATCGCCCAGCGCGCGCGGCAAATCCGCCTGCATGAAGTCGTATTGATAGAAGTGGCCGAGCAGGTCCCAGGCCTGCGCGTCTCCCGGCACAAGCGCCGTGCCTCGCTCCATCTCGTCGATTTTCTCGGAATGGATTCGGACGTCCGCAAGCCACATCCGGCTCGCCTGAAAAATCATCAACGCCGCGACCGCCAGCGTCGCGATCACCAACCCGGTCTTCTGCCCGGCGCCTTCGAGCGGAATCTCCATCCGTCGTAATCTGCTATGAGCGTCGCCCCGCTGCAACACAAATCTGTTCTCCGCGCCCGGCGCCGCCCCTCACAACTCACACGCGCTTAATGCGCCTTTTTCCGGAATCGTAGTAGCCTGTACGGCGCCTATGAAGCCGCCCGTTCACGGAAAACTGTCCGAATTCATTTCCCAGCGCCAGTGGGACGAAGCCGTCGACGAACTTCGCTCGCTCGACCCACCCGCCGCCGCCGAGGCCATTCGCAAGCTCTCCTTCGGCCGGGGTCGAGGACTCTTCGCCCACCTTCCCGTCGAGTTCGCCGCTACTCTGATCAGCTATTTCCCCTATTACCTGGCCTACGTCCTCCTTCACACCCGCCCGCCCGCCGAAATGGCCGCCATCCTCGACCAAATGGAAGGCGCCAATCGCGAGCGCTTCCTCGAAGAACTCCCCGAGGAAACCTGGCGCCACCTGATGAACGAGCTCGCCCGTGCCGACGGCGCCCCCGCGCAAGCCGCTGCGCCTTCATCCGTCGCCATCGAAGAGCAAAAACCCGATGTCGCCGCCCCGATCATCGAAGCGCGCCAGGTCGAAAAGCTCTTCCAGCAGCCCGAAGGACACAAAATCCAGGTGATCGCGCCTCTCGATCTTTCCATCGAAGCCGACACCATCACCGCGCTCCTCGGTCCCTCCGGCTCCGGCAAATCGACGCTCCTCCGCATGCTCTCCGGCCTCGCCGCTCCCTCCGCCGGCGAAGTCTTTTGGCACGGAAAGCCTCTCGGCGAATGCGTCCCGAATGTCGCCATCGTCTTTCAAAGCTTCGCGCTCTTTCCCTGGCTCAGCGTCCTCGAAAACGTCGAAGGCCCGCTCCTCGCCCGCGGCATGGACCACGCCGACCGCCATCGCCGCGCCCTTCAGGCCCTCGCCACCGTCGGCCTCAAAGGCTTCGAAAGCGCCTATCCCAAGGAACTTTCGGGCGGCATGAAACAGCGCGTCGGTTTCGCCCGCGCGCTCGCCGTCGAGCCCGAAATCCTTTTCATGGACGAGCCTTTCTCCGCCCTCGACGTCCTCACCGCCGAAAATCTGCGCGGCGAGCTTCTCGATCTCTGGCTCGCCAAGAAAATGCCCACGCGCGGCATTTTCATCGTCACCCACAATATCGAAGAGGCCGTGCTCCTCGCCGATCGCATTCTCGTCCTCGGTCACAGCCCCGCTCGCCTTCGCGCCGACTTTCGCGTCCCGCTCGAGCATCCGCGCGACCGCAAGTCCGCCGCCTTTCTCCTCTACGTCGACTACATCTATAAAGTCATGACGCAGCCCGAGCTCGAGCTCGCGCCACCCACCGCCGCCCAAGCCGGAGCAAAGCCCGCGCCCCAAGCCCTGCCTCACGCGCGCCCCGGCGGCATTTCCGGCCTCCTCGAGCTCCTCATCGACCGCGGCGGCTCCGAGGACCTGTATCACGTCGCCGACGACCTCCATCTCGAAATCGACGACATGCTCCCCATCCTCGACGCCGCTTCGCTCCTCGGCTTCGCCAAAGCCCGCGAAGGCGACGTCGAGATCACGCCCGAGGGCCGCGCCTTCGCCGTCGCCGACATCCCCACCCAAAAAACGCTCTTCCGCGAGGCCGCTCTCGCCCACGTCCCGCTGCTCCAACAAATGCGCGCCGCCCTCGCGAAGAAATCCGACCGCGCCATGCCGCTCGATTTCTTCCACGATCTTCTCGACGAGCACTTCTCCGAAACCAGCACGCGCCAGCAGCTCGAAACCGCCCTCAACTGGGGCCGCTACGGCGAAATTTTCACCTACGATCCCGAGTCCGACCGCATCCGCCTCCGCACCGCCGAACTTCCCGAAGCTGCCGCGCAGTCCGCGGCCGACGCGCCCCTCCACTGATGAAACTCCCTCTCCATCACAAATCGACCGGCCTTCCCGCCTGGAATCCGTTCCCCATCAACGTTTCCTCGCTCCTCCAGGATCTCCCCATCGTTCTCGCCGGCCTCGCGCTCTTCTACGCGCTGCTCGCCATGACGCACCACTGGATGGCTCCGGTCAACGACCACGCCGAAATCAGCCTCTCGCCCAGCGCGCTACCCAAATACGCCATGTTCTCCGTTCTCCGCATCGCGCTGGCATATTTCGTCAGCCTCGTCTTCAGCGTCGTTTACGGATACATCGCCGCCTACAACGCCAAGGCCGAGCGCTTCATGATTCCGCTCCTCGACACGCTGCAATCGATTCCCGTTCTCAGTTTTCTTCCCGGCGTGATGCTCGCCATGGTCGCGCTCTTTCCCACGCGCCAGCTCGGCCTCGAGCTCGGCTCGATCCTGCTCATCTTCACGGGACAAGTCTGGAACATGGCCTTCAGCTTCTACTCGTCGCTGAAAAGCATCCCCCGCGAAATGATGGAGGTCGCTCGCGTCTATCGCTGGAGCTGGTGGCAGCGCTTCACGCAGATCGAGCTGCCGTTCTCGACCATCGGCCTGATCTGGAACTCGATGATGTCGGTCGCGGGCGGCTGGTTTTTCCTGATCGCCTGCGAGATGTTCGTCCTCGGCAACCGCGACCTGCGCCTTCCCGGCCTCGGCTCCTACCTGCAAACCGCCGCGAACGACGGCGACACTCGCGCCATCCTCTGGGGGCTCGCCGTGATGATCGGCATCATCGTCCTCATCGACCAGCTCATCTGGCGCCCCATCATCGCCTGGGCCGAAAAATTCAAATTCGAGCAAGTCGAATCGGCCGCGGCGCCGCACTCGCCCATCCTCGATCTGCTCAAGCGCTCCCGCGTCCTTCCGCTCGTCGCCTCGGCCACCATCCGCCCCGCGCGCGAACGCTTCACTCTCTACCTCGCGCGCAAGCATCATGACACCGTCGAACATCCGCCCGGCAAATTCGCCACATGGACCGCGCGCCTGATTCTCGTCGCCTCGCTCGTCGGCCTCGCCTACGCCTTTGCGCGCATGTGCATGCTTCTTCTCGGGCTCAGCGGCTCGGAGCTGCACGGCATCCTGCTCGGCGCAGGCGCCACCTTCCTCCGCGTCGAATTGACCCTCGCCCTCGCCGCTCTCTGGACCATTCCCGTCGGCGTCGCCGTCGGCCTCAACCCGAAACTCAGCGCCGTCGCGCAACCGCTCGCGCAGATCGCCGCGTCCGTGCCCGCCACCGCGCTCTTTCCCATCATTCTTTTGCTTCTGATTCGCATCGGAGGCGGGCTCGGCGTCGGCTCGATCGTGCTCCTGCTCCTCGGCACGCAGTGGTACATCCTCTTCAACGTGATCGCCGGCGCCATCGCCATCCCCACCGACTTGAAAGAGGTCACCAATATCTATCGCTTCCGCGCCTGGGAACGCTGGCGCGAACTCCTGCTCCCCGCCATTTTTCC
>DATJRU010000250.1:0-3471 GCA_035504455.1 Vulcanimicrobiaceae bacterium
GTCGCGCTGGCCGTCGAGAAGATGCATCCTGAAGTCTATTCCGTGATCGAGCTGGGCGGGCAGGACGCGAAGATCATCGTCTTCAAGGACGATCAGGATAGCGGCCGCAAGAAAAAAATCCCGTCGATGAACGACAAGTGCGCGGGCGGCACCGGCGCCGTGATCGACAAGATCAACGCCAAGCTGAAAATCCCGGCCGTCGATCTCGGCAATCAGGGATACCACGGCATCAAGCTGCATAAAGTGGCGGGGAAGTGCGGCGTGTTCGCGGAAACGGACATCAACGGCTTGCAGAAAGTCGGCACGCCCCCCGATCAGCTGATGGCATCGCTTTTCGATGCGATCGTGCTGCAGAACCTGAGCGTTCTCACGCGCGGCCACACGTTGCGCCCGCACGTGCTCCTGCTCGGCGGACCGAACTCATTCATCCGCGGCATGCGCGAGGCGTGGCAGGCCAACATCCCGAAGATGTGGGCCGAGCGCAAAGTCGAAATCCCCGCCGGTATGAGTCCGGAACAGCTCATCAAAGTGCCGCAGAACGCGCAGTATTTTGCGGCGCTCGGCGCGATCGAATTCGGCAAGAGCGAGGACGATTGCGTCGGCTGCTACCGCGGCGTCGATCAGCTGGTGCATTACATCGAATTTGGCCGCCAGGAAGAGAAGGCCAAGGCGGGCGGCTCGGGCTTGGTGAAGGAGCCGAGCGAGCTCGACACCTTCAAGCAAGAGTACAAGCGGAAAAAATTTGTTCCCGCAACCTTCCAGAAGGGCCAGACTGTCGGCGGATTCGTTGGCATCGACGGCGGCTCGACTTCGACGAAGGCCGTCCTGCTCGATGAGCAAGGCGATATTCTCTGCAAGGCCTACCAGCTCTCGAACGGCAACCCGATCCAGGACACGATCGACATGTTCGAGAACCTGCGCGGGCAGGTGGAAGCGCAAGGCGCGAAGCTTGAAGTCCTCGGCGTCGGCACCACCGGCTACGCGAAGGATATTCTTAAGGACGTGCTGAAGGCGGATGTCGCGCTGGTCGAAACCGTCGCGCACACCGAATCGGCGCTGAAATTCTACGAAGATCCGCACGTGATCATCGACGTCGGCGGGCAGGACATCAAGCTGATCGTCCTGAAAGATGGCCGCGTGAAAGACTTCAAGCTGAATACGCAATGCTCGGCGGGCAACGGCTATTTCCTCCAATCGACCGCCGAAGGATTTGGGCTGAAGGTTGAAGAATATGCCGATCTGGCGTTTTCCGCGAACTCCATGCCGATGTTCGGCTACGGCTGCGCTGTTTTCATGCAGTCGGACATCGTGAATTTCCAGCGGCAGGGCTGGCGCGCGGAAGAAATTCTAGCTGGCCTCGCGGCCGTGCTGCCGAAGAACGTGTTCCTGTACGTCGCCAGCATTCCGAACCTCGCGGCGCTGGGTTCGCGATTCGTCCTGCAGGGCGGCACGCAGAACAATCTCGCCGTCGTCAAAGCGGAAGTCGATTTCATCCGCAGCAGCTTCCGCTCGGGCAACAAGCAGCCCGAAATTATCGTCCACGAACATTGCGGCGAATCGGGCGCGATTGGCGCGGGCGCCGAGGCCGTGCGTCTCTGGAAGAACGGCATGCGCACCACATTTATCGGCCTCGACGCCGTCCGCAAGATCGAATACCGGCAGACCAGGAACGAAGATACGCGGTGCAACTTCTGCAAAAACACCTGTTTGCGCACGTTCATCGACATCAAGATGGCGGACGGCACGCACAAGCACATCCATGAAGTCGGCGGCAAGGAAGAGGAAGTGGAGACTGCTTGCGGCACAAATAGCCACGGGCACGGGCATGGTCATGCGCACACTCACGAACACGCCCACGCGCACGCCGGCGACACCAAGGTGGACATCAGCCTCGAGTCGCTGATTCCGCTGGGCGTCACGCTGCCCACCTCGACCGCGGCGCCCGCGGCTGCGGCGCCTGCGGCCCCTGTGGCCGCCGCGAAGAAGAAGGCGAGCAAGGTGCCGCTCGCTTCGAACGAGCGCCGGCTGATCATCGCCACGTGCGAGAAGGGCACGGTCGAAGACGTGAGCGACATGAAGGACATCAAAGCCGGGCTCGACGTGATCAAGGACGCGAACCCGAACTTCGTCGACATCGCTGCGCACGAAGTCTTCCGGCCGACCAACGCGAAGTCGGTGGCCGACCCGATTCCGTCGCGCGCGTGGACCAAGGCGGTAAAGGACCGCATCGCGCTGATGACGGCGCGGCCTAAGATGCGCATCGGCATTCCGCGCGTGCTCAACGCCTACAGTTACGCGCCGCTCTTCAACGCGTATTTCGAGAGCCTCGGCCTGCAACCGGAGAACGTGGTCTACTCGGACTACACGACGCCCGAAATGTACCGCGCGGGCGCGAATCGCGGCGCTATCGATCCGTGCTTCCCGGCGAAAATCGGAATCCCGCACGTCTACAACCTGATCCAGGTGAAGCACCGCAAAAAGCCGCTCGACGCGATCTTTTTCCCGATGTACGACGTGCTGACGTCGCCGCTCGTGAACCTGATGGGCTCGAACGCCTGCCCGACGGTCACCGCGACTCCGGAGACCGTGAAGGCCGCATTTACAAAGGAAAACGACGTATTTAAGGAAATCAACGTCAAGTACATCGACCCGATCCTCAATTTCAAGGACAAGAAGCTGTTCGCCTTCCAGATGTTTGAGGCGTTGAAAGGCCTCCTGGGGCTTTCGCAGGAAGAGAATGACCGCGCGATCGAAGTGGGCTACAAGGCGCTCGAAAATTACGAGACGGGCATCCGCAAGCGCGCGCGCGAAACGCTGGACCAGCTCGAGCGCGAAGACCGCATCGGCATCGTGATGCTCGGCCGCGTCTATCACCACGATCCCGGCCTGAACCACGAAATCCTCGAGGAATTCCAGAAGCTCGGCTATCCGATCTTCTCGCAGAACACGCTGCCGCTCGACGAGGACATGCTCGAGCGCCTCTTCGGGGAAGAAGTTCGCGCGGGCGTGGTGAAGCACGCGCTCGACATCACTGACGCTTGGAAGAATTCGTATTCGTGCAGCACGAACCACAAAGTGTGGGCCGCGAAATTCACGGCGCGGCACCCGAATCTCGTGGCGCTCGAAATGTCGAGCTTCAAGTGCGGGCACGACGCGCCGATTTACGGCGTGATCGAAGGGATCATAGAGAATTCTGGCACGCCCTACTTCTGCTTCAAGGATCTCGACGAGAACAAGCCCACGGGCTCGATCCGCATCCGCGTCGAAACGATCGACTATTTCCTGCGGCGCTATCGCGAGACGATCATCAAGCGGCGCCAGTCCGAGCAGGACATCGAGGCGCAGCTCGCAAAGTACGAAGCGCAACTGCGGCGGGAGATGGAACGCGGCGCAGGAATGGTCGCCGCGGACTAGCGCGAAAAATCCGCGATAAGAGGGGAGTCGAGTACCCCCTAGCGGGGCCTTATCCGG
>DATJRU010000251.1:0-9780 GCA_035504455.1 Vulcanimicrobiaceae bacterium
GAGATCCGCCGCGCTCGATTCTGTCGAAATTTGCTACGGCCGCCGAGGTCAGACCTTCTTGTAGTGGTCCGCGTTCACCTGTTCGTAGCTGGCCCATTTCTCGGGCAGGTCTTCCTTCGCGAAAATCGCGGTCACCGGGCAGACCGGGACGCAGGCGCCGCAGTCGATGCACTCATCGGGATTGATGAAGAGCTGCTTGGTGGACTCGAATTCGGGCTCGTCCTTGCGCGGGTGGATGCAGTCCACCGGGCAGACGTCGACGCAGGCGGCGTCCTTGGTTCCAATGCAGGGTTCGGCAATCACATACGCCATCGAATTGTTCTCCTAGAAGGGCTTACGTCGCGAGACGCGAGCGATACACGGAGCGCCCACAGCGGAACGCTCGAACGATTTTTATACCATCAATTTCGGGGTGGTACAAGGAGTCTCGCCGAGCTGCCGCGGGTGCCGCGGTCGGTAGTACTCGGCGTGCGAAACAGGCAATAGCGGATAGGCGTGCTGGCGCTGGGCAGGCTGGCGAACCCGATAGAATTGTGACCAAGGAGTTTTTCGGGGGAGTCCGATGCGTATCTCTCTACGCGCTTTGCTGGCATTGGGGGCACTTGGGTTGGTTCTGGGCGCGACGCTGAGCGTCGTGCGCCCGCAGCCGGTTGCGGCCAAGGCGGCTGCTTCCAACGATGAATCAGGAAGCCTGCCGGTGCTGGACATCAACGGCTACAAGAACATGGTCGCGCGGTACCACGGAAGGCCGCTGATCGTCACCTTTTGGGCGACGTGGTGCGGTCCCTGCCGCGACGAATATCCGATGATCGTGGGCCTGGCGAAGGAATACGGGCCGCAGGGGCTCTCCGTCGTGGGCGTGAGCCTCGATGAGGACGCGGACCTCCCGCTCGCGCGGAAGTTTCTCGCGGACACGCATCCGGGATTCGACAACTATCGCCAGAAGCCCGGCATCGACGTTGACTCCTTCTATCAGGGCGTGAATCCGGATTGGCGTGGTACGATGCCGCAGACGGACTTTTACGCGCGCGACGGGCATTTGGCGCGATACTTCGTGGGGCAGAAGTCGCGCGACGCTTTCGTACAGGCGATTCGTCTGATCATGCTCGATACCAGCTCCGAAAATCGCGGGGCCGGGCAGGGAAGTCCGTCCACGGGAAACTAGCGGCTCGCGTCCTCCGGCGGGCTGCGTCGGAGGACGGATGTTTCAGACGCGAGGGAATCGCTTCACCTGGCTGGGCCACGCCGCATTCCGCATTGTCACTCCTTCCGGAAGAGTGATCGTCGTCGATCCGTGGATTCAGTCGAATCCCGCCTGCCCGGACGCGCTCAAGAAATTCGATCGGCTCGATACGCTGCTGATCACGCACGGGCATTTCGACCACATCGCGGATGCGGTTGCGTTGGCCAAGGAGTTCAAGCCGCAGGTGGTTGGAATCTACGAGACGTGCGTGTGGCTTGAATCGAAGGGCGTGACGCAAACCAGCGCGATGAACAAGGGCGGCAGGCAGAAAGTCGGCGAGATCGAAGTGACGATGGTCAACGCCCTTCATTCGTGCGGAATTCAGGACGGCGACCAAATTATCTACGGCGGCGAGGCCTGCGGCTACGTGATCCGGCTGCCCGGCGGGCTGACGGTTTATCATGCGGGCGACACGGCTGTCTTCGGCGACATGAAGATTATCGGCGAGTTGTACGAGCCGGAAGTGGCCATGCTCCCGATCGGCGATTTCTACACCATGGGTCCGCGCGAGGCCGCGCTGGCGATTCGTCTGCTGGGCGTGAAGCACGTGATCCCGATGCACTTTGGGACGTTCCCCGTGCTGACCGGGAATCCCGAGGCGCTGAAGAAGGCCGCGCAGGATGTCGCGGGGCTCGAGATTCACGCGCTGCAGCCTGGCGAATCGATTGGTTAGGTGTCAGGTGACGGGTGGCAGGTGGCTGTAAGAAGGAGTTGGGCGCCCTAGAGGTTGGGGCCGAAATAGCGGTAGTGGCCGGTGATCTTCCAGTTGAATAGCACGTCCTCCATTTGCGGCCCCGCGCCGATGTTGTGGACCATCATGTAGCGCCCGCTGTCCGGCGATTTCCTGTCGACCACGATCCCGATATGCGGTACGCCCCCTCCCAGATCCCAGGTCACCAAATCCCCCGGCGAATAATCGGCGGGATTCAGCGTGATCGGTAGCGTCTCTCCCTTGCGGCTGAAAAATACCATCAGGTTCGGCACTCGCCGGTGGTCGATGTTGGAGTCCGGGCGGGCAAGCATCCAGTGCCACTTACGCGGGTAGGCGCTGAAATTCTGGACCATGTCTTCGTGGACTTCCTTCTGTAGGTCTACGCCCACCGCACGGTAGGAGCGGATGATCTCGTCCGTGCAGACGCCCGTGTCCGCGGGCACGTCGCCGCCCGGATACGGAATCCGGACGTACGCCGGATCGTAGCGGACGTGGTGATGTGTGCGTTCGATTGCGGCGGCCACGAGCTTCCGCAGAAATTCCTGTCGAGCGGACGATTCGCGCGAAGCGATCGGCGCCGCTGCCCCGAGCGACGCCGCGAGTAATACGGGCAACAGAGTTCCGGCGAGCCCCGCGGCGACGCTTCGTAGGCGACGATACCTAGGGCTTCGCACAGTCCTTATCGCGACTCCTACTGCTGCGGAATGCTGATCGAGTTTCTGAGCTTGAAATGAAGGCGCGTTTCGGCCGGGATGGTGATGTCGCGCTTGCCCGTGTACGCGGCGCCGGCCGTCCCGGCTCCGCCACCTGCCAACGCTCCGATTGCGGCGCCTTTCCCGCCGCCGGCGAGCGCGCCTACGATTGCGCCGAACGCAGCGCCGCCTCCGCCGCCGATGGCCGTTCGCTTGCCGCGGCCCTTGCCGGCCTCTTCGTATTCCGTCGTTTCGATCGAAAATTTCTGACCGTTCAGGCGGATCGCGTCGAGCGTGAGTTCGAGAATCGCGCCACCCTTTACGTGGCCTGCTGCCTGAGACTGGACGACGGTTCCAGTGACGTGCGTGCCTTCGGGAATCGCGGTCTGCCCGTCGATGGTGACCGGCTCGGCCAGAGAGGCCGCGAATGCATCGCCGCTGCTATTGGTCTTCGTGCTGATGTCCTGATCGATGGTCACCGCCAGGACCTTCCCGGCCGGGACCACGATGGGTGGCGGCGGGGCGGGCGCAGGAGCCGGAGGCGGCGCAGCATTGTTGTTATTCGAAGCGGAGTTGTCGGTGGGCGACGAGGACGATGAAGTCGACGTGTTCGAGTTGGAATTGGATGTGCCTGACGGCGCGCTCGAATGGTTGCAGCCGATGAGCGCAAGCAACGCGAGCGCCGCGAGCCCGCGGACCATATTTTGTTTCCGCATGTTGTTCACCCCTGAGTCAACGCGAAGTTTGAACTGAGGGCGGGCCGGGATGACCGCAGAAAAGTGTAGACCCAAACGAGGACGATCTCAATCCGCCGGTCGAAATGAAAAAGGGCGGGTTTGGAACCCGCCCTTGTGAACGAAACAACGAGGCTTGCGAATCAGGCGTGGCCGTTTTCGAGGAACCGCTCGGCTTCGAGCGCCGCCATGCAGCCCGAGCCTGCCGCGGTGATGGCCTGGCGATAGTGATGGTCCTGCACGTCACCCGCCGCGAACACGCCCGCGACATTCGTCTTCGGGCCGTCGTGCGTGATCAGGTAGCCGTTCTCGTCCATGTCGAGCTGGCCTTTGAATACCTTGGTATTCGGGTCGTGGCCGATGGCGACGAAAACGCCCTCCGTGGGAATCGTCTTGATCTCGTTCGTCTCGGCGTGGCGCAGCTCAACGCTGTCGACCGCTTTGTTGGCGACGTTATGGACGTGGTCGACCACGTAAGGCGTCATGAAGACGATCTTGGGATTGGCGTGGGCGCGGTCGAGCATGATGCGCGACGCGCGGAATTCATTGCGCCGGTGAACGAGAGTGACTTTGCTCGCAAATTTCGTGAGGAACGTGGCCTCTTCCATCGCCGTATCACCGCCGCCGACCACCACGATTTCGCGGTTGCGGAAAAACGCGCCATCGCACGTAGCGCACGTGGAAACGCCATAACCGAGCAGGTGCTTCTCGGATTCGATTCCCAACATGCGGGCGGACGCGCCCGCGGCCACGATCAGCGCCTCCGATTGGTAGACGTCCTTGCCGACTTCCACGGTGAAAGGCCGCTTGCTCAGGTCGACCTTCGTCACGGTGCCGGAGCGAAACGTGGTGCCGAAACGCTCCGCTTGCTTGCGCGTGCGCTCGATCAGCTCCGGACCGAGAATTCCCTCGGGAAAGCCGGGGAAGTTCTCCACTTCCGTGGTGAGCGCGAGCTGCCCGCCGGGCTCATAGCCGTCGAGCACGAGCGGGTTCAGGTCCGCGCGCCCCGTGTAAATTGCCGCCGTCAACCCCGCACACCCGCTGCCGATGATAATCACCTTGTGCACTGATTTCTCCTGAGCGATTGGATACACAGAAGCGCCGTTGCGATTCAGCGCCGATAACCCCTGATTATACCATCCCGTGGCCTGACTACGGCGTTCCCGTTCGAGGCTGCCTCTAAGCGGGGAGGTTCTGCCCTTGCGAGCGCGGGGCGATGCCGCGATAATCCGTGCCAGTCGTTGAGACGCAGCAACAGGCGAGAACGTTCCAGCCAAATTCAGCCGAGGAGAGCGACTCATGTGGAAGGAGTTCAAGGCGTTTGCGATGCGCGGAAACGTGCTGGACATGGCCGTCGGCATCATTATCGGGGCCGCGTTTGGGCGAATCATCACGTCGCTGGTGAGCGACATCATCATGCCGCCGATCGGCCTGATTCTGGGCAAAGTGGATTTCTCGAGCCTCTTCCTCAACATTTCGGGGACGAGTTACCCCACGCTCGCGGCGGCGAAGGCCGCCAACGCCGCCACGATCAACTACGGGACGTTTCTGAACACCGTGATCGACTTCGCGATCGTGGCGTTCGTGATTTTCATGCTGGTGCGGCAGGTCAACCGGTGGAACAAGCCCGCCCCGGCGCCCGAGCCGACCACGAAGGAATGCCCGTACTGTTTCTCGGCGATTCCGCTCAAGGCTACGCGGTGCCCGAACTGCACCTCGGAGTTGCGCGCGGCTTAGGGATTCTGGCGGCGGTTTTCGATTTCGTGCAGATGGTCGCGCAGGCGGCGCAGGGTCTCTTCGCCGTGCCCCTGGGCGATTTCGCGCTCGAGTTCCGTCAGCGCGAAGTGGACAATGTCGTGGTGGTGGATTTCCTCGCCGGGCAGGTGGTCGGCAAAATCCAGCCAGACTTTGTGCAGTAGATCAACCTCTTTTGGCGTGAGGCGCGGCGCATGCGGGCCGAGGTAGAAAACCTGCTCCTGCCCGGCCGGCGTGAATATCTCCAGTGTCACCCGCGGACGCGGCTCGGGCATCCGTTCCCAGGCGAGCCCGATCTCGCGAGCCTGATCGGTGATGGCGGTCTTCGAGGAGCTGCCGGCAACAATCGTGCTGGACTGGAGGTTGGACGCCGAGCGGAGAATGCCTTCCCAGAGATCGTTCGCGGCGGCGACGGCCAGGCGCACCGGCTTGCCTTGCTTTTCCGCCATCGAAAGCACCTTCGTGAAGAGCAACTGCTCGATCGTGGTGAAAAGCTGGTCGGGTGCGAGGTCGTATTCGCCGGAAGCCGCGCGGCGCAACATGCGCACGTGCAACACAACGACTTCGGCTTCGCGCCGCCTGGCGCGCTTCAAGGCCGCTTCGAGCGGGTAGAGCGCGTAGTAGGTGCTCACCGGAACGAGAATGTTCCCCGGCTTCACGTCGACGTTGGATGGAGTGAGGTCGGCGTCTTGCGCAAGATTGAATTGATCCAGCTCGACGTGCGTCCCCCGCTTCTTTTGAATCCGCTTTTCTGAAAGCTCAAATCCCGTAAAGAGCAATCCCGAGAAAACGATTCCGGAGATGGTAGCGGCGGGCTTGGTGAAAAGATTCACGACCGCGATCGCGAGCAGCGTCAGCGTGATCAGCGACAGTCCGAGAGGAATTTCCGTCCCGGCGATGCGGAAATTGAGAGGCACGCGATATTCGCGGTCCTGCGGGTGCGTGTAGCGCAGAACCAGTACGGCGATGCCCTTGAGCGCGAAGCTCCAGATCACGCCGAACGCGTAAAGGTTCGCGAGGAAGGTCACGTCGCCGCGGCTGATCACGATCGTGACGATTTGCAGGATCACGACCATGTTGATGATGCGGTGCGACGTCCCGTACTTCGGATGCGGCGCGCGGAACCAGTCGGAGAGAACGCCGTCTTCCGACACCCGGTTGAGCACGCCGTTCGAACCCACGATGGCCGTGTTCACCGCGCCCGAAAGAATCAGCGTGCCGACTACCACGACGAAGATGTGGAAGGCGAGCCGCGCCACGAACGGCCCCGTGAGGCTCATGGCCAGGCCGCCGATGAGGTTCTCGAAGAACTCCGGCCGCTTGGCGTCGGGGATGATCATCACCGCAAAGAACGAAACCAGCGACGTGAAGACCATGCTGTAGATGAAGATCACCAGCGCGGCTTTCTTCAGGTTCGCCAGCTTGGGATGCTCGATTTCGCGGTACACCTGGGCCAGCGACTCCTCGCCGCTCATCGCCAGCACGGAATGCCCGAGGCCCACGAACACCGCCACCAGCGTGATGGTGTGCACGATGCTGCGCCCATTCAGCCAGCCGAGAGAATGCTTATCCAGAATGATGTTTCTCGGGACGGGCGCGGGAGGCAAGTGGCCGCCCCGGACCAGCAGCGTATAGCCGCACCATCCAATCAGCAGCACGACCATCACGGTGGTGAGCTGCATGATCCAAAGCGCCTTCTCGCTCGATTCCGGGATGCCCTTGATGTTTTCCCACCAGAAATAGACGGTGACCAGAATGGCAAAAAACGCGGCGGTCCCGTCGGCGTTCAGGACGATCTTCAGATGTCCGTAGGCGAAAAGCTCGTTCAGCAGGCCTGCAAGGTACTGTCCCGCGGACACGCCGCTGATCGGGCCGGTGAGGACGTAGTCGAACATCAGCGCCGAAACGGAGAACTTCGCCAGCGCCCCGCCCATGGCTTCCTTCACCACGCGATAAACGCCGCCGCGCACGAACATGCTGCAGCTCTCGACGTAGACCTGCGAAACCGCGTACGAAAGGATCATCGTGGCGAGGATGAACCACGGGGCCGTCTTGCCGATAAACTCCTCGGCCTCACCGCCCGCGTAGTAGGCGGAAGACGCGAGGTCGTTGAGGACGATGGCTGCTGCGCGCCAATAGGAGATGAACGCCAGCATCGCCGTCGTCGCCACGAGAACCTTGGCGACAGGGCGCACTGTCTGCGACAGCGAACTTCCGGTGGGACTAGATGACATAAGGATTCTATAAACGCGGGGAGCAACTATACGTTGGCACATCCCAAAAGGGAAGTGGCCCGGCCGATATCATTTCCGAATCGCGTGCATCGCTTTTTTGAATGGCTCCCGCGCGGCTTCTTATGCTGTGGTCTCCTTCGCTGCGGCACGAAACTCCCGCGCGCAGGTCTCGCAAGGGCAGATTTCCCTTAAATGATCGAAGCTGTAGATGCCGGTGGTGTGGCCGTCCGTGAAGTCGATGTGAATCGCGTAGTTTCCCACAGCATTGGCGGCCTTCGCCTTCACCTTGGGCTTATACATGGGAAACAGCTCGGCCCCGGCTGGCTTGCCGGCATTCTCCTCTTTTTTCAGGCGCTCGTCGTTGCAAGTCGCGCAGGGGCAGTGGTCGCGCAGGTACGGGAAATCATAGCGGCTGACGTGCCCGTCGGACCACGTGACCTCGACTCCCTCACCGGTGCTTACATGCACCTTTACGCCGGCAGGCTTCTTGCGCGCGTCAATTGGGAGAGGCATGCTGCCCCATCTTAGCAGACTCTCCGAGGCGGCCGGTGTCGGCAACACGTCCTGGAACTGTCGCCTCCGATTACCGGTACCACGGCCACGTCGCCGGCGCTTCACTCGCCGCGCACGAATTCAGCCGCTCGGCTCCGCCCCAATCCTGAAAAGCCTTGCCGGCTAACTCATTAATCTCATCGACCGATCGCGGCTGCCCGTTACCCGTGCCGGGAAAGACGAGATAGAGCACGCCACCGCGGCGCCCGCCCTGCCGGGCATCCGACCAGATGCCGAGATTGTTTGCAAGGGCGATCGAGCCTTCGCCGAAGCTGCCCACGTCCGCGAAGATCGCGTAGGACCATGCGCCGCTGCGCAGGTTCATAACGACCGCGAAATCGCCTAGCCGCGTGCCGGATTCGAAGGCGACCTCCCGCGGCAAGACGACGTAGGGGATTTTCGACGCGTCGACGAACCGCGTGGGGTCGAGGGACGCCTTCGTGCGATCCGCAAGCGAAGTACAAGAGATGTAGTAACCCGGGAACGGGTCGTGCGGCCCTTGGATGAGGGGATTGCCGTCCGCATCCTGCAGGACACCGTCCCAGTGGCCGGGCTGGCCCGCATTTGCGATGTCGTCGAGGCCGGTGTTTTCGGGATTGTAGGCGTTGGGCGAGCCATCGGCGTCGATCGTCATTCCCGTGGCAAAGAAATATGGTGCGGTATCGCCCAGGCGCCAGATCGGGACCTCGCGCGTCGGCTCACCATCTCGATAGATCGGAAAATTCAGCAGGAGCGACCGGGAGTCGCAGGCCTTTCCGGCCGAGGACGCGGCCGGCTGCGCGTCAGGCGCGGCGCCGCCTTGGCTCGCTTGATTCTTGTCCTGGGCCAGGCCAAGTAGAGGGAAAGACAGCGCGGCGGCGAAAATCAGGGTCCTGTGAGCCCGTAGCATGGTCATCGATCGGCCGCACGCGACGAACCGGCGCGGCTACCGGCGAGTATACATCGTTCCCCGCTCATCAACACCCGAGGGAACGGATGCCCGTTTCAAAAGAATGCGATATAAAGTCTACGGGAGAAAAACATGCCAAATGACTCGCACCAGAGAGCAGCCGAGTTTCACGAGCTTGCCGCGCACGCCCACCGGGCCGCGGCTGCGCAACATGGCAAAGGCGACCACCTGACCGGGCACGAGCTCTCTAAGCAGGCCCTCGAACACGCCAAGAAAGCGTTCGAGTGGTCGCAAGACGCGCATCGAAAATCCGAGTCGGCTGCGGGAAAGCCCTAAGCCCCGGCCGGCCCTAGCTGCGGAACGATTCGGAGAGCGCAGTTGCGAACGAGCCGCAGGCGACGGATACTAGGTGCGCCTTTGCGAGCCGCTGTGACATCGTTCAATCGAACAGGAGCCCTGAATGGACAATAAGAAGATCGAACTGAAGCTGAGCTTCGACGATATCTTCTGGGGAATTTTGCCGGTCATCGGCATGCTCGCGGCGGTGGGTACGATCGCGCTGGTGATGAGGCTATCGATCGGGAAGTGGTAAGCAAGGCATTCGCGCGGAGGCGATCTCGTCGTGGCGGATTACTACCTGCTGAAAACGGAACCTTCCGAATACTCGTTTGAGGATTTGAAGCGCGACGGCCAGACCGAGTGGGACGGCGTCTCGAATCCGGTCGCGCTCAGGAACCTGCGCGAGATGGCGCCGGGAGCAAAGCTCGTAATCTACGAGACGGGCGACCGCAAGAGCGCCGTCGGTACGGCGACAGTCGTTTCCGTCGACGCCTCGAATCCGAAAAGCCCTCTCGTCGAAATCAAAGCAGGGAAGGCCATCGCGAAGCCCGTGACGCTCGCCGAAGTGAAAGCGCAAAAATTATTCGCGGATTCGCCGCTCGTGCGGCAGGGGCGCCTCTCGGTCGTCCC
>DATJRU010000252.1:0-12441 GCA_035504455.1 Vulcanimicrobiaceae bacterium
CAGGGTCAATCGTGGATCGGCGGTCCAGAGTTGCAGGCGTCCCACTAGCGCGGACGCGAGCAAGTGCGCATCGATCCAGCCAATCCCGCGGCCGTGTAGCCGACGCTCACGCACAAACATAACAATTTCGCCGTGAGTCACTATCGGCGCCTGATGCATTTGCTCGTAGGCGGCGAGAAGCTGTTTGCGCCCGCCCTTGTCCCCGATGAGCAGTTCTCCATAGACAAAATCGTGCCCGCTCACCTCGCCGCGGCTCAAAAGGTGGTCCAGTTCAGCCGCATATGGTGGCCGGTTCGATAGGAACCGAATCCAGACGGAGGTGTCGACTAGCACAATCATGTGGTGGAGCGAGCGGCCGATGCAGCGCGCTGGCGCCGGCGTGGAACCTCGCGAGCGCGTGGCTCCGACCCCCGAAGGGTGCGAAGTCGTACATAGGCCGCCTGACGGATTAAAGCCTCAAGACCGAGCCGGACGGTGGCGGTATCCGTCTTCGCCCCTGAAGCTGACTTCGCGTCGCGCAAGAGAACCTCATCGATATGCAGGGTCTTTTTCATACATCTCATTTTACCATACATGTATGGCAAGGTCCTGACACCGATTGATCTAGCTCAATCCGATCTTTCGATAGGCGAGGTGGGTCCCAGCAAGAGTCAGGTTCTCGAGTTGCTGGCCGAACTGAAGCTCTCGAAATCCGAGGTTAGGGTACGGATGGCCCGCCTGCGCCCGTTGGGCTACGGCGCGGCAGCCATCGCCCGCTGCGCGAGCGAAGGCTGGTGGGCCTGGGTAGAGTTGAACTACCGACCTCACCCTTATCAGGGGTGCGCTCTAGCCAGCTGAGCTACAGGCCCGCGAGCAACGACAAAGCAATGCATTCATGATAGGGGGCGGGCGGCGGATTGGTCAAGCGCTGGACGCAGCACGGTTCGAGGCGGGCGCACGGGCGCAAGGACGCGCTGCCGAGGAGCGGCCGGCCCTCGCTAGTCCTTATCGAGGACCTTATCGAGCATGAGCATGCTCAAGCCACCCATGATGAGCAGCAGAGCGATTGTGGCGAGAATATCGGCGTTCATACGCTTAGAATCGGCAAAACTTGAATTCCTGTCGATTCCGGACTCGCCCTATGTTGCGAGGTGCGCAATATGGATTTCGGCACAGGCGATCCGGTAGGCGCTCAAGCCGGCTGGGGCGCAGGGGCGGCGAAGCGGGCCTGCGCGAATCGTGCGCCCGTGCGAGAGTCAGTCGACGAAGATTTCATCGACGTAGCACCAGCGCCAGTCCTCGCCGGGCTCAAAAGAGCGGACGACCGGGTGGTGCACCTTGTGGAAGTGCTTGGTGGCGTGTTTGTTCTTCGAGCTGTCGCAGCATCCGACGTGGCCGCAGGTGAGACACAGCCGCAAATGGACCCAGGTGTCGCCCATTTCGAGGCATTCCTTGCAGCCGGTTCCGCTGGGCTTCACTTGTTCGTGAATCTCTTTCATGTGCTTGCAGTCTTGCGCCATGGCGCGCCTCCCAGGGGCGGGTCGCATTAGATAGATGCGACCCGGGGCAAAGTGTTCGCATACTTTCGAAAGGCTCGGAGCTAAGCGTGGGCCGCGCTGCCGAAACTGGCGACGGCCTGCGCTTCGTCGGTAAAGGTGGGAAGGCAATTCACAAGGCGGGTGAGCTCGAGGATCTCGAGCACGTGCCCATTCGGATTCAGGAGCTTGAGGCTGCCGCCGTCGCGCTGAAGCGTAACGAACGACCGAACCAGCGTGCTGATTCCGGAGCTATCCACCTGCGAGACGTCGGCCAGATTGATCAGCACGTTGCAGGGCGCATTGGCGGCGAGCTTCCGCAGCACCTCGGCCAGCGAATCGTTGGTGGCTCCGATTACGACGCGGCCGCGCAGGTCCAGAATCGTGATGTTCTGGAGTTTCCGCTCGGAAATTCGCAAATCCATTGCCGCGCTCCTTCGGCTTCCGGAACGGCGCAGGGCGAAATAAAAACGTCCGGCAGCCGAAAATCGGCCCAACGCACGGACATTATAACGCCTCAAGTGATTGAAAACGCAAGCAACCGATCCGGGCGCGGCTATTTCCCCTGGAGGGACTCGATGTAGGCGGTGAGATCGTCGATGCGCGCCGTAACTTTGGCTTCGTCCGACGTAGTCATCGCCTTGAAGATGAGGCCCCAGACGGGCATCTCGGCCGGGCCATGGTCGTGCAGGCTGATGCCGGTATGGAGCACGGACTTGACGTAGCCCTTCGGGAATACTCCGTTGTGGCGCTCGGTGAGAGTGGTGAGATCGGGCACGGGCTCGGTAAACGGCGACGATGCGGGCGGAGGGCCGTTCCCTTTGCCGTCGTTGCCGTGGCAGACGGCGCAGTTCGTTTTATAGAGTTTCGCGCCCGCCGCAAGGGCCGGATCCTGCTTGGGCGGCTTGGATGTTTTTTCCTGTGCCGCGCAGAGCATCGCCGCGAATCCCAACAGCGCGCAAGACGCCACGACCCAACGAATGATCCAGCAACTCATGAGAGGTGGACCCATTATTGCGAGCAGGCTCGTTTTGTCAATGAAGCGATGGCGGCGGCGTTGCCGGGGTAGCGCCGAGGAGGTCGGCGAAAACGAAACCGTCGCGCTCCACGATTTCGCCCGCCTGCACGCCGATGGGAGCGCGAAACATCGGTCCAGCGCAGGCAAACGTGTGGAATTCGCCCTTTTCGCCGCAAGGGTCCGCGGTCGCAGGCAAATCCGCGAGCAGCTTCGCATTCCACTCGCGACCCGCGAATGATTTGTCGATCTGCCGCGGATCGACGCACGTGATGTACGAGCGCAACCCGCCGGCGATCATCTCCCTAGCCAGTTGGCGCGTGGGAATGCCCCACAGAGGAAAGACCGGCGTGATTCCGGACTTCGCGAGGTTGTCTTCGCGGTAGCGGCGCACGTCCTCGAGAAAGAGATCGCCGAAGATCATGTGGGTGACGCCTTCGGATTGCGCGCGCGCAATTGCCGCGGCCATCGCCCGCTCGTACTCTTCGTTGGAGCAAGGCGACGGGATCGGGACGGCGACGAGCGGCAAGCCGGCCGCTTCGGCCTGCGCTTGCAAAAGCGATTCGCGGACAGCGTGCATGGCGACGCGGTTGTGCGTGCGGTTTACGGTGGTGAGCAGCGCGACGACATCCAATTCGCCGCGCTCGCGCACGACGTGGAGGCTCCAGGCGCTGTCTTTGCCCGAGCTCCACGCGAGCCACGCTTTTGGCTTTCCACGATTCGCCTCGCCACTCATGAAATTCCGTGGTGACGCGGCTTACTTCGGATCGCCGGCCGGCGCGAGTCCCCGGTATTTCAGCATCGGTTGGATTGTGGGTTCCGCGCCGAGCCAGCTCGAGAACATTTTCTCGAGGTCTTCGGTATTGCCGCGCGAGAGGACCATCTTGCGGAAGCGGTCGCCGTTGGCGCGCGTCATCCCGCCGTGGTCTTCGAACCATTGGAAAGCGTTGTCGTCGAGCATCTCGCTCCACGCGTAGGCATAGTATCCGGCGGCGTAGCCATTGGCCCAGATATGCAGAAAGTAGCTCGAGCGATAGCGCGGCGGCACGTAGCTAAGCGCGAGGTGCGTTTTTTCGAGCGCTTGCTTTTCGAAGACGTCCGGATTCTGCAGCGGCGCGTCCGGCGAGAGAGTGTGCCACTGCATATCGAGCTCCGCGGCGGCCAGCAATTCCGTCAGCGCGTATCCCTGGTTGAAATCGCGCGTCTTTTTCACTTTCGCGGCGAGATCGGCCGGCATCGGCTCGCCAGTCTTCCAGTGCTTGGCGTAATGGTCGAAGACGGCCGGATACGTGGCCCAATGCTCGTTGAACTGGGACGGGAACTCGACGAAGTCACGGGGGACATTCGTGCCCGCGAGCGTGGGGTATTCGGTATCGGCGAACATCCCGTGCAGCGCGTGGCCGAACTCGTGGAACATGGTGATCACATCGTCGAAGCTGAGAAGCGCGGGCTGTCCGGGAGCGGGCTTGGTGAAGTTGGCCACGTTATAGACGACGGGCAGCGTGCCCATCAGCTTCGATCCTTGCACCAGGACGTCCATCCAGGCGCCGCCCGCTTTGTTATCGCGCTTGAAATAATCGCAATACCAGAGCGCCAGCGGCTTGCCGTTTGCGTCGGAGACTTCGAAGACGCGCATGTCCGGGTTGTAGACGGGAATGTCCTTGCGCTCCTTGAAGGTGAGGCCGTAGAGCTGATTCGCCGCGTAGAAGACGCCGTTTTCGAGCACGTTGTTGAGCTCGAAGTACTGCTGAACCTGCGACTGGTCGATGTCGTATTTCTGTTTGCGAACCTGTTCGGCGTAATAGTTCCAGTCCCACGGCTGCAGCTGGAAGCCGCCGTTCTGCTGATCGATCACTTTCTGGATGTCGTTCGCTTCGTTTCGTGCGTTCGCCGTCGAGCCGGGCACCAGAGCAAAGAGGAATTTCTGCACGGCATCGGGCGTCTTGGCCATTTGATCTTCGAGGTTCCATGCGGCGAAATTCGGGAAGCCGAGCAGCTTGGCCTTTTCCGCGCGTACTTGCGCCAGCCGCGCGATCGTGGCGCGAGTATCGTCCTCACCGCCGCGCTCGCAGCGATTCCACGAATCGTTGAAGAGCGCCTCGCGCGTCGAGCGGTTACTCAGCGAGGAAAGGCTGGGCTGCTGGGTGGTGTTCTGCAGCGGGATCACGTAACCGTCGACTTTGCGCTCCTTGGCGGCCTGCGCGGCAGCGGCGATTTGCGCGTCGCTCAATCCGGCGAGTACGTCTTTGTCCGTGGTGTGATAAGCGGCGTCCTTCGTTCCGGCCACGAGCTTGTTCATGAACGCGCTTTCGAGGACCGAGTCTTCCTCGTTGAGCTTCTTCAGCTTGGCCTTATCGGCATCGGGCAGATTGGCGCCGGAGTGAACGAACAATTTGTAATCGAACTCGACGAGCCGCAGCGCTTCCGGGTCGAGCTTCAGGGAGCCGCGTTCGTTGTAGATGGCCGCGACCCGATGAAACAACTTCTCGTTGAGAAAGATGGCGTCGTGGTGCGCGGCCAGCTTGGGCGCCATGGCGTCCCGCACCTTCTGCAGTTCGTCGTCGAGATTGGCCTGGCTGACGTCGTTGAAGGCCGACGAAACCCGCGTGAGCAACTGGCCGCTTTTCTCGAGGGCAACGAACGTATTTTCGAACGTCGGCGGCGCCGGATCGTTGGCGATCGCTTCGATTTCCTTGAGTTGCTGCGCCATGCCCGCTTCAAACGCGGGCTGATAATCGCTGTCCTTGATTTTGTCGAAAGGCGGGGCCTGGAACGGGAGCGTGCTGGGTGCGTAGAAGGGATTGGTTGGTCCGAACGCGGTCTCGGTCTGCGCGGTTGACGCGGGCATTACGCTGAGTCCTCCTGCGGTCGCCAAAATAACGAGAAAAAGCGAGGTACCGGCCCCTGAGCGCGTCACCATCGGCCATCGTAGTCTGCTCATAGCGGCATTTCCTCCCGGACAATTGTACGGGACGGGCGGCCTGGAGGCTACTTCACGGGCCGGATGTCTTCGGCATCCTTCGGAGGGCTATTGAGCCAAGCCGACGCGGTGCAGCAAATCCTGGAATCGCGGCTCTCCGCGCAGGGGGTCGAAGGCGGGCTCCACCTTGAGGCTCGTGATGATATTCGAATGCGAGGCGTAAGCCTGCTGCAGCGCGTCGATCGCCTTCTGTTTTTCGCCCAGGCCGACGTAGGGCCAGACGAGTAGCTGCGGATCGCTGGCCTCGCGGCGGCCCAGATCCTGCAACTGGGCCAGCGTGCGCTGGGCTTCGGTCTGCTGCCCCTCGCTGGCTTCGACGTACGCGCGCATCGATAAGAGCCAATCGCCCTCGCCGAGTGCGCGCTGCTGCGCCTCGACACTGGACAACGCTTCCGCGTACATTCCGCTTTTCACGTAGGGGTAGACGACAAAGTTGCCGCGCGGGAACGCCGGGTCCATCGCTAGCACGCCGCGAAATTGCTCGATCGACTGGCCGTACCGGCGCGAGTAGTAGAGCATGGCGCCGCGGTCGGCGGCGATAATCAGCGAGAGCGGATCGAGTTGGCGCGCGCGTTCGCTCTCGACGGACGCCTCGTCGAAGCGCCCTTCCCACGTGAGGTACTCGGCATACCATTGATGGGCGGTGGCGTAGCCGGGATCGAGCTGGATCGCTCGCTTGTATTCTTTTTCGGCGGTCTGCCAGTCCCAGTCGTAATTTTCGACGATCAGCGCGAGAGACGTGTGCGCTTCGGCGAGCGTCTCGTCGAGTGCGAGCGCTTTCAGCGCCGCCGCGCGCGCCTTGGGCACGTACTCGTTTTTGGGAACCAGATTCCAGCTACACATCAGCGCGTAGGTATCGGCCAGGCCCGCGTAGGCCCTCGCGTAGTTCGGGTCTTTGGCGATGGCCTGCTGGAAATAAACGGCGGCCTGCTGGAAGCCATCGAAGGTTCTCTTCGCCCAGAAATAGCGGCCCCGCAGGTAGAGATCGTAAGCCTCGGGAGACGCGGTGGTCGCGGCGGTCGCAGGGCGGGCCGCCGGACGCGGGCGATCGCCGGCAAACGTGAGTTGGATCTGATCCACGATTTCCCGGGCGACCTCATCCTGCAGCGCGAGCGAGCCGCTAAGCTTGCGGTCATACTGGTGCGACCAGAGGCACGTCTGATCCTTCACGCGAATGAGCTGGGCGGAAACGCGCACGTTGTCTTCATCGCGCCTCACTGTGCCTTCGAGCACGTATTCGACGCCGAGGTTGCGGCCGATTTCGTCGAGCGGCGCGTGCTTGCCCTTGTAGACCATCGTGGACGTGCGCGCGATCACTTCGAGGTGTTCGGGATCGAGCGGGCTGATCTGCGCGATCATCTCTTCGGTAAAGCCGTCGGTGAAGTAATCCTGCGCCGCGTCGCCCGTCAGATTCTCGAAGGGAAGGACGGCGAGCATGACTCGCGCGCCCTGGGCGGAGGACTGCGCGCCGGGACGCAACCACCGAAGATAGATGCCGGCCGCGAGCGCGAGAATCACAGCCGCCGCAATCGATATTTGCCAGGGACCTCCCATCCGCTTCCATCGGGCCTGCGCGATCCCGCCGTCGCCGCCCGGATTCACGGTCGCCGCTAGAGGCAATACCGCTGTTGCCGCCACGGGGACCTCGTCCGGCGGTTTGGCGGGTGCATTTTCTTCTAGCCGTTCGACGGGCGCGAGGAATCGATAGCCGACTCTTGGGAGCGTCTCGACAAACGTGGGGCTCTCGGCCGAATCCGAAAGGACGCGACGCAGGTTCTTGATTGCCGTGTTGAGGCTGTGCTCGAAGTCGACGAAGGTGTCCTCGGCCCAGATCCTTTTGCGCATCTGCTCGCGCGTGACGACTTCGCCGGGCTTTTCGAGAAGCATCAGCAGAATCTCGAAGGACTGGCCGTACAGCTTGACCCGCACTCCGTGTTTCCGCAACTGGCGCGCGAGGGGGTCCACCTCGAAGGAGCCGAACCGGTAGCTGGGGCTGCTGCTCATCTTTTCGGGGGTCGGGGAAAAAGCGCCTGATTCTAACATTCCGCCGCGCGATCGGCGAAGCGGGTATTTAAACGCCCTGGCATCAATTGGTTGCGCTTTCACCTGCGATTTCACCCAGCGTGCATTGAGCCTTCACCCCTAGAAAAGGCACACTCCCGCCCTCGATCGCGGAAAACGAATCGATCATTGCCCAGGGAGGGGCCCGATGCGCCCGAGAGTTCGATTTTTCACAGTTGTTCTGCTGGCGGTGAGCGGCCTCGCCTTGTTGCCCCGTGCCGCCAAGGCTGACACCCAGTGCGTCGCCGGGAATTTGGCGTCGGTGATCGGCACGACCTGCGACATCGGGTCGCTTCAGATTTCGTTCACGAGCTTTTCCGGTTCGAACGAGTCTATCGACGGCAGCCTGACGCTTTCCTACAGCACCTGGGACGCGAACCAGTTCACGTTCACGCCGGTGGCCGGCGGCTTCACGATCTCGCTTGGCAGCGGCGAGGAGTCCATCACGGCGCCGATGAGCGACCACGGAATCGGCGAAACGGTCGACGCGGCAGTGCTTGATTTCGACGTCACCGACACGACAGGCGATCTCACGGGCATCGCCGTCGATCCAGGGACGCTGTCGGCGACAGGCTCCAACTTGGCGGAAGCGAGCGCCTCCGGGCAAGTCCTGTGCGGGGGCTGCGCCAGCGAGTTGTCCGCGACTGTCTACCAGAACGAAAACATGCCGCTCGTGAGCGATGAGGACGAACTCAGTGGATCGCCCTTTTCGAGCGGCACAGGAAACAACGAAATCTTTTTGCTGAACGCCGAAAACGGCGACAGCGCCTCTTGGAGTGGAGCAACGACTTACACGTTCGACACCGCGCCGGCGAACGCGCCCGAGCCGTCCACGTTGCTCACGCTTGGCATCGGTCTGGCGACCCTTCTTGGTGCGGCGCTCTTTCGCAAGCGGCAGCCTGCGATCCATCCACGCATCGCCTAGCCTAGCCACAACCGTCAACCTCGAATCGTCGCTGGCGCTCAGTGCGATGCTCTACCTGGACGGCGACAAGGCCGAAAGCCAGGCAGCGCTTGACCGGCTGCCGATTTCGTAGCCGGACTGCCTGCGCGACACACGGTCAGGAATAGCGAAGCCAGCGGACCATCTCGGGCACCGTCGGGCGCTTGCCGTACATCAGCACGCCTACGCGGTAGACCTTCCCCGAAGCCCAGATCGCGCCGAGGATCGTCCCGAACAGCAGCGCCACGGACAGAACCATTTGCCACACCGGCGGCGTTTGGATCGAAATGCGCAGGGGCATCAGCACCGGCGCAAAGAAGGGAATTTCCGAGAGCACGATCGACGAGGTCGACGAGGCATTGGTCAAAACGACCCAGTACACGCACATCGTGAAGATCAGTGGGCCCATCCCCAACCACTGCAATTGAGCAGCGTCTTGCTCCGAGGAGCAAGCGGACCCGATCGCCGCGAACACCGAGGAATACAAAAAGTATCCCCCGAAGAAGAAGAATGCCGTCCAGATGACCATTGAGAGGGGAATGTGAGCGCTCGGCAATGAAAGCCCGCCCATTGCGGCGCCCATCACCGCTCCATACGTCAGCAGCAGCCCGAGGGATGCGATCCAGATGAAGAATTGCGTGAAGGCGACTCCGGCGACGCCCAGGATCTTTCCCGCCAGCAGCTCGAAGGGACGCACCGACGAAACCAGCACCTCCATCGTGCGCGTCGTCTTTTCCTCCAGCACTGACCTCATCGTCAGAACCCCGTACATCAACAGCGACATGTACAGGAGGATGACGAGGCCTATCCCCACGCCGATCGTTTGGCCCCTTTCGACCGACTCTCCCGACTCGCTTACCTTGATTACCTGCAGGCGGGCGACGCGGGAGATCTGCGCGATGTCATCCGCCTTGACTCCGAGCGCCCGCAGGCGTGTCGCCATCAGCAACTGATTCAGCGCTGTGCCGAGCGTCGCCTGAATCGCGAAGTTGCCCGTGTTGCGTGAGTGCAGCTCGAAGGATTGGTCGAGGTCGCTCGGAATCACGAGGTACGCGTCGAGCGCCCCGGAATTAACCTTGGCGCGCAGGGTTCGCTGCACGTCGTCCGGTGACGCGGGCTTCTCGATCAGTTGCTCTATGGCGAACATGGGCTTCCCGTTCGAGTCCAGGGCGCCCAGTCCGCGAGCCGTCGTTTCGCCGATCTCCCCCGCGTTGTCCACGATGGCGATCCGCAGGGCCTTGTCCGACTGATGCCGGGCGAAGAAGCCGATCATCAGGGTGATGATGATGCCGATGAGCGGCACCATCACGGTGCCGATCACGAACCCCTTGTTCTTGACCGCCGTCAGGTACTCGCGCTTGATGATCAGCCAGATTTTATGCATGTGCGGTCTTCTCGATAAAGATTTCGTTGAGCGATGGCTCGAGCAGCTCGAAACGGTAGATTCGCGCCCCAGCCGCGAGCGCGCCCTTCAGAATCTCCTGCGGGTCTCCGCCTGCCTTCAACTTGGCTTCGGCGCCGCTCGCAAATCGCTTCACGCTTTCGAGCGCCGCATGCGACAGAAAGGTGTCCGGACCGTCGAACTCGATGCGTACCGTGTTCTTTCCGTAGGATTGCTTGATGCTTCGCAGGTCGCCGTCGAGCACGTTGTGCCCCTTATTGATCAGACAGATCGAATCGCACATTTTTTCCACCTGGTCCATGCGGTGCGTCGAGAGGACGATCGTCGAGCCCTGGCTGCGCAATTCGAGCATGGTGCTTTCGAGTGTCGCGGCGTTCACCGGGTCGAGGCCGGAAAACGGCTCGTCGAGGATCATCAGTTTCGGCTTGTGCAGCACGGCGCAGATGAACTGCACCTTCTGCTGCATGCCCTTCGAAAGCTCCTGCACTTTCTTATCCGCCCAGTCGTGCAGTTCCAGCCGGTCGAGCCATTCGCGGGCGCGTTTTTCGGCTTCGTCCTCCGGAAGCCCGCGCAGCGCCCCGAGGAATACGATCACATTCAGGACTTTCATGCGCGGATAGAGGCCGCGCTCCTCCGGGAGGTAGCCGATGGCTTCGCGCGTTGCGTCGCTCACGGGCTGCCCGAAGACGCGGATCGAGCCTTCGTCGGGCACCAGGATGTTCATGATCATGCGGATGGTGCTGGTTTTCCCCGCGCCATTCGGACCGAGGAGCCCGAGAACCGCGCCTTCGCGCACCTGCAGGCTCACGTGATCGACGGCGGTCACTTCTTCGTACGCCTTGGTTACATTCTCCAGCGAGATGGCATCCACCGATTGCCTCCCCAAGCGTTTCGAACGGCACCCCTTGCTGCCTATTACGCGCGCCCCTGCCCCGATATTTCAGCGGGACCGCGATTCTCACATCCCACGCCCTTCCGGCCGGCCCGGTCCGTGACCGCCAGTGGGCGTCGATTTCTCAAACTATGTAGTACAAATCACGGCTGCTGTCAACCGGGGACGCCAAATACCTCTTGCCCATTGGCGATTAGTCCTGTAGTATCTGTTTGGACAGAAATTACAGACAGAAGGGACATTTGCCATGCCCACCCTTACCCCCGCAGCCCAGAAATTCATCCTCCACTGGGGCGAAATGGGCACGCGTTGGGGCGTCAACCGCACCGTCGCGCAGGTGGACGCGCTGCTCTTCATCTCTCCCAAGCCGCTCCACGCCGAGGAAATCGCATCCACGCTCTCCGTGGCCCGCTCCAACGTCAGCAACAGTCTCCGCGAACTGCAGGGCTGGGGCATTATCCGCGTCGTCCACGTTCTTGGAGACCGCCGCGATCATTTCGAGTCGCTGAAGGACGTCTGGGAAATTTTTCGCGTGGTCGCCGAAGAGCGGAAGCGACGCGAAATCGATCCGACGGTCCGCCTTCTTCGCGAATGCCTGGACGATCTTCACGCCTCCGGCGGTGGCGCCGACAAATTCACTCGGCAGCGCCTCGAAAGCATGCTCGATTTCCTCACCGAGATGAGCGGATTGTCCGACGAAGTTCTGCGCATGCCGCCCACGGCCCTGCGCGGCATCGCCAAGCTTCGCGGAAAGCTGGCTGGCCTGCTTGGCTCGGGCCGGCACACATCATGAGAGCGCTTGCCATGCGCGTGCCCGCAAGATGCGAAAGCGCTGCCGTTCGCTCGCCGCGCTCACGGAAAAACACGGCCCTGACCGCTGGCGGTCTCCGCAAATCGATTGCCTGGATTCCCCTCGTGCTGTTCCCGCTTGCCGCATTTGCTCTGCGAAACAGGCTTGCGGCATGGGAGTTCATGTGGCTTCTTGCGGTCGCGATTTTTGCCGGATGCAAATGGCAATCGTGGCGGTCGTCAGCGGCGGAGCGATCCTCGCGCGATTGGCGCCGCTCGCTCGGCTATCTGCTGCTCTGGCCCGGGATGAACGCCTCCGAATTCTTCGACACGGCTTACGCGAACGAGCGAATCGCGCCGGGCGATTGGCTCGCCGCGTTTGCGAAAACTCTCACGGGCGGGGCCTTGATTTTCTTCGCGGCCCGTTTTCTGGTGACGGTCCGTCCACTGCTCGCTGGATGGGCCGCCATGGTCGGACTCGTTCTTCTTCTGCATTTCGGGACGTTTCAGCTCATCGCCCTCGCATGGAAGAGTGCGGGGATTCATGCTGAGCCGATTATGCGACGTCCGCTCGCCTCGCAATCGCTCGCCGAACTTTGGGGAAAGCGCTGGAATCTCGGCTTCCGCCAGCTTTCCCACACTTTGGTCTACCAGCCGCTTCAGAGACGCTTTGGGGCCGCCGCCGGAATGCTCGCGGCGTTTCTCGTTTCCGGCTTGATTCACGACCTGGTGATTTCAGTTCCGGCGCGCGGCGGCTATGGCCTGCCAACCGCCTACTTTCTTATGCAAGGTCTCGGCGTTCTCGTCGAGCGTTCGACGATCGGCCGGCGCGCCGGTCTCGCGCG
>DATJRU010000253.1:0-13042 GCA_035504455.1 Vulcanimicrobiaceae bacterium
AGTGGCGTTGCGGTGGACGACTGTTTCGATTTCCGTGATTTTGCCGTCCACGACTTTCAGCCGCGCGAGCAGCAGCGCCGGCGTGCCATTCTCGCGAATCGAAGCTTCGATTCCGACCTGGCCGTCGTGCGGATCGGCGAAGTAGAGCTTATAGGTGCCGATGCCGCTCATGGTTCCCCAAAGCGCATCGCCGAGCTTGAGCGGGATCGTGTTTTCGGTGAACTTCAGGTTGGCGGCCACCGGAATCTGCGACGGATCGTGCGCGACGAGAGCCTTGAGGTAGCGGTCCATCACGCCCGTCAGGCAGGCGTAGTCGCACGACGGCGCGGCCGCAGCCGTCTGGTTCGGGCTGCCAAGCGCCGGATGCCCGTGCATCGCGAAGACGCACCCTACGCATACCGCCAGGCCCAAGACCGCCGTGAGTCTGGTTCGCATGTCCGCACTCCCTGTTTGTTTCTTCCGCGCCAGGCGGGCAAACGCGCGGATATTACCATAGTGTCGGACACGCATCAGCGGGACGACCGAGTACGCTCATTCCACCGCGTTTGGATTGCGCCAGGCCTGATTTTCCGGATTTTGGGGGCCAGCCGGACGTACTTCATGATGTCTCCGGGCCGGACAAAGAAAAAAGTGGCGCGCCCGGGAGGATTCGAACCTCTGACCTTGTGCTTCGGAGGCACACGCTCTATCCATCTGAGCTACGGGCGCGCAGTGACGTTCGCGATGCGGATGCGGCGATGCAAGAGGGAACGTCGCGATTCGATTCTACCTTGCCGCGCCGGGGGCGAGCAAAGGAATCCACTGCGATAAACGTCCGTATTCGCCGCACTATGCGCCCGATCGCGTGGGCGCGCCGCCGCGCGAATGGTATAATTCCGCCGCTCACACACCATGAACGAGCTCCTGTCGCACTGGGTGGAAATCGTCGAAACGCGCGGCCTGCGCATTCTCGTCATCGCGCTTCTGGCGATCATCCTGACCCGCCTATTGAAGGCCCTGACCACGCGCCTCGTGCAGATTTCGAAGGGGCCCACGCGCGTGGGGCAGCTCCGCGAACAACAGACGCGCACGATGGCCGGGCTGCTCTACAGCCTGGGCGTCTCGGTGATCATTGCGGTCGCGATCCTCACGGCGCTGCCGGAGTTCGGCTTCAACGTGACGCCGGTCGCAGCGGCGGCGGCGGTCGCGAGCCTTGCGTTCGGTTTCGGCGCGCAGACGCTGGTGAAGGACCTGATCAACGGCTTTTTCATCGTGTTCGAGGATCAATACGTGGTCGGCGACCTGATTCAGCTCAATGGTGAAACAGGCCGCGTCGAATATCTCACGCTGCGGCGCACGGTGCTGCGCAACGCCGCCGGCGCGATCGTGACGATCCCGAACTCGCTCGTCGGGCAGGTGGCGAATTTGAACCGCGACTGGTCACAAGCGTTCATCGACGTGACGGTGCCGTCGGACGAGGAGATCGGGCGCGCGCTTGCAACGCTGGAGAAACTATCGAACGATTTTCGCGGCGATGTGAGCTGGTCTCCTGCGCTCGTCGACGGGCCGCGTGTGCTTGGCGTGGAATCGATGTCGCTTGACGGTACGGTGCTGCGGCTGCAAGTCCGCACGGTTCTGAATCGCAAGGATGACGTCTCGCGCGAGCTCCGCCGGCGAATCGTACTGGCTTTCGAGGAGTCGCAAATTCCTCTGGCGAACACCCACAAAGTGGAACTTCAAGGCAAAGCTGTCTCGGCCGGATCCTGATCTCGTCTTTGGCTGTATCTGAGTTGTGCCGACCTTACACAAGGAGGAAACGATGGGGGAAGTGACGCACGAACAGGTAAACCTCATGCTGAAGCTCTACGACATGCGGCGCGAGCCGGTGTTGCGCGAGGCCCGAAGCTGGTTTTCGGGGAATTTCCGGCCGACTTCTTTCGAGCACATGAACAAAATCGCTCCGATGGGGAGCAAGGAAAACGCCTACGCGCGCATGGTGATCACGTATTGGGGAATGGTGGCGAGCATCGTGAACCGGGGCCTGATCGACGAAGAGTTCTTTTTCGAAAATAGCGGCGAGCAGTGGATGGTCTGGCAGCGCATGAAGCCGGCGATCGAAGAATGGCGCGCCGCGTACGGCAACCCTCATCTACACGGAAACCTGGAAAAGCACGTCGAGAAGCTCGAGGCGTGGCGCGCCAAGAACGCTCCCGGGATGGCGGAAGCGATGCGCAAAATGATGGCCGCTGCACCGCCGCCCAAACCCGCCGCGAAGGCCAAAGGCAAGAAGAAGTAGCCAGCCTTCCGCCGACAATGCGTGCGAAAACTGGGGTCGCCCCGCGGCGGCCCCGTCGTCGCTGGAATATTCTCACTCCCCTCCGAGCTGCAGACGCAACGAAAGTGAACGATTCACCATCCATTTCACGGATAATGAGGCGGCTAGATAACTGAGCGATATTCGCTAAGTTCTAGTTAACCCGGTCCCGCGCTCTCCGTTTGGTCCGAAAGCGTTCGATTCTAGGCAGGAGGCACATCGTGCGACACGACCGTTCCCGAAGTCTACTTTGGCATTTCTGCATTTGCGCCGCTGCGATCCTGTCGAGTGTGGGTCCCGCCCTGGCTCAGGAGAATCGCGGCGCGGCGCCAACTTCGGCCGAGCCCACGGCTGACGTCCGCGCGCTTGGGGAGACCGTGCACGAGTTGCAAGCAGAGGTGCAGGCGCTCACTTCACAGATGCGCGAGCTGCGGGCAGCCGAGGAGCGCGACCGCGCGGAGACGATGGAGCTTCGCAGCAAACTCGAACGCTCGCCTTCGCTCCAACTCACGGCCGCGGATGATGTTACGCGGCAATCCGATCCGTACGCTCCGTATTCACCGACGCGCAGCGCAACGCCTCCCGCGCAGACCACGGCGCCAGCGGAAAGTGCGGCCCCGACGCAAACAACGGAGCAGCGTCTTGAAGCCCTCGAAGAAAATCAGCAGCTGATCGACTCGAAGATCACCGAGCAGAGCCAGACGAAAGTCGAGAGCGGCTCGAAATACCGCCTGCGGCTCTCTGGAATCGTGCTCATGAATGTGTTCGACAACCAGGGAGTGGTGGACAACCAGGACGTTCCCGAAGTTGCAGTGGCACCGGGGCCATATGATTCTTCCGGGACGTTCGGCGGATCGCTCCGGCAATCTCAGGTCGAGCTCGAAGCATTCGGTCCCGACGTAGCCGGCGCGCACACGAGCGCGAACCTGACGCTCGACTTTGCGGGCGGCTTTCCCGAAGTTCCAAACGGAGTTACTACCGGAATCGTGCGACTGCGCACGGGCACGGTCCGCTTCGACTGGGACGACACATCAATCATTGCCGGGCAGGACCAGCTGTTCTTTTCGCCCCTGGCGCCGACGTCGCTCGCCTCGTTGGCCGTTCCTCCGCTCTCCTATTCGGGCGATCTTTGGAGTTGGACGCCGCAGATTCGCGTCGAGCATCGCATCAAATTTGAGGAAGGATCGAGCCTGCTCCTGCAGGGCGGAATTCTCGATTCACTGTCCGGCGAGCCTCCGCTTTCGGCGTATCAGCGATACGCGACGTATGGCGAGCGGTCGGGGCAGCCTGCATACGCAGCGCGAATCTCGTGGAGTATGCCGCTCTCCGGCCAGACCCTTACCATCGGCGCGGGCGGATACTATGGACGCCAGTATTGGGGATTCGGCAAGAGCATCGACGGATGGGCCGGAACGGGCGACCTGACCCTGCCGCTCGGAAAATTTTTCGAACTTACCGCGGCGTTTTACAGGGGCCGGGCGGTCGGCGGGCTTTCTGGAGCGATCGGTCAGGATGTGTTAGTTTCGGGGTCTGGCGTCAGCCCGGCTACAATCGTGAAGGGTCTCGATTCAATAGGCGGATGGGCGCAGCTGAAATTCAAGCCGACCGCGAAGTTCGAGATCAACGGCGCATTCGGGCAGGACAATCCGTTCGCAAGCGAGCTCCGAATGTTTCCATCGAGCCCGTCGTACTATGGGACGCTTTTCTCGAAGAATTCGAGCCCGTTCGTCAATTTCATCTATCAGGTGCGGTCGGACATATTGTTCTCGATGGAATACCGCCGCCTGCGAACGACGGTGCTCAACAGCGACTCGTATTCCGCCGATCACGTGAGCCTGAGTCTCGGGTACCTGTTTTGAAACGGATTGCATGAGCATCTCTGCCAAGCTCGTATGCTTTCTCGCGGCGTGCTCGCTCGTCTGCCCGATCGTTCTTGCTTCGGAGCCGGGGCCCGTCGTGGGGGACGTTTCGATTTTCGCGCCGGGGAAGCAGGATGCTTCTTCGCCCGGCTTCCGGGTGGCGGACGCCTCGGACGTAGTCGTTTGGCTGATTCCGCTCGATGGCCCGGCCACGATGCAGGCGCAACCGGAACACATCCCCGAGATCATTCAGCGCAACAAGACGTTTGAGCCTCATGTGCTGGCCGTTCAGGTCGGCACGGTCGTGGCATTCCCCAACGAGGATCCGTTCTTTCACAATATTTTTTCGCTCTTCGACGGCAAGCGCTTCGATCTCGGCTTGTACGAAGCGGGCACCACGCGGACCGTGCGATTCGATCGCGCCGGAGTGAGCTTTCTCTTTTGCAACATCCATCCCGAAATGAGCGCGGTCGTGGTGGCCGTTGCGACGCCTTATTTCGCGCTGTCGAATCGCGCGGGACACTGGGCGATACCCGACGTTCCCGACGGCCGCTACGAACTGCACGTGTGGTACGAGCGCAGTGTGCCCGAAGCGCTGAACGCCCTGACCCGCATAATCGTCGTGTCTCCTTCGAATCGCTCCCTCGATCGGTTCCGCCTGGTCGAGAATCCGAACTTCACGCTCTCGCACAAGAATAAGTACGGTTTGGATTACGTTCCGCCTCCCCGCTCCAATTACGAGCAGTGAAAACCAAGTGCCGCCCACTGACGGAAGAGGGAGGGGGAAGGCCCGGGGGAGAGGCCGGGCCTTCTGGTGGGGGTAGTGCACTGAGGCTTGCATCGGGGGAGATTGAAATACCCGCAACCCTTGCTGACCTGCCGAAGATTCGACTTTCAGGCTTTTGCCCAACCGAGAGCGTAACCTTGAGGCCGGGGTGATGGCGCCCTGCGCCGTGCCACCCGCTTTTCGCGTTGTGCGCTGCGAGGTGCGTCCCGCAGCAGCTCGCGCAATCGCAACCGCGCCTTGTGCAGCTGCGATTTCGAATTGCCGACCGAGCATCCGACGAGCGTGGCGATTTCCTGATGCTCGTATCCCTCCACATCGTGAAGCAGGAAGATCAGCTTGTATCCGGGCGGCATCTGTTCCAAGGCGCGCTGCAGGCTGAGCCGGTCGATCACGCCGCCCAGGCGCAGATCGCGCTCGCCGAATTCCATGCGCGGCCTGCCGTCTTCTTCATTGCGCTCGCTCATCTCTTCCACCGAACCGTCGACCAGAGATTTCCGGCGAAATCGCATGAGCACCACGTTGACGGTGAGCCGGTGCAGCCAGGTAGAGAAGCCCGATTCGCCGCGGAAGGTATGGATCTTGCGGAACGCCTGAAGGAAAGCGTCCTGGGTCAGATCCTGCGCGTCGGTGGCGTTGTTCGTCATGCGCAGGCAGAGCGCGTAGACGCGCCCGCGATGCATTTCATAGAGGCGTTCGAACGCCGCGCCGTCGCCCTGCTGTGCGAGGCGGATGGCGTCCGCCTCGGATGAATCCTGTGCCCGGTGTTGCGACTCCTGCTCCGATGTGTAATTCATCGCCTCAGCTCGTCTCGATTCGGTCCATCCGAATCTCTTTTTTTGAACTCGCCAGGGAAGAGTGCCGGATTTCGCGGAAGGGATTGCCACGGCGCGGTCTAGAAAATGTCAACAGCTTGTAAAATCCCGCCAAGCCGGACGCGGTAGTCCGGACGCACTTGAAGCCCCAACCCGCGCCTGCCGCTGTTTACAAAATTGTGACAATTCGTGGACGAAGCCGCGACAAGCCCACGATTACAATTCAAAAGGAGTTGACTGCCCCTCGGAATTGACCTTGTTGATTTGGAGGGGCTACGATCGATGCACCGCACGAGGGGCAGATGGATACCGTACTCGTTGTAGAAGACAGCCGGCCCATGCAGCGAACCTTGCAGCGACTATTCGAAGCGGACGGACTGCAGGTCCAGCTTGCATCCGACGGCGCCGCGGGACTCGAGAGTTTTCAGAAGCAGCTGCCGAATGTCGTGGTGCTGGATCTGAAGCTTCCCCGGCTTCCCGGCAAGGAATTGTGCCGCGCGTTCAAGGCGCATGCCTCGAGCGTGCCCGTCGTCGTCTTGAGCGCGAATGCGGAGGTCGAAGACAAAGTGCTTCTTCTCGAATTGGGCGCCGACGATTACGTCACGAAGCCGTTCAGCCCCAAGGAACTGCTGGCGCGGGTGCGTCGCGCGATGCGCCGGGCCGAAACGACCGTCTCCGATCCCACGATCGAGAGCGCGCAGCACTCGATTCTCACCTTCGGCAACGTGCGAGTCGATTTCACCAGCATGGAAGCGGCGCGGGGTGGAAAACCGCTCGCGCTGACCGCCCAGGAATTCAAGCTGCTGAAGTTTTTTGCCGGCTCGCCGGACCGCGTGATTTCCCGCGAAGAGCTTCTCAACGAAGTCTGGGGCTACGAAAACTATCCGACGACGCGCACCGTGGACAATCACGTTCTGCGCCTTCGCCGGAAGCTCGAGGCCGATCCCGCGAATCCGCGGCACTTCCTGACGACGCACGGCGCGGGCTACCGGTTCACGCTCGGGGCCCCGCCGGCATCGACCAGCGATTAGTGTTCCGAGGAGCTTGATGGAACTGCCGCGACTACGAACACAGTTGCTGATTGCGACGCTCCTCATCATCGGCCTGCTCACCGGCGCAATTCTCTTCATCGTCCGTCACACCGTTCGTTCCGAAATTGCGATTCAGGTGCAAGAAGGGATCGACGCTTCTTTGCACGCTTTCGAAAACGTGCAGCGGGAGCACGAAATCGACCTTTCCCGCACGGCGGCGATCCTGGCCGAGCTACCCACGCTGAAAGCGCTGATGACCACAAAGGACGCCGTCACGATCCAGGACGCGTCCGATCCCTTTTGGCGGCTCGCTGGCAGCGATCTCTTCATTCTTGCGGCTCCTGATTCCAAAGTGCTGGGTCTGCACATCGCGGCCAACGGTTGGACAAAGGCCGATGCCGAGCGCGCATTGAGCAACTCGCTCGAGCAGGGATCGGATTCCGCCTGGTGGTACGCGCACGGGCAGCTCTACTGGGTGTTTCTGCGCCCGATCGTGGCCGGCAGCGAGAACGAGCAGCGGCAGCTCGGCGTGCTCGCGGTCGGCTACGAAATCAATTCCGCGGTGGCGCAGCAGCTCGCGCTGGTCTCCGGCAGTCAAGTCGCCCTGGCGACCGGCAACCAGATCATCGCCTCGACGCTTCCTCCGCAGGAGGAGAACCAGCTTCAGCAGTTGATCGCGGGTAATGAACTCGGCCCCGGAGCTCCGATGCGAAAGCAGCCGCTCGGAAGCAGCCAGTACGAGGTCGCTTCGGTGCTCATCCACGAAGGTCCGTCGACGCCGGTCACGTGCTACGTCCTGTTGTCGATCGATCAGGCCAACGCGTTCACGAGCCGACTGAACGGGATCATTTTCTTTCTGGGGTGTTCGGCCCTGCTGCTGGCGGGTTTGCTGCTGAATTTCGTGTCGCGCACGATCACGCGTCCTCTGGACAACCTTGTTTCGGGCGTGCGTGCGCTGGCTGCGGGAGATTACACCTACTCGGTGACGCCGCGGGGAAGCAGCGAGGTTGCGGAGCTCGGGCAGGCGTTTTCGAAAATGCGCGACGACTTGCGGCTCTCTCAGGAAAAGATGCTCGCGTCGGAGCGAGTCGCGGCCCTTGGGCGGGCCGCGAATTCGATTTCGCACGATTTGCGCCACTATCTCGCGGCCGTTGTGGCGAACGCGGAATTTCTATACGAGGCCGAGAAGTTGAAGATGAACAAGGACGAGATTTACGAGGAGATCCAGACCGCGTCGAACCAGATGCTCGATCTGCTCGACTCGCTCCGCGAGCTGGCCCGCGAGGGAGTGGCGATCAGTCCCGTGCCGGCAAGTCTCGAACAGACGGTGCGCCGCGCCGCCGATGCGGTGCTGGCGATCCCGGACCTTCGCCGCCGCACGCTGCTGATCAGCACCTCGGGGGAGACGGAGGGCGTGTTCGATCCCACGAAGATCGAGCGCGCATTCTTCAACCTACTGCTCAACGCCTGCGAAGCGACCGCTCACGGCCACGGCGAAATTCGGGTGGAGATCGCTTCGTCCGCGGAACATTTCGACGTGAGGGTGATCGACAACGGGTCCGGAATCCCAGCCGCAATCCGCGAGAATCTGTTCGATCCTTTTGTGAGTTCAGGCAAGCCCAACGGCACGGGGCTGGGCTTGGCGATCGTCAGCAAGATCCTGCACGACCACGACGGTTCGGTAAGCGTCGAATCGACCTCCGAATCGGGCACGGTGTTTCTGGTGCGGCTGCCCCGCTTCAATTTCCGGAGCGCGGAGCGTCCTTCCGTTTCGGTTTCGTAATTCAAAGGCGGCCAAAAATGCGAATGGCTCCGGCGCTGGACGAACCGGAGCCATTCTCCCTGCCCTGAGATCCTGCGGTTAGAATTCGCGAAACGCCTCGTCCGCTTCTTCCGCGAGCTGCTTGAGAACCTGGAAGAATTGCGGCGACTGTCCGATGAAGAGGCCGTCGTTCGTGAGCGCCGTAACAGCCGCCATCGCTCCGGCGAACCGGTCATCCGTCGGCCGAATCACCGCGCAATGAGGCAAATTCGGACTGATGAATTGGCACGGCACCGGGAAAATGAGATTCGTTTGAACGAGCGAGCCGCGCGGATCGGAGTTGAAATCCGGGAAGGTCAAGCCGTTGTCGGTGACGGGCACCTGCGAGTTTTGGAAGCTGAAGGGAGGGCCCTGCACCGCGTTCCCCGAGAAATCCACCCATTCGAGGAAATGCGCGACCTCATCTCCGCCAATCGCCATGGTGATCTTCAGCACTTCCAGGCTGGTGACTTTGAGGCTGAGCGCCTGATAGAGGCTCGACCCACCCTGCTCGATCATTCCGAAGTGGAACGCCGCCGTGTCGGCGATCGCTTGGATGTGATCGGGATTGTCGAAATCGGCGTCGGTGATGGGAATCGCGGTCCGGTTGCTGATGGTAATCGCCTGCGGGAAGGTCGCGCCGAAATCGGGATTCGTGGTGCTGCGATAGCGGATATACCAGCTCGTGTCCACGTTGAGGTGCATCAGGTTGGTCAGGCGCTTGGTTTTCACATCGGCGCCGGACGCTGTGCTGCTCGGCAGGTTCCGAAAAGCATCGAGGCTGACGGGTTCCGCGCCCTTGGATTGGAGGTAGGCGTTGAGAAAGTTTGCATGACTCATTTCATCGAGCGTGTTGCTGGTGATGTACTGGGAGCCGTCGCCATCGAGGAACTGCAAGGCGAGTTGGTAGTTGTTCTGCGCGCCGTCGGTCACGCCGCCGAGTTCGGCGTATTGCTGCCACAGATCGCTTTCGATCAGTTCCGCTGCAGCGAGAAACCGCAGGATCGCGATGTCTCCGCGCGTGAGCCCTTCTCCAAAACCCTGGCCCATTGCGATTTTGCTTCCGCCGATCAGCCCGGCGCCTGCTACTGCGCCTGCTGCCAGCATGCTTTTCGTCAAGAACGACCGCCGATTCGTCGAACGCCCCGTCTGATTCTTCGTTTTCTCCATTGCACCCTTCCTTGTGTATTCAGAACTGCGAGCCTTCGACGACGGTAGGCGGGCAGGCCGGGAAAGGTGTCACGAGCGAGTCAAAGTATTGTCGCGTTCTTGCGCGGATTTTGTCGCTGCTTGCGGCTGATCTACAGCGGCATCACCAGGAGGGCTAGCGCGGTGATTCTGGAGGCGCGGGTGGGAATCGAACCCACGAATGAAGGTTTTGCAGACCTCTCCCTTCCCACTTGGGTACCGCGCCTCGGACGCACAGTATAGCGAAAGAAGCGCCGCGTTTCAGCACGCGGCGCCTTCGAATCGCGCGCCCGAAAGTCCAGTACCGGCGTGTCGTTAGCGGAGGAAACGGGGCACCCGGGCCACGCTCACTTTTCCCGTGCCGCACTTCGCGCTAAAGTGAATGCGATGACTTTTCTTCCCTGGCTCATCACAGCCATTTTTGCAATTGTCGCGGCGGGCGCAATCGTCTGGGCGGCGGGACGGCGTTCCGACGCGCAGCTTTCGGCAGTCCGCCAGGAGATGCAGGCGTCCCTCGCCACGCAAGGACAGGCGGTGGCGGCGCAGATCAACGCGCAGATCGGGCAGCTCGCGCAGTCGGTGACGCAGCAGCTCGGGCAGGTGCGCACGGATTTGCAGGCGGGCGTCGCCAGCACGGGGCAGCTTACGAGCGACTCGCAGCGCGAGGTGTCGCGACGGCTCGAAGCTTCCACCGACATGCTGATGCAAATGAGCCAGCGCATCGGGGAAATGCAACAGACCAGCCAGGATCTCTCGAAAACGACTTCGACGCTCCAGGCTATTCTGAGCGGTGTGAAGACGCGCGGCGCCCTCGGCGAAACGATGCTGGACACGTTGCTGGCAGACGCGCTGCCACAGAGCGCCTACGCGATGCAGCACCGCTTCCCATCGACGGGCAGTATCGTCGACGCGATCGTGCGCAGCGGCGAGCGCGTGCTCTGCATCGATTCGAAATTCCCGCTGGAAGCCTACCGAAGGCTTGTGGATTCGGGCGATGAGGCGCGACGCGATTTCTCCGTCGCGGTACGCAAGCACGCCGACTCGATCGCCGAGAAATACATCCTGCCGCACGAGCATACATTCGACTACGCGCTCATGTTCGTGCCGTCCGAAGGCGTTTACTACGAGATGCTGAGCACCGAGGATTCGAAATATGGGCGGCTCGACGAATACTGTCGCGCGAAACGCGTCCTGCCGGTTTCGCCCAACGTGTTGTGCGCGTTCATCAGCGCGGTGGCCGTCAGCCTGCAAGGCCAGAAGTTCGAGGAAAACGCGCGACATCTCTTCGCCGGCCTGGCCGGGATAAAGAAGCAAATCGAGACCTTCAGCGACGTTTACGAGAAGATGGGCAACCACCTCCGGCACGCGCAGCAAAGCTACGAGGACGCGGATGCGCGGCTCACGCGTATCACGAATTCGGTGGAGCAGATGTCGCAGGGCGCGCTTCCGCCGGCCGAGCCCGTCCAGCGGGTCCTGCTGCCTCCCACCGATGAGTAGCTAGAGAGCGTTGCGGGCGGCGTCGAGCAGGGTGCGCAAATCGCCCGCAATTGTGGCTGAACGGAGCTGGTCCAGGCTCAGCGCGACTCGCTGTGTTTCCTGCGGATGGCGGTCGAGGTGGTCGATCAGCTTCTGGATGTCGTGCTGCGTGTCTTTCGGCGCGAGAAGTTCGGCGGTCTGCAGGTAGCGTCGTGCGACGGCCACATCCGGAGCGCCAAGCACGCGCGCGTGAAACGAAAAGGTGCCCGAAGCGACGGCCTGCACTTTGATGGGAGCGGTGTTTTGCGCCCCGCCGCTCGTCACGACTTCCTGCATCTCGCCGCTCAGGAAGCGAAGCACGCCGGGCGTCTCATTCTCAATCCGCAGCCGGAGCCTGCGATCCGACCCTTGCACGCGAACAAAGAGATCGCCCTTTTTGCCGGGCAGCAGCGCCGGATTCGGCGCGTCAAACGCGAGAGCGACAATCGAGGTTTTCGCCGCAAATTGCGCGTTGTCCGTAACGACCGAAATCGTCGCGGGTCCGGCGGTGACTTTCGGCCCCGGCAGAACGACGATGCACTCGGGCGACGCGGCGAGCACCAGGCTGAGCTGGCCATTGATCTTCACGAGATTGCCGTCGGCGCGGTCGTCGAGCGACGTGCCGCAAATCGAAAATTGGTCGTGCAGCGAAATTACCGGCGCGACGGCGAGCGATGGCGAAGGATCGTCCGTGGGCGGATCGACCAGCGTCGCGAAGGAAGCGCCCGAGGCTTTCGCGAGCACGTAGCCGGCGGAAGCGGGCGCGTTGAAAGTCGCACGGCCCGTGGAGTCGGTCGTGACCTGCTGCTCTCCGACCTCGATTTTGACTCCAGCGGCAAGCCTTTGGTCGACGCCGAGAGCCGCGAGAGTGGCGTGCCGGCCGGCAACGATGCGGGGCGGCAGCACCACCGTGACGTTCCACGTGGTGAGCGGAGTGGAGGGAGCCTGGGCGCGCAACATCGAGCGCGCCGTGAGCCCAGCCGTCGAAAGAAATACGGCAGCCAAGCAAAGCGCGGACAGCGCAGAGCCGCCAAATTGTCTGCGAATCGATCGGATCATAATTCCGCAAACGTCGTAACGCCGCGATGCGAGGCCGCCCCAGGCGTCGCATCTGCTGACATTGTAATTGCAAAGAGTGGCCGGCGCGAGGGCGGCGTCGATTCGTCAGTTGTCGAGGCGCACCACGAAGGTGGTGAATTGTTCGTTGGCGCGCAACTGATCCGCCAGCTGACGGGCGGCGTCTTCGGTCGGCAGGCGTCCCACCCGCACGCGATAGAAAATGCCGCTCGGCGAGTCGTAGACCATGATCGTCACCGGGGAGTAGCGCGCGGCAAGCTGGGCGCGCAGCCGCTCCGCGTTGTCCCGATTGGCGAATGCGCCTACCTGGACGCCGAAGAATCCTTGCGCCGGATTCGGGCCGGAAATCACTTCGAGCCGCACCTGGGCCGTGCCGGGACCAACCATCTGGATGGCCTGCGCCGCGGAAAGCGAGAGATCGATGATGCGATTGGCGACGAAGGGGCCGCGGTCATTGATGCGAACTTCGGTTTGCAGGCCGTTGCGAAGATTTGTGACGCGAACGAGCGAGCCGAAGGGCAGAGTACGATGCGCGGCGGTGAAGGCGTGCATGTCGTAAATTTCGCCGTTCGAGGTGCGATGTCCATCGAAGGGGACGCCGTACCAGGAAGCGACGCCTTCTTCGACGTACTGGCCCGGGATGGCAGGCTGCGTTTCGACGGGTGGAGGCGGGGCTGAG
>DATJRU010000254.1:0-8355 GCA_035504455.1 Vulcanimicrobiaceae bacterium
GCCGAAGAGCGCCATGCCTTCGGGGACGACACCGATCTGGCGCTTCACTTCGATGGGATTCTTCGCGAGATCGAGCCCGAGAATCTCGACCCGCCCGGACGATGCGGCGAGCAGGCCGGTGAGCATTTTGATGGTGGTGGACTTGCCTGCGCCGTTGGGGCCGAGGAAGCCGAAAAATTGCCCGGCGGCGACGCGCAAATTCACGTCATCGACGGCGACGAGATCTCCGAAGCGGCGCGAAAGATGCTCGGTTGAGATAGCAGGAACGTCCATCGGACGACAAGACTGTAGCACAGCAGGGAGGATCGCGCGTCCCGGCGCCGCAGCGAGCGGCCGCGGGCCGGGAGGCACGGACAACAGTTCAGAATCAGTTGCGCTCAGCCGCGGGTGCAGGGGCTCGCGTGTTGAGGAAGCGGCAGACGTCCTTCACCGCGTTGCTCAAGAGCGTGGTCTGCGTGGCAAAGATCGTGTCGCCGCCCTTCTGGATCACCATGAAGCGATAATTGCCCGCCCACACCGCGTTAATCATGAAGTTGGAGCGCTTCGGGTTGGTCGTCAAGGTCACGTTGGGGCACTTCTGGCTGAAATGTTTCATGATTTCCACCGGGTCGACGTTGGACTGCCGCGACAGGACGATCTTGAGCGGAGGCCCCGATGGCGGAGCGGACTGCGCCTTTGCGCCGGGCGCCACGCCGGAAAGCCCTGCGAACATCAGAATCGCGAAACCGAGTATGAATTTTTTCATGGCCGAACTTCCTTTCGCCCGGCTGGACCGGGAATGAATCGCGCGAACAGCCTATCGATATGATTCCCGCGGGACGCGCTTTTTGTTCCCGCCGGGAACACCGCATACGACCATTATAAAGAACCGGCTGCCGTCGGGCGGACCCGAACGGCAAACCTATCCTTGTCAATTAGAACCCCGTTTCAGGAAAAATGTTGTGCGGCGGTCGCGGGCGGGGGGCGAAAGCGGCAAGTGGCATAACCTGCCGCCCTGTACTATGATGCGCCGCAATTGCCGGCGTCACTTCCCGCTCAGGAGGATTTCATGTCCAGCCCATCGGCTCAGAATGCGCCAGGTCCCGGGCTGTTCGCCCAGATCATCATGCTGTCGAGGTCATACGCCACGTCGGCCTGCCTCCATGTGGCGGCAAAGGCGGGGGTGGCCGACCATCTCGCCAGCGGACCTAAAACCGTCCCGGAGCTGGCCCGCGCGAGCGGCACGAAAGAGGACGCGCTCTATCGGATCCTGCGGGCGCTCGCTTCGATCGACGTGTTCCGCGAGACCGCGCCGCGGACGTTCGGCAACACGGCGATTTCCGAGGCGCTTCGCGCCGGCGCTCCGAACTCCGCGCGCGATGCCGTCCTTTTCATCACCGACCCGCTGCACATGAAAATCTACAGCGAACTTTCGCACACGCTCGAGACCGGCGAAACGGCGTTCAAGAAGATCAGCGGCATGGAGCCGTTCGAATTCTTCCGGCAGAACGCGGACGAGAACAAATCGTTCAACGCCGCGATGACCTCGATCAGCCGGCAGATGATCGTGCCGGTACTCGAGGCCTACGATTTCGGCGAGTCCGGCACATTGGCCGACATCGGCGGAGGCCACGGCGCGCTGCTCGCGATGGTCCTCCAAAAGCATCCCGGACTTCGGGGAATCCTCTTCGATATCGCGCACGTGGCTGCGGGGGCGAAGCCGGTGATGGAATCGCTGGGCCTCGCCGTGCGCTGCGAAATCGCGGGCGGAGACTTTTTCCAGAGTGTGCCGGCCGCGGACAGCTACGTGATGAAATCCGTGATCCACGATTGGGACGACGCGCGGTCGATCGCGATCCTGAAGAATTGCGCGAGCGCCATGCGCGGGCCAAACGGCAAAGTGATCCTGCTCGAGATGCTGGTCGGTCCGGCGAACGAGCCCGGAGTCGCGAAGTGGATCGATATCGAAATGCTGGCGATCGCGGGCGGCCGCGAACGAACCGAAGCAGAATACGCGGAGCTGCTGGGCAAAGCCGGACTGCGCCTCGCGCGCGTGATGCGCACGCCGTCGCCCATCGCCGTGATCGAAGCAGTGAAGGCCTAGGAGGGCGCCATGAAGACGAACTACTTGGCCGTGCTCGTTTGCGCGATCGCGTATTGGCTGCTCGGGGGCCTGTGGTACGACGTGATATTCGACAAGCAGTGGATGGCGCTCGAGCACATGCCGGCGGCACAAGCCAGCTCGGCCAATCCCGTGTGGATCTGGCCGTTTATTCTCACGTTTCTGCTCAACCTGCTGATCGCCTTCGTCCTCGCGCAAATCTGCGCGTGGCGGAATGCGAATACCGCCGCGCGTGGGGCGGCGGTGGGCATTCTCCTATGGCTCGGCATCGTGGGGCCGATTGTCTACACCACCTACATGTACGAAATGCGGCCAAAGACTCTCTTCGCCATCAACGAGTTCTATCCGCTCTTCGGCTTGTGCCTCATGGGCGCGATCCTGGGCGCCTGGAAAAAGAAAACAGCGTAGGTTCCCAAGCCAAAGAGAAACCGCCGGCGAACGAATCCCCGGCGGCTTTCCTGGCCCGCTTGAAAATGCCGGGCTAACTAGTGGTGATCGTGGTCCTGGTTGTGGCGCCAGGTCCAATATTCCTTCTGCTCGTCCTTGCTGCGGTGGTTGAAGTCGCGATCGTCGCGATGAGTGTCGTGTTCCCAACGGTGGTAGTAGACGACCTCGTCGTTATTCCACACGTGGTAGTCGTTGTAATAGGGGTCGTAGACGCGGTGATCTTCGCATCCGGAAAGCACGACGGGTGAAACGAGTGCGGTCAGTAGAACCAATGAAACAAGACGCCGTTTGAGGAAGCGCATGGGTGTTCCCCCTTCCCGTATTGGGTGCAAACGCTCAGCCAAAGTGTAAGTTTCGCGGCGACCGAAACTTGCGCCGGAAAACATGGATTCGCCTCGGGGAAATCCTGTACGAATGTTTTTCCATCGACCCGTTATTTCTACATTTCGCCATTACCAGCGATACCGAAGTAAGTTGCTCCCAATCATATGTTTCGGCGCTGCGGCCGCGCGGCATGCGACGTGCGTACATGGTTTCGCCGGCCGGCCAGGATTCGACTAGGGAGTGAGCACATGAAAAGGGCGGACCTCTTACTGGGTTGCGTGGTTTTCTTGTATGGTTCTTTGCCGATTCTCGGCGGTACGGTCGGGGCGATTCCTACGCAGGCGGCGTCGCGCGCGGTAGAGGCATATACCGGCACAATCGTGTCGCTGAACGGCCAGCAGTACGTCTTGCGGGACGACGACAACGATATCTGGTACAACCTCGACGATCAGCAGAACGCCTCGAAGTTTGCCGGAAAGAAAGTCATGGTAGTGGGCAGGCTGGACGCGCGCACGGACGTGATCCACGTGCAGCAGATCGAAGAAGCCACGAAGTAACGCCCGGAGCGCTCTCGCGCGGCCCACTGCGACGCGGCGGCTACCAGCCGTTGCGCTCGCGCAAAGAAGTGATGTGCGCCACGTGGTGCCGTCCATGCCAGGCGTATTGCGCGAGCAGAAAATCGAGCGTCTCCACGCCCCATCCCGGATGCCGGAATTTGCGCTGCCACTCCGCGGGTTTTACAGAACGCAACAATAGTTCCCATCGCTTGTGCAGATTTTCAAGCAACGCGAGCGAAATTTCGATCGGCGGCGCGCTGCCATCCGCCAACTCCGCCCAGAGCGACTCTTCGTATGTTTTCAGCGAGGGTTCGTCTTCGGTGAGCGTCAGCTTGAATCGCGCGAAGGCGTTCATGTGGCTGTCGGCGATGTGATGGACCAGCTGGCGCACCGCCCATCCGCCGGGACGATACGGCGTCGCGAGCTGCTCTGAGGAAAGCCCGGCAACCGCAGCCGAAAGCCGCGCCGGCGCCACACCGATCTGGTCGATGAACTCGCGGCGCTGAGCGTCCGAGAGAGTCCCCGGCGGCACGAATTCTCCGACTGGATAGCGCAGATCGGGTGTGGTCGTCATCTCGGAAGCCTCCAGGAAAGTCCATCGAGGTGATTCTAAACCAAGAGGCTAGCGCTTGGCGGATTCGTAGAGCGGAGAAAGCTCGCGCAGGCGCTTCACGGTTTCGACGACACGCCCCGCCACGTAATCGACTTCTTCTTCGGTGTTGAAGCGGCCGAGGCCGAAGCGGATGGAGCTGTGGGCAAGTTCCTCGGGAACGCCGAGCGCGCGCAGAACGTAGCTCGGCTCGAGCGTAGCCGAGGTGCACGCCGAGCCGCTCGAGACGGCCACATCATTGATGCCCATGAGCAACGCGTCGCCCTCGACGCCCGCGAAGCTGAGATTCAGGTTGTTGGGCAGGCGATGCTCCATGGTGCCGTTGATCGTCGTGTCGTCAAGGCGGGAAAGGATCGCTTCCTTCAGCTTGTCGCGCAGGACGCGCAGCCGCTCGTTTTCTTCCGTCATTTCCTTTTCGCAAAGCTCGCACGCTCTGCCCAAGCCGACGATCCCCGGCACATTCAGCGTGCCGGAGCGCATGCCCCGCTCGTGCCCTCCGCCGTCCATCATGGGCGCGAGTTCGACGCGCGGATTCTTGCGGCGAACGTAAAGAGCGCCGACGCCCTTGGGGCCGTAGATCTTGTGCGCGGAAATCGCCAGCAGGTCGATGCCGAGCTTCTCGACGTCCACGGGAATGCGGCCTACGGATTGCGCGGCGTCGACGTGGAAGACGATTGAGCGCTCCTTGGCGATTTTCCCGATCTCCTCAATCGGCTGCACGACCCCGATTTCGTTGTTGGCGTGCATGATCGAAATCAGAATCGTTTTCGGCGTGATCGCGCGGCGCAATTCATCGAGATCGATGCGCCCGTCTTTCGCCACCGGAAGATACGTGACTTCGCACCCGGACTTCTCCAGGTGCTTGCAGGTGTCGAGGACCGCTTTGTGTTCGGTCGCCTGCGTGAGGATGTGGTTGCCCTTCGCGCGATACGCCTCGGCCACGCCCTTGAGCGCGAGGTTATCGGATTCCGTAGCGCCGCTGGTGAAGACGATCTCGCGCGGCGTCGCATGAATCAGCCGCGCGATCTGGCCGCGCGCCACTTCGACCGCCTCCTCGGCCTTCCAGCCGAATTCGTGGTTGCGGCTCGCGGCGTTGCCGTACTTTTCGCCAAAGTAGGGCAGCATGGCGTCGACGACGCGCGGATCGACTCGCGTGGTCGCATGGTTATCCATGTAGACCGGCAGCTTGGGCGCCATACTTCCCTTATTTTATGTCCGTGCCGCGGCGGCGTCCAGCGAGGCGGCAGACGTGCGCTCCCCAAGGCGCCTGCGAAAAGCAAAACCCCGGACCGCCAGACGCGGCGACCCGGGGTTTTTGAGCTGCCAGTCAGTCTGTTGTTAAGCCGCTAGAATCCCCACGGTTGGGGGTAATCCTCGGGAGCAAACGTCACGCCGCGGAACACTTCGCCCGCTCGCGCGCTGCGAAGCGTAATGAATCGGCCGATGAAACCGCCCCATCCCTCCGAAGGCGTGGGAAGCGTGGTCGCGCTGAGGACATCGGTGACCTTCACCAGCTTGTTCGGATCGGCGCCCGTATCGCCATTTGCGCTGACCGTGGACGTGATCGCGTAAATGTCGACCGTGCCATCGAAGTTCACGTGGCCGGCGATGTTGCGGCAGCCATCCGTCGCGGGATCGAGCGAGGCCGGGTAGTTCCGCACGCTATACGGCACGCCGATGTTCAGTCCATCCTGGAGGACGTACACCATTTTCCAGCTGCCATCCGTCTGCAGAACCCACTTCTGCAGACCGGCGGTCGCCAGCGTCTGCGCGTCCGCCACGTTGCCGTTGACGGCCGGCGTCACGAGCGTGCCGTCGCCCTCGTCGCAAACGTACAGGGTCGACGCATTGGCGAAGAACAGGCCGAACGGGAATGCAGTACTCGTGCTCGCCGTCGTGTCCGGGAACCCGGGCAGAATCGTGATCGGCACAGTCGCGAGCGTCGCAGCGGTGCCGTTCGGAAGGACGCCCGGCGTTCCCACCTGATATACCGTGTTGATTCCATTGCTGCCGCTGCCCTTGCTGATGTACAGCGTGTTGTTGAAGATCGTGAGCCCGCGGAAGTTCGTATCCTTGCCCGGCTTGTCCGTACCGATTTCGAGGCGCCCGATCATGGTGATGTTCGGCGGCACCGGCGGAGTCGCATGCGGCACGAGAAGCTCGGCGCCGGTCGCGTTGACGAGATTGACGCCGTCCTGAGTGGACGTAAGTTGCTTCTTGGAAAGATTGCCGCTGTTGTCGTTCCCGGCCATGTAGTAGAGGCCGTTGGCGGCCTTAAGCGCCGCGCGTCCGTTGTCTCCGCTATAGGCGTTGCCATCCGTGATGGTGAGGTGGCCCTGCGCGTCGACTTCCGCGACCGCGCGATAGTACGCCGTGGGGTTGCCGGTTTCCGAAACCGACGAAATGATGGGGTTGGTGGGGTCGCAAACACCGGGCGTATTGGCGTTCGAAACATCCAGCAGATTAGGAGCCGTCGGTGAAACCGGGAAGCCGCCGCAGCCTGGCCCGCCCTGATAGGCCACGAACGTTAGCGACCGCCCATCCGCCGAGCGGTTCAGCGCCAGCTCCGACTTGGAACTGAAGCTCGTGACGATCTGATCCGCCGGAATCGGAAGCGTGCCGAGCGGCCAGCCATTCGTCGTGAGATTGTCCAGGAAAATCGGCGAGGTGACACCGAAGCTGCCGTCGGTGTTGGCGTTGTTCCAGACATTATGGCTGTCGCGCAGATTCGGGTATTCGCCGTTGTCGCTCGCCACTCCGCACGGAACGGTAACGGGTGTCGTGCCGCCGGTCAGTTGCGGCACGTTCACCGTGCTGCTGCCGTTGGCGCCGCCCACGCATCCGAGCGGCAGGGTCTCGCCGATGGTCACCGTCGAGGCATTGCCGACATACACGCTGCGGCTCAGCACCAAAGTGCCGGGAACGAATTGGAAGAAGTGGGGATGATCGCCGTGATCGTCGTCTGCAGCTGCCTTGCGTACGAATGTTCCCGCCGCGAGCGTCGTGGCTGCGACAAGGATAAGTGCGCCGTGCATCCAGCTTTTTTTCACTTTTATGTGCCCCTCCCTAGGCGTTCGAAACAGTCCCACGCAGGCTGATCCGCTGGTTTACGCGTTAGTTAAAATTCAGTAAAAGGGCTGCTGCATCGTTGCGAAGCAACGGCCGCACGGGCTAGTACGAGCCGCAGGACGAGAGGCGCAAATTCGCTGGAGAGGTACGGCAGCGGGCGGTGCGAGTGAGTTTTCGGCCGCCGAGTGTGGCAATCAGTCGCCGGTCGCGGGAGCAACCCACGCATCCTGATCGATGTAGGCGGAGACCGGCGTGCCTGCGGGTATCACCACATCCTTGCCATGCTTGATGAGCCCGACCGGGCCGAAGATCACTGTAAGCGCCACTGTGGCGCCGGTTTTGGAGGCTCCCTCGCGGCCCTGCGTGCCTCGAATGCGTACGTGATTGCTGCCTGCCACGAGATATTGCATCTGAACGCTGAGCTCGCCGGCCCTTCCCATCATCCCGGCCTTTTTGGCGTCCGAAACGGTTGCGACTGCGTGGGCGCCCGCCGGCACAACGATCGTGTCGCCCACCTTCAAGTCGCTGTCGAGCTGGAACTCGACCGGATCTCCAACGTGAGCGCTCTTTGAGCTCAGCGGCGACTCAAATTTCAGCGAAACCAGGGTTCCTTCCCGAACCAGGCACCCGTTTTCACCGCAGAACGGGGCGCTCGGATTCGCGCCGCCCGCGGCCGACGCGCCTCGCACCGGTTCCACGGCGGCGGAGGGTTTCGTCCCTTGCGCGGAAACCATTGCCTCCATCACGGACTGCGAGACGCCTGCGGCCTTCAAATCGATCAGCGCTTGCGGCGAGGTGTCAAAGTCCGTTGCGCTGGCTTGGATATCCTTGACGATCAGGCTCGCTTCGAGGCCCTGCTTGGTCATGTTAGTGATGTCCGCATTCGTGAGTGGTTTTTGGGTTTGGGCTGAAGATCCCGCGGCCGAAACAAGCGTCAACGCCGCGATGAGCAGCAAAGATCGGGGTACCATGGCGCGCCACCTCCAATGACTCATTCCGCGAGTGTCGATAGTAGCGTCATCGCCAAAGAAATTGCGAGAGTTTAATTTCAGTATGGAGTACTTAGCTTAACTATTAACAAGGAACGAGCGCTAATTCTGGCGGGACGGCGCCCATTTATTGAGGAATCCCGTCACGTCCGCGGGGGCCAGGATCGCGCTGTTATCGAACTCTCCGTGCGCCTGCGCGTAGACCAGCTTGCCGTCGGAATCGAGCACCGCAAGGCTCGGCACGCGCGGAGGAGTTTT
>DATJRU010000255.1:0-13507 GCA_035504455.1 Vulcanimicrobiaceae bacterium
TCGTCCGGCTGCGACGTGCTGACGCGAATCCCCTGCTCCGACGCCTGTCGCGCTTGCTCCGGCGGAATCTCGATGAAGTCCGCCTTGCCGAGCTCGATATCGAGCAGCCGCTCCTTCACCGTGCGGCCCATTTGAATATCGATCGAATCCAAGAACGGCCGCCCGCCGTTCGAATCTTCGTTCTCCGCAAGCGCCAAATGCCTGCCCGGCTCCCACGCCGAGATCCGAAACGCACCCGAGTTCGCGCTGATCAGCCTCTCGATTTTCTGCCTGGCGGCGGCCTCTTCCGGGCTCCCAGCAGCCACGATAGGGTCAAGCGAATTCACCCGTGCGCCAATTTCGACTCGCAGCGTCCCGCCATACTTCGGCCGCCGCGAAGCCTCCACGCGCCCCACGCCCGCAAGCGCCAACGTAATCGCACACGTCACAACTCCGCACACCAAGCCGAGCAGGACACTAGAGCGCACGCCCGCCGTCGCCTTTGAAGTTCCGGGTGCCCCATCCTCGGTCTGTAAGGGTGGGGCCTTTTCCAACGAGCACCTACTCACCTTCCACCTCAATGCCCGCAGCTTGCCGTCACCACCCACGCCTCGTAATTCCCCGTCTTCAAATCATGCACCACGGCCCGCGCCTCGCCGCTCGTCCCCGTCGCCCACAACGACATCACCGGCCCCGCAAACTCAACGGGACTCCCCGTCAGTATCGCCGCAGCTCTACCGGTGGTATCGATCTCGTACGCCTGAATCGAATCCGGCTGCGTCCAATCCCCCTTGCCGCTCGCGAGCACCACCGCCCGCCCGTCGCATTGCAGCCCGACCGCCGCCGCGTCCCCGCCAATATCCAGCCCCTTCGGGACCGACGCGTCTCCCTGCATCCAAGTCTGCGTATCCTGGCTCACGAAGCCGCAATGAATCGCCTGCGGATTCGTGAAGTCGCCCTTGCAGTCGATTCCCGGGATTCCCGCATCGCCCATCGCGAGACCCTGCGAAAGATCGAGGTGGCCCTGGTCGGTGCGCAGCCACGAACGCGTGGGCTGAATCGTCACCGCCTGGCTCAGCTGCCATTGATCCTGCGGCCGCGAATAAAACGCGATCCTCCCGCGCTCGAGGACGATCATCTCGGGCGTCGCGCCCGGCGCCGCTGCCGGCAGCGCGAAATCGAGGATTCCGCCCGGCTGCTCCCACACGCGAGTCTGCGCCAGCGTCACTCCGCCGCTCGGAGCCGCTTTCTTCGCCGCGCGCGACACGGAAACCATCGCAACCTGGTCAGTCTGTCCGACTGAGGCGCGCCGCACCTGCGCCACGATCAAGTACCCTTCCGCGCCTTCGGAAAGCGTTACCGTCAGCTCGGCCTCAGGCGCCTGCGCGCCCGACAAGCGGAAATGTCGCTTCGCCAGTTCTGTCCGCACCTGTTGGCCAACCGCCGCCACCTCGCTCGCGTTCAACGACGACAGGTTGTTCACGGTTAAGTCCACACGCTCCGGCGTCGACATCGCCGCCACGCGATCGACCAGCTCACGCACAGCCGCGTCCCAATCGGCCGACGGAGCGCTGGCCGTCTGCCGCCCTCGCGCCGAAACGAGCCGCATCGAAACGCGCCCCTGCGCGCGGCAATTCACCGCAATCGACAAAACGGGCGCCAACAGGACGACAAAAGTTATCGCGTGGAAAAACGCAGAGAATCGGCAGGGTCGCCGCATCGACTTGTGCAGCTCGCACAACGCGTTCGTAGATCGCCATCATAACACAGCCCAAAATCCTGCACGTTTCAACGATCGTGGCCCCCGGCCCTTCGGGCCTTGGGGCGTCGGACCTTACAGCCCGTGTAGGAGCGTCAGTTCAGCCTCGGCCGCTGTCTGCGTCTCGAGCCGGTCAGTCGATAGCGCGCCCGTCGCTCCCTCTGCGGCGCGCATGCTCGGGCTCCGTGTGGATGCGCGAAGCGCGACGGTTGCCGGTGGAAGCGTGAGGCTTCAGCCTCGCGAAAGTGCGCTTTAAAAGATCCGGCTTTAGCCGCGGGCTCTGCGGCCCTAGGGGGTCGGGGCTTCCAGCCCCGACATAAAAACTGGCGCGCGAAGCGCCTGCCGCTGCGCAGCCTCACCCGCGGCATGTCTCCGCCTTTCGGCCCCTGTTCGAGATCGCGCTGCCATCGTCCCTGAAAATTTCGCCGGCGGCGGCTTCGTCCCGCGCTCGTTGGCTGGGGGGTTCGATGCGGCGGTAACGAACCCCTTCGCTTTCAAGTGCGGGACGAAGCCGCCAGCAAGGGTTTTTGCCGGCGTCCCTTGGCTGCCCGGCCGCTCCCGAATCCCTAGCCGAATCCGGAGGCGGTCGGGCGAGCCGGAAATCATTTGCCGCTTCGGCCCTTTTGCGGATCATCCGCGGCAGGGTCGGCGACGTCGTTCTCCGCGGCCGACTTCAGCACGTCGTTCGTGAAAAAGAATTTCCCGTCGTTCGGCACCAGCATGATCTGCACTTTGTCCGAAAGCTTCTGCGCCACGGTGTACTGGACGAGCAGCGGATTCTGCTTCAGCGCGGCGGCTTGCAACTGCATCTCTTCCGATTGCGCCTGCGCTGTCAGCCGGATCCGGTTCGCGTCCGACGCGGCCAGCAGTTCCGCACGCTCTTGCTCTGCCTTCGCCGTCACGCGAATGCGGTTCGCCTCGGAGTCGGCCAGCAACTCCGCCCGCTGTTGCTCGGCCTTGCCGTCGATCACCTTCGCCTGGGCATCCGCCTCGGCGTTTTGAATCGTCGCTTCCTTGCGCGCCTCGGCCTCGAGTCGCGATTGCTCGATCTGCTTCTGCTTCAGCGGCAGCGTGTACTGCATGGCGTCCGATTCCGCCTTCGCCATGATCACTTGCGACGCCGCGTTTGCTTCCGCGCGCTTCACGTCGCGCACCTTTTCCGCCTCAGCCTGCGACTCCGCGATCGCCACTCGCTTCTTCTCAATCTCTGCGTCGACCGACGTCCGGTCGTCCTCCTGCTCCTTCAGCAGCAAATCCTCCAGTCCCTTCGCGTATTCCTCCGGCAGCTCCACCTTGCGCAGTTGGACTTCCTTCACCTCGATTCCGTCCCCCGCGAGCCGCTTCGTAATGATCGCCGTCACGCGCTGGCGATACTCTTCGCGCTTCGTCGAAAAAATGTCGCGCACGATGTAGTCGGGCGACACCTCGCGAAACGCGCTCAGCACCGTCGGCGCCACGATTTCATCCTCGACGGGCTGCGGCAGGTTCGCCTGGATGTAGTCGAGTTTGCGCGGATCGATTCGGTAGCGCACGTCGACGCCGAGCCCGATCTCGAGCCCCTCGTGCGCCTCGACCGTCAGCAGCTCGTGCTTGTCGTTGCGATTCTCGAGCGCGGACGTTGCGAAGATGCGGTCGCGGATGTCGTACATCTGGACGCGATCGATCAGCGGGACCACGAAATGCGTTCCCGGGTACAGCGTCCCCGGCCGCACGCCCGAAAACTGGCTAATCCGCACCGCGCCCTGGCCGTCCGGCACCACCACGATGCTCGACGCGGCCAGCCCCAGCGCCGCCGCGATCATCACCAGCTTCGTCGCTTCGTTGATGCGGATCACGCGCCGCGGTCTGCGCGCCACCACTGCCGGTACCGGCGCCGGCGTCACGCCCGTCAGCGACGGCTCCTGCGGACGCGTCCCGCGCCGCAACACGCGATCCAGTTCATACGCCAGAAAAATGTCGTACAGCACCATCCCCGCCGCGCAGGCCGCCAACCCAAAACACCCCACGTACAGCAAGAACCTCAAGAGCAACATGTGCGCCTCCCTTCGTCTCCCGCTCGAAATCGAATCCGATATCCGTGGACCCGCGTCGCCCGCCGTCACCTGCAACCAACCACCTGCAACCTGCTCCCTAATTCACAGCGGCTTCTGATCGAGCAAGCTCCTCGATTCGCCAGCCGCCGGGCAGCTGTACTCGCGCCGGACGCCTTCGATCCCGCGGCCGGTCCAATACAATTCGTCCTTCGTCTCAGTCGGGGAGCCGTGGTCTCCGCACGCCCAGTCCTCCACTTCGACTGCCGCCGTCGCCGCGCGAAGCGCCTCCCACTCCATCTTGTGCAGGTAAAGGGGAGCATCCGGATGCGACGCCGTCCCAAGCGCGTGGAGCTTCGGGTTGTCGCTCGAGACGCCCACGACGACCCCCGTATTCTTTCCACACGGACCCGACTCAGTTTCCATGTAGAACTCGGTCGCGTGGCCATCGTGATCGTAGTCGGCAAAATGCATCACCCGCACGGCCGGCCGCTGGCTGACGTCGTCGGCAAGGCGCGGACTGCCTTGGTTGTCGAAATCGAGATCGTAGACGGGCCACCGCTGCACCGTCGCCACCTGGTTCCGCTCGTTACCGAAGAGGGGAGTGAGGTGCAGCCGATCCACCTCGACGCCGTCGCGAATCCGCGTGAGGTACAAGTCGCCCGATTCGCCGTAGGCGAACCCCATGCACGGGCACGTCCACGAACCGGCGTCGCTCGCATCGCAAGCCGGCTTCACCGCCGGAGCCGCGGCCCACTCGAGCCGCCACGTTTCAGGTATCCCGTCGACCACCACGCGCTGCTCTTCCCGGATCGTCGGCGTCGGGTATTCGCGCGTCGTCGGCCCCGTTTGCTGTCCGAGTCCCGCCGACGCCACCGCTAGGCTCGCGGCCCAATACAGCCCAAGCCGTCTTGCTGCAATCCTCATCGTTCCTCTCCCGACGACGCGAATCGGAGACCAAGTTCCTCGCCGGCTGCCACCAACCGTCTGCCGTCTGCAACCTGCCACCTACAACCCGTCCGCGTCGTCCTTTTTCACCCGCGCCGGCATCAGCCGAAACAACCCGCTCAATGTGACCCACTCGAGGCCGAGCGCCAGCCCCAGCGCCGCAAGAATTGCTCCCGTCACTTCCGCGAATCCGATTACGCTTTCCATGGCCGTTCTCCCATGTGCTGCGCGGGGCTGGGTTCCGCTTGCCCTGTAAACGCGTCAATCAAGGTTTACAGGGCCGCCTTACGCAGGCGCACAAATGCACCCGCGTGACCGCACAGACACGCGCGAAATTCAGCTGAAAATGAAGGGTTTACGCTGGCGGCAAATCCCAGCTCGCGTGGCCCGCCGCACACGCCGTGGAAGGGAAATCACAATCGCTGCACCAACTACCAGACGATCACGGCTCGCGAAAAGCTTTCAGGACGCCTACCGCCCAGGACGAACGTGGGTGTATTGAATATGACCATATCAACTTCAACTCTTTCGATCCCCTCTCTCGTCGCCCACGCAGTGTCCCGCGTGCCGTCCACGCCGGCCAAACATTTTCGTGTTGCATTCGGCCCGCTTTTGATACACTCCCGCGCAAACGTCGTGTTCAACCTCGAATCGCCTTGTCGTTCCGCCGGTTTGAGGGGAGAAAGTCGTGAACGCAACAAAGGTAAAAGATTTCGGGCAGGCCCTTGGCCTCGCGGCCTCGATGATCGCGTTCTTCCTGGTCGCGTTGTGGGCAACTCTGTTGGGTGCGCACGCTCAACACGCTCTCGCTGGCACCACCGCTCATACTCATTCCGTCGCACGCAGCACAAACGCTCGCTGATCCTCGCCCGTTTCGCGTAGGTCGCCGGACCAAACGCATGCGCTGCGCGCGCACATTGCCGCGCGCGCTCCGTCGGGGACGTTTGCGCCGAAAACCGCATCCCTGCCCATTGGTGCCCGCCTCCTGACTCGCCCTCGTCCCTCGCCCCCCACCCCTATCTCTCTGCTAGAATTTCCTCGGAGGCTACGGATGCCGCGACCCGCCCCATCCTCGGGAATCCGCATCGGAAGCATCTTCGGCATTCCGATTTACCTGCACACCAGCTGGTTCATCATCTTTGCCCTGATCACGATCTCCCTCGGAACGCAATTCACCGCCCAGCATCCTCACTGGAGCCCGGGGCAGCGCTGGCTTCTCGGCTTCATCACGAGCCTGCTCTTCTTCGCTTCCGTCGTTTTTCACGAGCTTGCCCACAGCATCGTCGCGCGGCACTACCGCATCCCGGTCAGCTCCATCACGCTTTTCGTCTTCGGCGGCCTCTCCCACATCGAACGCGATCCCGATAGCGGCCTCCAGGAATTCAACATCGCCATCGTCGGCCCGCTCTCGAGCCTCCTTCTCGCGGGCTGCTTCGCGCTCGTCTGGAAGTACGTCCACGTTTCGGAGATGGTGACGGTAGCGAGCGGCTGGCTCGCGTGGATCAATTTATTGCTGGGAGTTTTCAATCTCGTTCCCGGCTTTCCCCTGGACGGTGGCCGCGTCCTGCGCGGCATAACCTGGGGCATCACCGGAAGTTTCACGCGCGCTTCGCAGATCGCCTCGATCTCCGGCAGCGTCTTCGCCTATCTCATGATCTTCCTCGGGATTTGGCTGGCGCTTTTCCGCGGCGCTTGGGTCAACGGCCTTTGGCTGGCCTTCATCGGCTGGTTCCTGCTCGAAGCGGCCAAGGAAAGCTTCGCGCAGGTCGCGCTCAAGAGCACGCTCACCGGCGTGCGCGCCGAGGACGTGATGACGCCCGAGATTCCCACCGTCCCGCGCGATATTTCTCTCGATGACTACGTCCACGAGGTCCTGCGCACCGGCCGCCGCTCGCACATCGTCACCGGCGCGGGCACGCCCGTCGGCCTCGTCACTCTGCATTCCGCGCGCTCGATCCCGCGCGACGAGTGGAACAACACCTCGATCCAGGCCGTGATGGTCCCGCTCGATCGCGTCCATTCCGCCGAGCCGGGCGAGCCCGTTCTTCAGGTCCTCGAGCGTATGCAGAAAGAGGACATCAACCAGATGCCCGTCCTCTCCGGCGGCCACATCATCGGCATGATCGGGCGCGACACCATTCTCCGCGTCCTCCAGACTCGCCTCCAGGCGGGACAATTCTCGGAAGTTCATCAGCACAACTGATGCGGCGCCTTCGTCGGTCTTTCGCGTTCGCAACCGCCGCGCTCGCTTGCGCCGCCTTCGCCCACCCCCAGGCGGCGAAACTCCGCTCGCCCGCTGCGAAGCCGCCTGCGAAGTCGGCTCCGGGCACCAAAGCCGCGCTCCCGGCGCCGCCCAAGCCCTTCCCTTACACCGAAGCGCTTCGCGCCAACAACGTCGGCCTCGCCTTGATGGACGAGCACCAATTCGATCAGGCGCTCGGCAAGTTCCAGACCGCCTGCATCCTCGATCCCGCTTCGGACGTCGGCTGCCTCAATACCGGCATCGCGCTCCTCAACATGCGTCACTACGACGACGCGCGCCAGTTGCTCGAGAAATCCGCCGAGCGCGATCCGCAAAGCCCGCGAGCATGGTTCAATCTCGCCCTCCTCGAACGCGCCACCGGCCACCCCGACGCCGCGTTCGAAGATTTCCAGAAGGTCGCCGCGCTCGATCCCGATGACGCCATCACCCACTATTTCCTCGGTTTTCTCGACGCGCAGGCCGGCCATCTCGACAAAGCCTCCGCGGAATTTCGTCGGGCGATCGAAATCGATCCCTTTCAGGCGTCGGCGGAATATGGCCTCGCGGAGATCGAGCATGATTCGGGAGACGATGCCGGCTCGCGGGCGCACTTCGAACGGTTCAGCCACATCACGGGACAAGGTCTCGGCCAGCCGATCGCCTTTGTGTACGGCGGCCAGGGCAAATATTCGCTCGCGGGAGAAATCCCCGGACCGCCGCCCGGCCCCGCGCCGCCCGCAATTCCCGTTCACTTCGTCGATATCTCCGCGCAGCTCGGTCTTCCGAGGATGCCTTTCGTGCCAAGGGTCGCGGCGCGCACCCGCGGGAAAACCAGGTCGGCCGCCGCGGCGTCCGCGCCTGTCGAAACTCTCGCGAATTTTCTCGGTAGCGGCGCCTGCGTCTTCGATTACGACGGCGACGGCAAGCCCGACATTTTTCTCGTCAACGCCGACGGCAAAGGCGCCGCCGCGCTGCTGCGCAATGCCGGCCATGGAAAATTCGAGGACGTCACCAAAGCCGCCAAGCTGCAATTCCTCGGCGAAGGAACGGGCTGCGCCGTCGGCGATTACGACAACGACGGCCATCCCGACCTCGTCGTCAGCTCCGGCGACGGCATCACGCTCTTCCACAACGAGGGCGACGGCACCTTCAAGGACGTCACCGACGCCGCCGGCGTCCGCACCATCGGTCTCGTCCTCGGCGTCACCTTCGTCGATTACGACCACGACGGCGATCTCGATCTCTACGTCACCCGCTTCAACAACTTCGCGTTCGAGAATCCCGCGCAGCCGTTCACCTTCCCCGACGATGCACCCGCGCCCGGAAATGTCCTCTGGCGCAACCTTGGCGGCGGCACGTTTGCCGACTACACGAAGCAGACGGGCCTGGCCGGCGGCAGCTCAGCCGTGGGCGCGCTCGAAAGCGACCTGAATAATGACGGCGCGATCGACCTCGTCGTCACCGGCTGGGAAAAGTCCCCCGAAGTTTTCCTGAACGCCCGCGAAGGCCCGTTTCAGCCCGTCTCGCCATGGCCTGCGGGCGCTCCGCTGCGAACCGCCGGCCTCGTCGCGCTCGACGCCGCGCATGACGGCCGCATCGACCTCGCCTTCACGCACTGGGCGCCCCCCGCCATCACCCTCTGGCGCAACACCGGCAGCAAAGGCGCGGTTTCCTTCGAGCAGGTCCCGCTGCCCGATCCGGGATGGATGCGCGCCTGGGGCATCGCGGCAGTCGACTACGACAACGACGGCTGGACCGACCTCGTCGCCGTCGGCGAGACGTTCGCCGGCAAAGGACAAATCGCGCTGCTGCGCAACGAAGGCATCGGCCCCGGGGGCCAGCCCATCTTCCGCGACGTCACCCGCCAGACCGGCCTCGACAAAATCGTTCTGCACGATCCGCGCAGCGTGATCGCCTTCGATCCCGAGAGCGACGGCTCGCCCGATCTGCTCATCACCCAGAACGGCCTGCCGCCCGTGCTGCTCAAAAATGTCGGCGCGAACGAAAACAATTTCCTGCAAGTCGCGCTCACCGCCGATTCCGACAATCGCATGGCCCTCGGCACGCAAGCCGAAATCCTCTCCGGCGCGCAAAAGCAGCTCGTCGAAATCCCCGGCGCCTCCGGCTATCTCGGCCAGTCCCCGCCCGAAATCTTCACCGGCCTCGGCCCCGACGAAGGCGCCGCCGACGTCCTCCGCCTCCGCTGGCCCACCGGCGCCCGCCAAAACGTAATCCGCGTCCCCGCCAACCAGCCCGCCACCATCACCGAGCAGTCGAAGTGACGAGTGGTCAGGTGGCAGGTCGTAGCTAGTCAGGTTGCAGGGCAAAGCACCGAAGGTGCGACACAAGTTAGCCCAGACCGGAAGGTCTGGGTCCGCGATGAAAAAACACACCGAGCGCCGTAGGCGCGGCACCATCGAACAAGCGGGACTAACCGCTGCACAATTCGTGGAATTGATGTAGCTGTCGACCGCGCCGGACTCTCGCGCGCCCGGTAGCGAAGTCATCTTGCGAATCTCGGCCGCGTCCATTACCATGTCGCAACTTGACACTCATTGATAGACTCGGCGTTTCAGTCTGCCTCAGTGTAGCTTTGTGCGTGTGTGCTGGAACTGCGTGCGCCCGGCAGGCCACGACTGCGGAGCCGCAATCGGCTCCCACCCAAAAACGCGATTACTCCGCCGAACCCCTCGTCTACGAATCCGTTCGCGGCTCCATGCGCTATGAAAACGACGGCACCGGCACGCGCGAAATGCGTGTGCGCGTTCGCGTGCAGTCCGAACTTGGCCTCCGAAAGGTCGGGCAGCTCGTTTTCGATTACAACGCCGCCAATGAACGCCTCGAAATCCTCAGCGTCCACGTGATCAAGAGCGACGGCACCGTCGTCACCGCCGGCCCCGACTCCATCCAGGATCTCAGCGCTCCCGTCACACGCGAAGCGCCCATGTACACGGACGCCCGCCAGAAGCACGTCACCGTGCCGGGACTCAGCGTCGGGGACGTCCTCGAATACGACACGGTCACCACCATTTTCGAGCCGCTCACGCCCGGCCAATTCTGGGAGACGTGGGAACTCGTCGGCGACGCAATCTGCCTCGACGAACAGGTCGACCTCAACGTCCCGAAGAACCGCGTGCTGAAACTGAAAATTCCGGCGGGCGTCGCGCAAACCACGCACGACGAAGGCGACCGCCGCGTCTACCACTGGGCGACTTCGACTCTCGAGTATCCCGGAGCACAGGAACTCCTGGCAAATCTGCAAGCCGGCGCGCGTCGTTTCGACTTCGCTCGAGCGCTCGAGGGGCCGCCGCAGCCGCCTTCCCGGAAAATCATGTTCTCCACGTTTCAATCCTGGGACGAAATCGCCCGCTGGTACGAGGGACTCGAGCGCGACCGCCGCGCGGTCACGCCGGATATCCAGGCCAAGGCCGACGAGATCGTCAAAGGAGTTTCGTCCGACAGCGACAAAGCTCAGGCGCTATATCAGTGGGTTTCCGCCAATATTCGCTACGTGAGTCTCTCCTTTGGCGTGGGCCGCTACCAGCCTCACGCCGCCGCAGAAATCCTTGCGAATCGTTACGGCGACTGCAAGGACAAGGCGACCCTGCTCGCGGCCCTCATGCAGGCCGAGGGGCTGCACGCGAATACCGTGCTGATCGACTCGAGAGCCGATGTCGACCCGGACGTCCCGTCTCCCCTTCAATTCGACCACGCCATCACCTACGCGAAAATCGCCGGACAGGATGTATGGCTCGACTCCACGATCGGCGTCGGCCCCTTCGGATATTTGCTTCCTCAGCTTCGCGGCAAGAATGCGCTCGTCGCCGATTCCGCATCCGAATACGTTCTTCGGAAAACGCCGGCCGATCTCGCGATTCCCCGGGTCTATCAGGTGCAGCTTCGAAGCGCTGCGCCCGTCGACGGGAAGCGCACGATCCACATCAGCTTCGATACGCGAGGCGATATGGAGGTGCTGTTGCGCCTCGGTTTCATCCAGCTTCCCGCCGGGCAGATGACGGCACTGATCAACCAGGGAATGAAAGCGGCCAGCACCGCCAGCCACGGCGGCGACGCGGAAATGGAAGCGGTAAAAACGAGCGATCCGACCGACACGCGCAAGCCTTTTCACATCGAGGCGGACATGGTTGTGACGACGGAGGCCAATGCATCGTCGTCAAGCTCATCGGGTACCTCGTCATCTGCGACGCCTTTCGCCAGGGAAGCAGAACTCGCCCAGATGCTGAGCTACGCCCTTCCCGCGGCGCCGGAACGCCAGAACGAAGACCAGAACAAATCTGCTTCCGATGAAAAACCGCTTCTGCTCAGCGCGCCCGAAGAAATCTCGCTCACCGTGGACGTTTCCACGGACCAAGTCCAGGCGCAGCCGCCCGTCCACACGCACCTCTCGGAAGACTTCGCCACGTTCGAAAACGACGTAGCGGCGCAGGGCCAGAACTATCACGCAACGTGGCGCCTGGTGCTCAATTCGCGCGAAGTCCCTCCCGCAAAATTGGAGGACTATCGTGCGTTCCGCCAAGACGTCTTGGCTGCCCTGAACACCGGGGTTTCCGCCGCAGTCGGTGCTCCGTCTGCCGAAGCCGCCGAACTCTATTCGCGCGCCGAAGAAGATATGCAACGCAGAAACTGGACCGCGGGCGCGGCGGGCATGGCGCAGGTGATTCGCATCGATCCGAAATTCGGTTACGCCTGGTATGAGCTCGGCCGCGCGCGAATGAATACCGGGGAATACCCGAACGCCGAAATCGCTTACCGGAAATATGTCGAGCTCGAACCGAAAAATCGCCTCGCCAATCAGGGCTTGGCCTGGGTGCTTGCTGTCGAGGGGAAGTATGGTGACGTCACGAAGCTGCTCGAGCCTTTCGTCGCTGACAATCCGGCGGATGCCGACATGCTTGGACGGCTCGGCGGCGCCTACCTCCAGCTTCCGGATTACCCTAAAGCGGCCGCCGCCTTTGAAAAAGCCGCTGCTCTCGAACCGAAGAACGCCAACACCCAGGTTTCACTGGGCCGCGCGTATCTCGGTGCGGGCCAAAACGATAAAGGGGTGGCCGCGTTTCAGAAAGCGGTCTCGCTCGACGACAGCGCCCTCACTTTGAACAATGCCGCATATTACATGGGTGACGGGAAAGTCCAAATGCAGCTCGCCCTCCAGTGGAGCACTCGCGCAGTTCAGCACATCGAAAACCAGCTCAACGATTTGACGCTTCCAACGATCCAGAGCTCCAACGGCCAGCTCACGCTCGAACTTGCCGAGTATTGGGATACCTTGGCGTGGATCGAATATCGCAGCGGCAATCTTCCCGCCGCGGAGAAATACGCTCGCGCGGGATGGGAGCTGGCGAACGTCATCGCTATCGGCTCGCATCTCGGCGCCATCTACCAGGCCGAGGGACTGAAGCCCCAAGCGATTACCGCTTTTGCGCAGACTCTCGCTCTATCTCCGAAGAACCGCCAGCCAAGCGAAGACGAACGCGAGGCCCGCAAGCAACTCGTCGCCCTCCTTGGCAGTGATGCGGCCGCGAACGATCGCATCCAGCAGGAGTCCGCGAACCTCGAGACTCGCCGCAACGTGCAGGTGGAGAATTCCGCCAAGCTTGTGGGTAGCGGACAATTCATCATGATCGTCGGTCCCGGATCGGCGATAACCGATATCGAATCGGCTTCTCCGGATAACCCCTTGGTCGCGCTCACCGACTCTGTACGCGCCATCAAGCTCCTGCAAACATTTCCCGACGAAACACTGCGCAAGCTGCCGGAAGCCGGCACACTCGTCTGCTCTTCCGCCGATCAGCCTTGCACGTTCACTCCGCTTCCGCCCATCCCCTCGAGCCGCGTTTTCCCGCGTTCTGCCGAATCGAGCAGCAATTAGATAGACCGCACGCCTGCGCTTTGCGTAGCTTCGTGCGAATCGACGAGAGCGCGTCGACAAGGAGACGGCGCTACTGGCGTTGGTCTCGACGCCGTTTCAACGCGGTACATCCATCGAAGCGTCTTGCATCGGTGGGGCCGTTGTGCCTGCGCCCCTCGAATTTTCTTTGCCCGGCCTCAAGTTCCCTCCGCTGAATGACGATCACGTTAACGATTTCTTAAGGGTGAAGCGCTGTTCAGCCCGCGACGCACCGTCGCATGTGGGCCCCGATTACCGGCCCGGCTTGGAACTGACCTTCGAGCAGTGCTGCGCCTGAAGGCCAATTTCAAGGGGGTTCGCCATTCAACCAACGGAGGAATCTTCATGCGGAGTTCGAAACAGACGCTTTGTGCGGCTGCCTCGCTTCAAAAGGCTGTTCCCCCCGGATTTTGCAGGGTCGTTCTCGTCGGCGTGGCGCTCGCGTTGCTAGCGGCTACGCTGCCCGCGCCCGCGGGCGCCGCCGGCAACGACGATCCCGCAAAGGATGCCAGCCAGCCCAAGGCCGTCGAGCCGTCGAAAGAGCTGCCGCCGAAGCCGGAGCCCGTCCCCGAAACGCAGCTCCTGCTCGAAAAAATCGCCAATCTCGAAGCCCGCGTGGCTGAACTCGAGGCCGCGCGCTC
>DATJRU010000256.1:0-3702 GCA_035504455.1 Vulcanimicrobiaceae bacterium
ATCCTTCAGCCGACCAGAAACAAATGCGTCGGCTTCAGGATGACGACCCTCGTCGGGTCGTCACGTCCATTTATCGATTGAGACGCTGCCGCGGTAGCTGAGGTTGGCGACCATGTGATACGGGTTCGTCTGGCCGCCGACGACGACGAAATTATAGGCGTCGGGACGCGCGTAGCGCGGGATCTGCGCGTCGTCGGGAGTGCTTGCGTCGGGAACCCAGCGCGCCGCGAAGAGAGTGCTGCGCGCGTCCTTGGCGGAGATGGTGGAATTTTTCTGGAGCCAATCCGCGAGCTTCGCCGGCGTATCGAAGCCGAGCTCGACGAGACTTTTCGCCACGAGCGGGTCCATCACCGCGACCGCGCCGAAGAGCGGACCGAACGGAATCATGTTGTAGGCAAACGCCTCGTGATACTGCGGCACGGGTTTCGCGCCGAGGCCGATGCCGCCCTGTCCTTGCGAGATGCTGAATCCGACGAACACGCTGGCGACGTTTTCCTCCGCCTTGAAGCCCTTCTGCACGTGAAAAGGCGGCCAGGGCGAATCCTTTTCGTTTTCCGGAATGATCAGGTTGCCGAAGTTCGTGCTGTTGCCGAGCGTGCCGAGATAGGTCTGCCCGGGCATGCCGGAATCCGAGAGATTTTTCGAGAGCATCGTCCAGGCGCGGCCGATTGACGCGCTCGGCTGCGAGAACGGGCCCATCGCGCCGATGCCGTAATTCATATTGAGCTTGTCGCGAATGGGGCCGTTGACGACGGCTGCGACGGAAAACGAATTCGTGGAGCTCGAAAGCGCGGTGAGGCTGCTTGCGGCGAGCGCCAGCACCACCGGCAAATATTCCGGCTTGCAGCCCGCCATCACCGCGTTGATGGCCACCTGGCGCACGTTGAACGACCAATCGGGATACGATCCGCGCGCGGGGCTCATCTTGCCGATGATTTCGTCTGGCGCATGCGTAGTGCCCTTCAGCATCGCGTCGACGCGCTCTTGCGTCGGCAGGACGATCTGCATGAAATCGGTCATGCCGTTGTCCATGAAGTATTGCTGCAGGTTGTCGGACGTGTCGATGAAAGTGGGCGCGCCGATGCTGGGCTGCACGGTGCCGGTTTTCTTTTCGTCATCCGTGAGCGGAGCGGTGAGCGCGGCGATCACTTCCTTCATGAGCGGCTTGCCGCTGACGGGATCGTTGCCTTCGAGATATGCGTACATTTCGGCGTCGGTCTTGCCCCACACGGGATGCGGCGTGAAGCAGATACGCTCGTGCGGCATGCCGCGCTGCGCGGCGTTGGAAAGCGCGAGATCCTTGAACGCGATGGTGACCATCGGCGCCGTGGGGATGCCCATTTTCTCGAGCGTTATGCAGTGACCGACGGTCGCTGGGGTGCAGGTGCTTCAATGGCCGATGGCCATGATGGCTGCGTTGCCCTTGTCTTTTATTTCGGCCCACAGCTTGGGATCGTCGTCGGCCAGCGCGCCGGCCTTGCGGCGGTAGACGGTGGTGACGCTGGGCATGTTCTTCTGGAACCACGCCGCGATCTGATAGAGGAAGTGGTCGGCGCCGGGAAACGTGTCGTCGATCAGGTAGATGGTCTTGCCGTCGAGCGAGGCCAGGCGCGGGGCCATCGGCACGAGCTGAATCGGAGGCGGAAAGCCGCGCGGATTGAGGGCTTCGATTTTCGGCTCGCCGGCTGATACCTTGCCGTTCGTCTTTTTATCCGCGGCGGCGGTCGCGCCGGTCAAAAGCGTCGGCGCAAGGCCCAGAAAGCCCAGCATTTTTCGTCGGTTCATTGCCTCGTCCCCCACCAAACGGAAACCGCGCGAGCCACAGCGCCTTTGTTATAGTCCCGCGCCCCGGAAATTGCAATTTACATCGGCCATCGCCGATGCGGCGTACGCCGCGATGATATGCAACTGCAAGGTTGCATATTGCGCCCGATCCGGTTAGTATGCAACCTGGAGGTTGCATATGGACACCGACCGCATCGAGAAAAAGATCGTGCTGCGCGCGCCGCTGAAACGCGTCTGGCAAGCGCTTTCGGATTCGAGAGAGTTCGGCTCGTGGTTCGGCGTAAAGTTCGACGCGCCGTTCGCTCCGGGGGCGCACATGCGCGGCAAGATCGTCGGCACGAGCGTGAATGCCGAGATCGCCAAGGCGCAGAAACAGTTCGAGGGCGTGGCGTTCGAGATCACGATCGAAGCGATGGAGCCCGAGAAGCTGTTCTCCTTCCGCTGGCACCCGCACGCGGTCGAGCCGGGCGTCGATTATTCGGGCGAGCCGACGACGCTTGTTGCGTTCGCGCTCGAGGAGGTTTCGGGCGGCGTGCAGCTCACGGTGACGGAGTCGGGCTTCGACCGCATTCCGCTCGCGCGCCGCGCGAAGGCGTTCACCGCGAACGAGCAGGGCTGGGGCATCGTGGTGAATCTCTTCGCGGAGTACGTGGGCAATGCGCAGTAGCGGCAAACTCGGGGCGTCGAACGACCCTGCGCTCGTTTTCACGGCGCTCGGCGATCCGATGCGCCTGTGGCTCGTGTCCCGACTGTGCGAGGGCGGACCGGCGTCCATCATGAAGCTGACGGAGGGCTCGCGCGTGACGCGTCAGGCGATCACCAAGCATCTGCGCGTGATGGAGCGGGCCGGCCTGGTGCAGAGCGCGCGGCGCGGCCGCGAAAGCGTGTGGCAATTGGACCGGCGCAGCGTGCGGCAGGCGCGCCGCTATCTCGACATGATCTCGCGTCAATGGGACGAGAAGCTCGCGCGGCTCCGCGCTTTCGTGGAGGACTAATGCAAGGGCGTCACCAGCGGCCGTCCGCGTCGCGATGGCGATAGCGCCAAACGTAAATCGCCAAGATCGCGCAGCAGAGCAGCACGGCGGCGCCGACGACCAGCCACACCGGCACGTTGGGATAGATGGTTGCGTCGAGCACGCGCACCAGAAATGGGCCGCGCGCAGGAACGATTCCGGCACGAGCCTCGAGCCAGTCTTCAGCCATGGTGAGAGGGCACGGCGGCCAGGGCACCGACTCGATGAAGATCGCGTAGACCAGCGAGGCGATGTGGATGCCGCGCAGCACGCGCCGCCCGCGCGTGACGAGCCATCCGAGCATCACCCACAGGCACCACGCCAGGTGCACCACCAGCACGATTTCCGCGAGCACCGGCGCGCCGCGCATGGACAACTCCTCGGCCTGAGCGGCCATCAGCTATGCAGTATCGGATCGGCGGCCAGGCGCATGCGACATGATGGCACTTTTCTCGAGCAAGAAGCCGAGGCAGGGCGGGCTGCGGCGAATTCGGCGCTGAAGCGATGGCTTGCGCTTGTCGACGCGGTGCTCTTCCCCGCGTTCATTCTGTGGTTCATCTGGCGGCTGCAATTCACGGCGCGGTGGACGTGGGTGATTTTCGTGGCGTGGCTCGCGGCCAGCTTTCTCGTCCACCGCGACACGACGAAGACGCTGGGCTGGCGCGCGGATAACCTGTGGCCGGCAACAGAGCAGGCGCTTGCCGTGTTCCTCCCGATGGCCGCGGGACTTGTGGCGACCGGCATTTTCCTGCACGCGCCGCGGCACGTCGGGGCGATTTCGTTCGCTGCGGTGGGAGGTTACTTCGCGTTTTGCGTGCTGCAGCAGGTGCTGCTGAATTCCCTGCTGCACAATAGGATTCTTTCGCTGGTGCGAAGCGAATGGACGGCGGCTGCGCTCACCGGC
>DATJRU010000257.1:0-5733 GCA_035504455.1 Vulcanimicrobiaceae bacterium
ACGCCGTCGCGCTCGAGGTTCTGGAAGGCGCGGGCGACGGTGTTGGGATTAACGCGCAGCTCGGCGGCGAGTCGGCGGACCGAGGGCAGCTGATCGTCCTGACGGAGTGCGCCAGCGGCGACGGCGTGGCGAACCTGGGACTCGATCTGGAGGTAGATGGGAATGCCGGAAGCGGGATGGATGCGGAAGAGCATTTCTTTCTCTGTACTAATACAGTAGTACGGTTTGGAAATTTGTCAAGGGAAAATCACGGGATACAGGAGACGGGAGTCGATAACTCCTGGCTGGTAGCTGGTAGCTCACAGCTGGTAGACCGTCATCCGTTGTCGGAGGGGAATCACGTGGGATGCGCGGACGGCGGCGATCCATCCGATGTGGAAATCGAAAGCAGCGGAGGAAGCCGGAATTGCGGAGCACCGGAGTGGGCGTGGAAAATGTGTAATTCTCACTCCGACAGAAGAGATTCTTCCTTCTGATTCCGGCACTATTTACTCCATCGAGAGATCTGGTTACTGAAGTGCAAATATCTTCGGCAAAGTCGCAAAAAAGGGCTTGAGTCCCGGGGAAAACTGAGTATGATCCGTTCAGCAAATCACTGAGTAGTACTTCTGCCTGAACGCGTGCCGCACAAGGCCCGGCAGTGCAGGACTATTTCCGGCCAATCCTGGCCCGGATGCACGAAGATCCCTGCTGTCGCTCTTATTGGCTGCGCGCGATTTTGCGCGGTTTGCGTTGGAGCGCATGCTCTGGCGCTCCGCTGAAGTGTGTTCATACGAGGTTGTCGAGAACGTAGTCAGGCGCAAGTTGTCCTAACCTCAGACCACCCACATCATGCCAAGGCTCGACGACTTCCTGGCGCGCGAAGAGCGGCCGGGGAGCCCACGCGGAACCACGCCCGCACTTTGGGGCAGAACCGATTCAGGAACGCAGCGCATGAAAACAGCTCGTACTTTGCTCCTCCCTGTGCTCTTTGCACTCGCCCTTCCCTCCTTCGCATCGGTTAGCGTCAGCAGTCCCGGCAACGGCGACACGGTGACGACTCCTTTCACCCTTAAAGCAACTTCTTCCACGTGCTCCAGCCAGCCGGTGAGCACGATGGGCTATTCATTCGACAACAGCAGCTCGACCACGGTTGTCGACAGCACCTCGATCAGCACCAGCGTTGCGGCCTCCAGCGGCAAGCACACGCTGCACGTGAAATCGTGGGGCAACAAGGGCGCGTCGTGCGTGACGGACGTCGCCATTACGGTGAGCGGATCGGCGCCGGCGACGACGAACGAGACAACGTCTGACGACGGCATCAGCGTGACCTCGCCAGGAAGCGGGGCTTCAGTTTCTTCGCCCTTCGACGTGGTGGCGACGGCGGGAAGCTGCGACGGACAAGCGGTGAGCGCGATGGGGTGGTCGGTCGACAACAGCTCGAGCACCACGACGGTGAGCGGCACATCGATGAATGCCTCGGCGTCGGCGACGAGCGGCGCGCATACGCTGCATGTGAAGTCGTGGGGCAACTCGGGATCATCCTGCGTCGCCAACATCAGCATCAACGTTGGGAGCGGCTCGTCGACGAGCGGCCCCAGCATTCCCTCCAACGCCGTGAGCGTGAGCAGCCTGCAGACGCTGGGCTCGTGGAAGGAAGCGGACGATGCGGGGACGAACGGGACGGCGGGGGGCAGCATGGCCCTGGTTGGATCGCCGACGATTACCGGCAACTCGCGGCGATTTGTCACGAATTACACGGGAGGCGGCGGCGAGCGCTACTACGTTTCGTTCGGCGACGACACGGCGTCGGAAAACTTTGTGTACGACGCCTGGGTGTACCTGACCAGCTCGGCCAGCACGGTCGCCAATCTGGAGATGGACCTGAACCAGGTGATGGCGAACGGGCAAACCGTGATCTTCGGATTCCAGTGCGACGGGTACAACGGCGTATGGGACTACACGACGAACTCAGGAAGCGCGAGCAAGTATAACGACACCTGGGTTCGCACGAAGCAGTCCTGCAATGTGCGGAACTGGAGCAGGAATGCCTGGCACCACATCCAGGTGAGTTACTCCCGCAACAGCTCGGGCACGGTGACCTACCACACGGTCTGGCTGGATGGAACGGCGCAGGCGATCAACGGGACGGCGTACTCGGCGTTCGCGCTGGGTTGGGCGCCGTCGATCGTCACCAACTTCCAGGTGGATGGGCTGGGGGCCGGGTCGGACACGATGTATCTGGACAAGCTGACCGTCTATCGCTGGTAAGGCGCGAGCGGCGCACGCTGTCATCTCGCGCGGGGCCGCCGACCTAACCGCGCGGGATGGCAGACGATTCGGCCCGACGGCACGGCATCTCTCAATTCGCTGGAGCGCGCGGTGCTTCGAGGCGCTTGATTTCCGCGAGCGCCGCGAGGTAATCGACATCCCACTGCGGGCAGCCGTCGCGCGCGGCCTGGAGGCGCGCCAGCGCGGTTGATCGCTGGTTGTGGAAGAGGGCCTCCTCGCCGATGAAGTAGTTCGCGCTGCAGACGTGCCAGATTCTCCGGGCATTGCGGGGATCGGACGCCGATCCCCGCAATGCGCCGGCCGTCATTTTTCGCATTGCGAATTTCATGAGCGGACCGGGCCATTGCGAGAGGTCGGCAGCAGCGGCTACTCGCGCCAGTTTACGCGCATCGTCACGGCCCTGGCGCTCCATGGCCACGTGGACCATGAGCGCCGCGTCGACCGCCATGCGCGGGGACGACGCGCCGGAAAGCGCCTTTTCGAAATCGGCGGCCGCTGCGGGCAGGTTGGACCGCAGGAGCCAGACTTCGCCGCGAGCCTCATAGATATAGGAATCTTTCGGATTGAGCCGGATGGATTCGTCGAAGTCACGGATTGCACGGTCTTCGTCGCCTTTGTGCTCCCAGGAGGCGCCGCGGAAAGCGTAGTCAATGGCATCTTTTGGGCTGAGGCGAATTGCCTCGTTGAGATCCTGAATCGCCTGATCGTAGTTGGCCAATTCATTGTGGGCGATGGCGCGGGATTGGTAGATCACTTCCTCGCGTGGGCTGAGGCGGATGGCCTGGTTGTAATCCTGGATCGCATGCTCGTAATCATCCGCTGTAGCGCCTTCGTCGCCGCGGCTGTCGTAGGCGCGGCCGCGTCCATACCAGGCAGATGCGAAATTTGGGTTGAGACGAATGGTCTGGGTGAAAGCCTGGATCGCCTGGTTGTAGCTCCCGATTGCCTGATCGTAGTTTTCCGTCTTGTCCTGTGCCATGCCGCGAGTGTTCCAGGCGACGCCGCGGTTGTAGTGAGCGGAGGAATAGGCCGGGCTCAGCCGGATGGCCTCGTTGTAATCCTGAATGGCAAGGTCGTAGTCTTTGCTGCCGCCGTGGGCCAGGCCGAGGTCGTAGTGAGCGATGCCGCGGCCGTTATACGCGGCGGCGTATTTCGGGCTCAGGTGGATCGCCTGATTGAAATCCTGGATCGCGCGGTTGTAATTTCGCTTCGCGCTGTATGCCGTGGCGCGATTGTGGTAAGCAACGGAGAGTTGCTCCGGCGTCAGCCACTCGTTCTGGATCAGCTCTGTGCATCCGGCAATTCTGGTGTCGGGGTCATTTGAGCGGCATTTGTATGTGTCTGTAAGCTTGCCGCATCCCACCACCGCCATCGCCGCAGCGAGCAGCAGGCAGGTGCTTGAAACTCGCTTGCCGATCACGTCCGAAACCCCCTTGTAGCCCGGTAAAGAGACTACAACATCGTTCGTTCGGGCGCGACGCGGGAGCCGGAGGAGTTGTCCCATTGCTGCCCGGCCGGAAGCCTAGTAAACGTCGCGGAGGTAGCGTTTTTGCTTCTTCATCGTGGCGAGGAATTCCTGCGCGTATTCGGGGCCGCGGCCGCTGTGGGTGCCGACGGCTTCGAGCAGCGCCTTTTCGACATCGGGCGCCATGCGCTGGGAGTCTCCGCAGACGTAGAAGTACGCGCCCCGATCGAGCCATCGCCAGAGCTCGGCGGCTTGTTCGCGGATGCGATCCTGCACGTAAATTTTGAAGGACTGATCGCGGGAGAAGGCGGTTTCGAGACGGTTGAGGGTGCCGTCCGCGAGCCAGGCTTCGAACTCGTCGCGATACAGGAAGTCCTCGGCATAACGCTGATCGCCGAAGAAGAGCCACATGGGCCAGCGGCCGATGCCAGCCTGCTTGTGCTGGAGATACGCGCGGAAGGGCGCAACCCCGGTGCCGGGGCCGACCATGATGACCGGCGCGTCGGGATCCTCGGGCAGGCGGAACAATTTGTTGGAGTGAATGAAGACGGGCATGGTGCAGCCGACCGGGGTGCGCTCGCCGAGCTGGCCGGAGCAGACGCCGAGACGCGTGCGGCCGTAGCTTTCGTAGCGAACCACACGCACGGTGAGCTGGACGGACGTTGGGTACATCGCCTGGCTGGAAGAGATGGAATAGAGGCGCGGAGCGAGACGCGGCAGGAGCTTGAAGAGCTGTTGCGGGTCTTCGACTTTGGCGGGGGCGTGCTCGAGGAGATCGAGGAACTCGCGACCCCAAAGGTACGCGTCGAGCTTGTCTTTGCTGCCGGGCTGGAGGAGACCGGCGAGATCCGGATGGTTCGTGTGCGAGGCCCAGGCGCGCAGGGTGGTGCCGGAAAGCTTGCCGATGACGAGCCAGGAGGTGAGGGCGGCGCGGAGGTCGGTGAGTTCGCCGTAGAAATCTTTTACGGGCTCGTCGCCGGTGAAGGAAAGACGGCGGAGGACTTCTTCGACGGCGGCGCGAGGGTTGGTGGGCAGGATGCCGGCCGAGTCGCCGGGAAGATAGGTGATTCCGGATTGGCCGAGAGCCAGCTCAATGTGGCGCGTTTCTTTTTCCGAGCCGGAGCCGGTGAGGATGTGGTTGTCGAGAACCGTGGCCGAATAGGGATGCTTGCGATCGTAAACGGTGGACTCCAGAGTGGCGGTAGCCTCGGTCTGCATTCTGCGCGGTCCCCTCACAAAGACTGGGCGGCACGACCTGCCAGCTTACTACGATCGCACCCTGATTGGACGATACGGGGAGGCAAAAGGGTGGACTGTGACCGCAGTCACAGGAGACGGGGGGATCAGGAAAGCTGCCGGCTCGTGACCACCACGGCTGTGCAGGGACCCGCGCCGGCATTGCGGTAGGCGTGCTTTTGGATGGAGTCAAAGTAGATGGAGTCGCCGGCGGAGAGGCAAATCGTCTCGACGCCAATGGAGAGCTCGAGCTCGCCCTCAATGAGATAAAGCAGTTCGGCTCCGGGATGGAAATGGGGGATGAGACGCGCTCGCGGCACCGGGTGAAAATGGGCGAGGAATCCGTTGAAGCGGCGATCGCGAGCGCGAAAATCGAGGCTTTCAAAATGCCAGGGGGCGCCTGGGCTTTGCGGATCGGCGGGGAATTTGCGGCGCTCCTGGCGGCGGGCGATGGCCACCACGTGGCGTTTGCGGGGATCGTTGAAGAAGTAGTCCAGACCGACGTCGAAGACCAGCGCGATGCGCGCCAGCGTGGGCAGAGTGGGCACAAGGCGGCCGTTTTCGAGGCGGGAGAGCATGGCCGGCGAAAGGCCGGTGTGCTGGGCGAGCTGGGCCAGTCCCATGCTTTTTTTCAGGCGAAGGCCGCGGAGTTTTTCGGCAATAGCGAAGGGCCGAAGGGATTCTTCGATGGCGTCCGGAACTGCTGATTTCTTTTTCTTCAACTTTCCCGCCTGATTTTTTCGCAGGGAGCAAGCGAACAG
>DATJRU010000258.1:0-9547 GCA_035504455.1 Vulcanimicrobiaceae bacterium
CGAAAAAACGAGAAGGCTTTAGCCCCTGAAGAACGGTCGGCTACGCGTACGCCCGCCGGCACGTTTCGTGCTCGCGGCACGACGGCGGGCAATTCGTCTTATCGATCAGGATGTAGTTGTGGCATCCGGCGCACACCACGCCGTAAATCGTCTCGGTGAATTGGTCGTGCCCCGGCCCCGCCTGGGCGGTGTGTTCGCTGCGCGCCTGCGCCCTGCTCATCGCCATCTTTATTTCCTCAGAGTCCTGCGGCTATTCCGCCGCGCCCACTCAGCCGCGTTGTCATCCCGACAGAGGCCCGCTCCTGGCCGACGAGGGATCTGCTTTTCCTCTTCGCACTTAACCGCGCCTTCCCCGGCCCGGCTACGCTTTCCACGACGGCGAAATCGTGAACGGGTACAACGGATAGACCTCGCGAAAGACTTTGGCGGCATCGCGCTCGAATCCCGCGCGCGTCGCCACCGCCGGCGTGAATTTTCTTCGCACGACCCACCCTTGCAACTTCTTCCAATTCTCGGGATCAACGGGCCAGCCGTCGTGCTTCGCCCAATCTCCCTTTTCCGTCGCGTACCAATAGCTGTCGTACTTCGCCAGCCGACGCTTCTGCCGCGTGATCCACGCCGCGTTGTCGCGGCCGCGCGCTCGTCCGATCTGCGCGAGCGGCGACGTGCGCCCCTCCGCTTGCACGCGGAAACCGCACGTGACGCTATCCGCCGAAAGCCCCACATACAACTCGCCGCCGGCATCTCCCGGTTCGCCGAAGAGAAGATACATCTGCGTGCGGTAGGGAGACTTATCTTTCGCAAAACGGATGTCGCGGTTGATGCGCGAGAAATTCTCGCCCACGCGGCCGCTTACCGCGAACCGCGGATTCAATTTCCGCGCCGCCGGAGTCAGCCGCTCGAGCAATTCGCGAAAGGGCTCGACAACGAGCGCGCGATATCGCTCGCGGTTCTCATCCATCCAGGGCTTGTGGTTGTTGCGTCCCAGCTCGCGAAAGAACCGGAATGTTTCCTGTGTAAAAACGCTGTCTTTGGCAGCCATTGCTCAAGCGTAGCACTGCATGCGGCGGAATGCTTCTTCGCTCAGACGCGAAGCCGCTTCAGCCGAACGCGCGCCCACCGGCGGGTAGTAGGGCTCGGCGGTCCCTGTCCAGTCGACGTACGGCCGGTCCATATGGAACGACACGATCGGTTTGCGCACCGACGCGACATTCGCCGCTTCCGCAAACACCGCAGCGCCCGGCGCCAGCGAAAGCGCCGCGATCCCCGCGCCCGCCGCTGCCACCTGCCCGATGAATTTGCGCCGCGTCACCATGCGCCTGTTTCCCATCTCAGCCTCACGCCAGTGGCAACTCATCTTCGTCCATCCATCGCCCGTGCACCTGCGCCGTCGCGCGAAACGGCAGGATCACGCGCGCCACGTCGCCATCCTCAAGGTGTTTCGCATCCGCGATGACCAGCTCCGAGCGCATCTCCGCGTAATTCGACGCCACGCCCATCACGTAGCCCTCGCCCTCCGCGCCGTTCTTGCGTGGCACAAAGCACACTTCCTGCAGGCTGTGCGTATCGCCCGCGAAATACGAGCTCATCTTGCCGGTCGAAAGATCGAAGCGCCCGTAGCAGTTGTTCACCCGCCCGCCCATGTTCCCGGCTTTCCACTCGGCGAACGGCCGCTGCTTGTCCGCGTAAGCCGTGAACGCGTAGCGGTACGGCAGCGAAAGATACCGGTCGTCGACGCGCCCGAGGTCGCTCACGTTCATCTCGAAAAGCTTGTCTTCCGTAAACCCGTCGTCCTTCGACGCCAGATTGAACGTGTTGCGCCGGATGTACGCGCGCGCCTTCGTCGGGTCCCACGGCGAGCCGTCGATCGGCGGGAAAAACGGGAACGGATTGCCGTCGTAGATCGCAGCCTCCAGAATCACCTTCTCGCCTTCCGTTCGCGCGTTCAGTGTATGGACCGTCGCCCGCGACGGTCCCTTGAACCAGCGAATGTCCTTCGCTTCGCCGTCGCGCGGCACGATGGCCACGTACGACGGCTTCGTGTTGTCCCAGCCCCAGTGGACTTTGCCTTCCTTCAGCCGCTCCATGCTGCTCACGAATCCGAAAATCGGGATGATCACGTGCTTCTGCGTCAGCCCGATGTCGTGAACCATCGCCACGTACGGCACTTGGAAGCGAATCTCGCGCGTCACGTGCCCGGTCTTGTCGATCGTGTATAGAAAAACGTCCCTCGACTCGAGCCCCGTCGCCTCGTACCCGTAGCAGATCATTTCGCCGGTCACAGGATCGACTTTCGGATGCGCGGTGAACGTCAGGCTCTTGTACTTGCCGTGGAAATCGTACGGCCCGATCGTGTCGAGCGTTTTCGGATCGATTTCGTATGGAAGGCTGTCTTCCTTCAGCGTGAAAAGCTTCCCCGCAAAGCATAGCGGCGTCGTGTTCTGCACGGAGCGATCGAGATTGTGGACGCTCGGATCGTCGGTGAACGGATTCCGGTACTTCCCGAAAAGCTGCCGGCGCGCCGCCATGTCCGCTTTGAATCGCGGCGTCTTCACCCATCGTCCCTTGTAATCGACGATCCCGTTCTTGAAGCGGAACATGTTGATGTAGCCGTCCATGCTGAACGGCGAGTCGTCCTCGAATTTCGGCGGATACAGCCAGTCGCCGCCCAGCCGCACGAACGCGCCGTTCAAGTCGCTCGGAATCTTCCCCGTCACTTCGCAGTCGTAGACGTCCGCCTCGAAGCGCGTGGCCGCGAAAAATCCCTTCATCTCCGGATGATTCGAAAAATCAACCATGGCTCATCTCCGTCTTCCGTCGCCTCACTCCGTGTTCTTTCTCGTCGATCTCACTGGAAAACGACCTTCTATGGCAGCCAGACGACGCTCCGTTTCTGTGGGCCGCAACAAAAAAGCGAGCTGTCATCCCGAGCGAAGTCCCGCGTCTTGCCGTTCCCGCCGAAGTTTGGCGGGCGCGGGACGCAGCGAGGGATCTGCTGTGCTTCCGCCGCAAACGTTCGTGAGCCGCTTCTAATGATCGCCCTCAACCCACGGCGAAGGCATATTGTACGGCACTGTGATGAACACGGCTTCGGCGTGCCGGATCTTTCCGTCCTGAATCTTGAACAGCTCGAGAAAGCAAAACGAATGCGGCGCCTTCACCGGCGAGTCGTGGACGACTCCGTCCGTCGTCGTGTATTTCTGCAGGCGCCCCGAATGGTCGATGAACCCGCCCGCGAGGATCAGGCCTTTCTCCTCATCCACCAAAGGGAAACGCCGCGCGCGCAGCCGGTCGTCCCAGCGGTAGTTGCCGAGCTTGAATCCTTCCTCGCACGAATACTTCCCGAATTGCGAGTAATTGGAGTTTGGATCGGGGTGCGGATCGCTCGCCGTCCACACGCCGTTTTCGCGACGGCTGCAGGCCGGATCGAAAGTGGTGAAAATGTGCCCGTCGTTGAGTTGCAGCGTGTTGAAGTAGCCGTCCGCCAGCGCGATCATCTTGTCGCGCAAAGTGCGCTGGTCGGGCGGCACATCCGCGAGCAGGATCGGCAGCGGCTTCATCGCCTCCGGATCGCCGAACGGCCCGGGGCCAAGCCCTTTGCGGCAAACGATCGTTTCGACTTCGGAGATTTTCCCGCCTTCGACCTTCAGTCGCAGCGCGAGATACGATTCCTGGCCGTGCTCGGAGACGACGCCCATGTACATCACTTGCCCGGCCGCGGGATCGGCGGCGCGCACATCTTCGGGGCCGAGCGCCGTGATCGTGCCCCAAAGACCGTCACCGAGGGCGAGCACGACGTTGTTTTCCGTGAAGGTTACGGACTTGGCCCACGGCACCCGCGATGGATCTTTCGCCACAAGCGCGTGCAAATATTGGTCGACGAAGCCATACAGGCATTTGCGATCGCAGTCGCTCGCGTTCTGAAGCGCCTGCGCGGAATTTTGCTCCCGCACCGCGCCGTCCGCTTTCGCGCTCTGCGCGCACACCGCCATCCCAAGAAGTGCCAGCGCAACCCATGCCGCAATTCTCGGCAGCATCTCTCCCCCCTCCGACGGCTACCGCTCGTTGGGGCAGAGTGTCTCACAAATCACACACCGAGGTGAATCTTCAGGAGGGGAGAAACGGGTCGGACCAACGGCGTCGAAATGGTATAATTGCGGCGAAGCTAGTGGCAGCCGCAGGCGCCGCCGCAGCATCCGCCGCCCGAGCCGGACGCGGGCGACGAGCCGCCCGAAGCTTTGGTGCCGTTGCCGGGCGCGGCGAAGACGGAAAGCTGAATCGTGCTTTTCGCGCTCGCGCACTTCGGGCAGGTGATCTTCGTTGTGCCGTTCATCACGATTTTCTCGTAATGCTCTCCGCAGTCATCGCAAACGTATTCGTATATAGGCATTGGACTTAGCTCCGAAATAGCGTGTAAATCCGCGCCATAATTATACCAGAAACCCACCTGTAGGCCCGTTTAGCGCGCCATTTCCCGCCATTTTGTCACAGCCGGCGATACAGCGCGCGAAAGCGCCGCACCCACGGCGGCTCTGGCTCCGCGAAATCCTCGAACGATTCCTCACGCAGGCCCGCGCGAACGAATTCATCGAGTTCGCCGCGCGTCAGCGGCCACGGCAGTTGTCCCTCGGGCTCGTCTTTCTCGCGGCCGCGCGCGATCACCAGCAGCACGCCGCCCGGCTTCACGAAATCCGCGATGCTCGCCGCCGCACGCGCGCGCATCGCGGCGGGCAGCGCCTGCAGCGTGTTCGACTCGAAGACGAAATCGAACTTCTGCCGCCACTCGGCCGGCGGATCGAAGAGGTCGGCCACGACGTAGTTCACTGGCGAACCGGGGAATTTCTTTTTCGCCCCGGCAATCGCGGTCTTCGCGATGTCGAAGCCCGTCGTACGAAATCCCCAGCCCGCGATCTCTTCGGCGTCATCGCCGAATCCGCTGCCGATCACCAGCGCCAACTTGCCCGCAGTCTCGAACGAGTGCGCCTTCCAGAATTCGCTCAGGTGAGAATTCGCCTTGTGGTCGGCCCACGGAACGATACTCTTGCCTTGCTCGCCTTCCTGATAGAGCACCTCGAACCATCCCGTCGGATCGCCGTTCGCGACGTACTCCGCCGCAAGCTCTCTCGCTCGTGCGCGCTTATCGGTCATTTGACGATTTTATCAGGCGTGGATGAGGGGGCTGACGCGCTTCACGCGAATCTGCTTCTCGCGCTTGCGAGTCTGCGCGATATCGTAAGAAGCCTGCATGCGCATAAGCGTGTCCATCTTTACGGCAAAGGCTTTTTCGATACGCAGAGCCATATCTCCCGAGAGATCGGCTTTGCCGTTCAGCAGACTGGATAGCGCGGGTCTCGAAACGCCAAGAGCCGCGGCAGCGGCCGTCACGGAGAAGCCCGAGGGCTCAATAATCTCAGTGCGAATGAAATCACCCGGATGCGGCGGGTTCTTCATCGGCATGTTCTTGCTCCTATCATCTCAGTGGTAGTCCTCTAGGTTCAAATCGCAGATATCTTGCTCTATGGTGTCGACCCGAAACGTCAACCGCCGATTCCGAGTGACACTAAGGCTCCATGTTCCTTTGCGATCACCCGTCAGGGTGTGCGCTTTCCACGAGCGGAGAGCACGCAATTCCTCGGGCCCCTCCATATCATCGAGGAAGGCTAGCATTTTCCGGAGCTTGTCCGCCGTGTCGGGTGGAACGCCCTTTGCGTCGTCTTCCACGTAGAGCTGCCTCAACCCTCTGTGGACAATATTCCGTATTTTCAACGCGTTTACACTGTAGCCTGTAGCTTTACACTTGTCAAATGCCGATGGCCAGCAAGGGGAGGACCGCGAGATGAAAGTCCGTACGAGGGCGCAGGTGCGTGGCGCAAACAAAAAGGGGCGGGTCGAAACCCGCCCCTGCCTGAGAATTCGGAGCCGGCGAGACGCCGGCGCTACGGTTTAGTCGCCGGCGACGGCTTCGGCGGCTTGGTCGAGCTTGGCTTCGCCGTTGCCATTGTCCTTCGCCGGCGCGATCTGCACTGGCTTGACTGTGGCGCCGGGGACCGCCATGCGGATCTGGTCCATGCTGCCGATCTGGACGACGGGCTCTTGCGGCTTTTTCAGCACGAGCTCTTCGTAGATCTTGCGGACCTTGGCCGCTTCTTCGAAGGCTTTCTTGCGGCGGATGCGGTCTTCCTCGGCGGCCGTGAGCGGAATGTCGTGCTCGAGGTGACGGACGCGCGCCGCATCTTCCGAGTCGATCTTTAGCGAGTGCTCGTAGTGCTCGAGGTTGACGGCCTTGCCCTTGGCGTAGATTTCGTGCTTGCCGTGGGTCTTGTACCATTCGGCGACGGTCGCGTTCTTGTACATGTTCTCGATGATCTTCCGCCAGCCGATGCCCGTGTTGTACGCGCAGAAGGAAATTTCGCCCTGCTGCGTGGCGTACGGGATGATGCACATCTCGGTGCGGCGGAAATCGTAGTTGAAAAGATCCTGGAACCACATGCCGGCGATGAACAGCATGTTCCACGGATCTTCCGACCGGCGCTTCATGGCGTCTTCGTACGTGCGCTCGGGGTTGGTGCGGCCGTACTTTTTGTCCGAGTTCTTCGAGACCGCCCAAGTCTTGTCGAATTTCTTGAGGATGTCCTTCAGCTTGAGGCTCGGCGGCGCCTGGAAGGGATCGTAGTTCTTGAGCATCGCGAGAACCATCATGAAGGCCGAGAATTTCTTGCCGCGGGCCGCGTCGGTGATGGCGCTGACGTCCTTCACGAGCTGCGGCGCGTTGAGGAAGCGCGAAATCGGCGCCCACTCCTTCGTTTCCTTGTGGACCATCACCGCGGTGCCCACACCGCAGTTCGGATGGCAGCCGCAGGAGAGCGCGCCCCACTGCGCGTCGGGCCCGTGCACCATGTCCGCGAATCCGGCGAAGGGCGATATGAACGACAGCGGAAACCAGTCGCGCGTGGGCTCGATCTTGCCCACCTGCTGGCTGACGTCCTTGGCAAGGTGCGAAAGCGTGTAGCGCTGGCGGATGCGGCGCTCGGGCGTGATGTCCTCGTCGCGCCCGGTGAACGACACCGGCTGGAACGAAACGAACGCGATCTTCTTGGGGTTTTCCATCGCGAACTTTACGATGGGGCCCACCTGATCGTTGTTCACGTTGTTGACGATCGTGGTGACCAGCACGATTTCGATGCCGGCTTCGTGCATGTTCTCGATCGCGCGCAGCTTCACGTCGAAGAGGTTGCCGACCTGCCGGTGGCTGTTGGCGTCGTTGCCGATGCCGTCGAACTGCAGGTAGGCGTAGCGCATCCCGGCTTCGAACGCCTTCTTCGAGAATTCCTTGCTCTTGGCGAACTCGATGCCGTTCGTGGCGGCCTGCACGCTGTTGTAGCCGATCTTGCGCGCGTAGCGCACCGCATCGATGAAGAGCGGGTGCATCGTGGGCTCGCCGCCCGAGAACTGCACGGACATCTGACGGCGCGGCTTGATCTTCAGCGCGTTGTCGAGAATCTCGGTGATTTCATCCCAGCCGAGTTCGTGGACGTAGCCGACCTGGTTCGCGTCCATGAAGCAGGGATCGCACATCATGTTGCAGCGGTTGGTCAGGTCGACGGTGAGCACCGCGCCGCGCCCGTGGCGGACCGTGCTCGATCCGTGCCGATGCAAATCCGCGTCGTTGTGCGCCGGAATGTCGCGGCCGGGGAAATTCTTTTCGATCCACTCGAGGAACTTGGCGTCGACCGCCATCAGGTCTTCGCACTTCCCGTGGATGGGGCACTCTTTCACCATCCAGACCTGGCCGTCGCGCTCGATGATCTGCGCCTTGATCTCGCCGACCTTCTCATGGACGAGGTCGGTCCAATCCTTCTTGCCATTGGTGATGGCTTCGCGCGCTTCCTTCACGCACTCGGGGCAAAGCGAATCCGTGGTGCGCGGCCAGCCGAGCGTGGGCTTGGACTTCTCCCAGGATTTCAGCAGCGGCTTATCCGACCATTTCGGAGTGAAGGAAGGATTCGGATTATATTTGTTGAAGAACTGGATGGTGTTGAAAGTGACCTTGGCGCTCTTGCAGAGCGTCCAGTCAATCGTCTTCCAGAAATTATTGCTCACAGTGTTTCCCATTTTGCTGCACCCCTCCTCAGTAAAAACGAACCATCTGGGATCCTGCTGCGCCCTGGGCAAGCCGAGTACGGATCTCGGGTACGAGTACGCTGGGCCTAAAGCCTTACCGTACCATAGTTTGCTTGCTGTCCAGCCTGCGCGTCCACAGGTGTGCGGCGAAAGGGGCAAATCAGGGGTCGAATGGCAGCTGGTACGGGTAAACGGTAACAGCCGCTTGTACTTAGCCCAAGGTTAGTTTGGGCTAATCTGCTATTCGAGGTTCAGCGGCGTCCGCAGAACGCCGATGGCGAAATGCGCCAGGTGGGCCGCCTCGTCGTCGAGTTGGATCCAGCGGACGATGCAGTGGTCCTTCATGTACTGCGAGACTTTCGATTCATTGATGCCCAGGTGATCGGCCAGCTTGGACTTCAGCCCTTCGGAGTCGCCGCGGCCTCGCTGCGGCCTTCCGCCGCGATTGCCGCCGCGCGCAAGGTTGCCGAGGCCGATCCGAAGCGTTTGGCAGGCCTCGACGTAATAAGAAGTCACCTGATCGGAATCCGACAGCAGAAACACGCCAGGACCGGCGGGAGCTTCGTCTGCCTCGTCGAGCTTGTGCAGCGGACTGGCGACCAGCCGCCGGAGCAAAGATTCGAGGTGCGCCATCCGTGATGCGAGAGCCGGATCGCCGCGGCCATGCGCGGCGCGCTCGGAGGGCAGTTGCGGCGGAGGCATCTCCACGGGCGCCTGGCGCTGGCTGCGCTGCGCCGAATGATCGGGCGCCGGAGTTTCCACGGGACGCCGCTCCACGGCCGGGCGCGGCGCTGCCTCGGGCCGCGCGGACCTGGATTCGGCGTTTTCAGCGAAGGCTTGCGCGGGCAATCCCGGAGCGCCGCCCGTTCCTTTGCGCCGACGGCCGCGTCCGCCGCGGCGTCCGCGCCGCCGCTTTTTCTTTTCGGGCGCGCCGGCGCCGCCGTTCGTGGCAGCCTCTGCGGGAGCGTTCTCACCAACCTCTGTCGATTCGTCGTCCGGAATCTCACCTAACGCGAGCGGCATGCTTCGATTGAAGGGATCGGGCCCTTCCTCCTCGTCTTCGCCAGGTTCCGCGCGATTTCCCACCGAGTCCTCGGGTGAAACTTCCGAAGCGAGTGCCGCCTTGGGCACACTCGGTTCAGGCATCGCGGGAGGCAGCTCGATTCCCAGGCGGGTCAAAGCGTCTTCAGCCTTTTTCTTCCAGTCAGAGCGGCGAAATCTCTGCGCGGCGATCGTGTACCACTTGCCGGCCTCTTCGGCGTGGCCGGCTTTTTCCTCGACCAAGCCGAGCTCCCACGCCACCATCGCGTCGCGCGTGCGTTGATAGAGTTCGGAAAGTTTTGCGAGCGCTTCGGGGCTGTTCTTCGCCTTGCGGATGCGCGCTTGAATCTGACGCCAATCAGCCATGTCAGGGCATTGTAGCAGG